>CAZEBC010000154.1:6760-9631 GCA_964510165.1 uncultured bacterium
TACGTGTCGGAAGCCGGGATTGACGCAAAGACGTTTTCGATATTCTTCTTGCCGGTGCTGGTGGTCAACCTGCTTGTATTGATAATCCTTTTTCGTGCGATGGCGCCTTCGCGAAGCCACGGCGACTTTCGGCGGCTGTTTCGCGATTTGGCTGTAAGAGAATTGGTGCTGGTGAGTGGGTTTGTGGTAGCGGTTACTCCCTGGTATGTGTATTTCTGCAATCTGATCGGATGGCAAGAATTTACCACGATGATCCTGCTGCTGCATTCTCTCCAGGAGAATTTCAAGCAGACCTACGTTGAAATCATGCCTGAGGTGAAGTTCCCAAACCAAAGCATCCGTTTTTTCTTTTGGACGCTGCTGACATGTGGAACGATAGTCGGCCTCTTTATTTTCAGCAAGTCGCAGAGAGCGTTGCGCATCAGCACGGTCGCATCAATATGTGTACTGGTTCTTATGACCTTGCTGACGCTTCCGATAGGCCCTGAATTGGGTCGAATTGTCAATTTTCCGTCGGACTTCTCGCGGAGCGATTTTGGCTACTGCGAGAACCCGAAGCTGATAGGCCCACTTTACTACTTCTCCCTGCTTGTTTGTTCCATATTGTTTGTCGCCTTGCTCACTAAGGGTCGGGACATGGGAGCGTATCTCTTGGACTTGAGGAAAGGTTTCATCCCGTTCACGTTGGCGCTGTTCAACATTTATAATTTCATGTCCTTGATCAGTTTTATTGACCGGGCGCATCTTCAGATGGTGTTGTTTCCCTGGCTCGCGCTGGTGGGGTATGCCGCCTATCTCGTATACAGATGGGCCGCTGGGCTGATGGTGAATCCCGAGCTTGCTGCGCGACGGAGAAAGGCGGGGATTCTTGTGGGCGTTGGCTTGTTCTTCCTCGTGCCATATGCGGGAAAGCCGCTTTTCATCTATCGTTTGCAGCGAGACAGCTCCGATTATGTTTCAATGGCGTACGGCAAAGAACCTGGGGCTTTGAAGAAGATCAGGGGCGACAAAGGCGGGGGTTATATCAATGCTGCGATTCGCGACCAGATGAAAGAGATAGTGGAATACATACGAGCGAACACAAATGAGGATGACTATGTCTTCGGCGCCCCATGCACGACGATGTTCAATTTCCTGGCCGACCGAAAGTTCCCGTCGAAGTACAGTTATCTGATTTTCAACTCGCTGGCGGAGGAGGAGAAGGAAGAACTGCTGGAGGATCTCGAGGAGACCAAGCCGAAGCTTTACATTTTCGACGATTTCTATGAGCAGGAGATTCCGGTCCCCGACCCGGAGACGGAGAAGTTTGCGCGCGATTTTCCCGAGATCAGGCAATACATTTCAGAGAATTACGAGCTTGAAAAAGAGGTCGGAAGGTTTCACTTGTACCGAAGGAAATAGCAAGCAACGCCATCCCCCGTCTCACAATAATTTGCACGACCACAATCTCAGTGACTACCACGAAGAATTCATACTGTTTCCGAACCACTTGGTGCCGAGGGCGGGAGTCGAACCCGCACGGTGGAAACCACCCAGGGATTTTAAGTCCCTTGCGTCTACCGATTCCGCCACCCCGGCGCTAACGAATGGTTTCGAGTTTCGGGTTCCGAATTTCGAGTTGTGCTGCGCCTTTCTACGGCAACAAAAATAGCGACCCGAGGGGTCGCAAATCAGCGTGGAGGCGGCGCCCGGATTTGAACCGGGGAATAGAGGTTTTGCAGACCTCCGCCTTACCACTTGGCTACGCCGCCATACACACATAATTCTATTCCTTGCGAGAGGAATTGTCAAGGCAATGTGGGAGCGCATTCTGATGCCAATGAGGGCAACCGCCGTGCGCCCCTACGGTTGCCAATCTTATCCAAGTAGGCGAACACAGGTTTTGTAGCTACGGCTTTGGCTTCATGACGATCGACGGACCGGTTTGCCCGTCGTCCGCCAGTTCAGGAATGCTTGCCATCACGCCCGGCCTGAGCAGGAGTTCATCGAGCCGGCCATAATCCAGCGCGCGCATCGGACAAGAAGCCACGCATATGGGCGGCTCGTTTTGGTCCAAACGGTCTGCGCAGAAATCGCATTTCTCGGCCTTGGAGTCGGCATCGGGGCGGAATTGAATCGCCCCGTATGGGCACGCGGCCTCACAGGCTCGGCAGCCGGTACATTTATCGGCGTTAATGAGAACTACGCCGTCAGACGAGCGCTTGGTAATCGCGTCCTCAGGGCAGAGATCGGCGCACGCCGGTCGCTCACAGTGGAGGCATGAGATGGAAAGGTGGCTCACGCGTACGTCCGGGAACGTGCCTTGCTCGCGAGTGGTCACCCTTCGCCAGTTGACGAGTTTGGCTGGCAGATCGTGCCAATCCTTGCAGGCGACCACGCAGGTGTGACAGCCGGTGCAGCGCGTTTGGTCGTAATAGAAGGAAAGTTGACCGTCACGGTCTCTGGTAACGGGTGTCTGGTATCTGGTTGTAGATTTTTTGACCGTTTCTCTTATCGCCTCCGCGCCCTGATGCTTCACCACTTGCACATGAGTGGAGTTGTACGGGGTGATGTCGATTGATGTGTGGATGTCGGGGCAAACCGCGTTGGCGCAGCCCTGGGTCTCGACTCCGTCCGCATCAAAATGGAATTCGATACCCTGGTCGATGTTGACCACGCCGGGAACGATGCGTTCGGTCACGCGCGCGGGCAGGAGAGTTGCGCCGACGTTGTTCGAAACCTTGACAATGTCGCCATTCCGAATGCCCCGCCGTTCGGCGTCGATGGGGTTGATCCACAGTTCGTGCCGTTCCGCCTCGCGGACCCACGGCAGATTATAGAACATTGAATTACAGCTTTTCTTGCTGTGGCCCGTGATGAGCCGAAGAGGAG
>CAZEBC010000155.1:0-9480 GCA_964510165.1 uncultured bacterium
AGGGGCGGCCCTGCGTGGCCGCCCGGGCGCCCACATAGGGGCGCCCCTACAATTACGGGACAGCCTCTAGACACTCTACGTGAGGGCCTCCTCCTGTTCCTGCTGGGGCTGTTCCCTTTGAGTCCGGCTCCGGCCCAGATAGTTCAGCGGACCGATCGTCACGTACGCCAGAAAAAGCAGGAACACAAATAATGTGGGCCTCAGCTTTATCAAGCTGGCAAGCAATATGATGATGAAAGTGTACTGAAGCGCGCGATTCCGGCGAACCAGAAAAAGCTCGCGTTTCGGATACGGCACCCTGCTCACCATCAAGAACCCCAGCGCCACAACGAACATTGCCATGAACGGCGGCAGATATATCTCCGCGAGTGGGTGTTCATACTTCAGTTTCATCAGCACCATCGAGGCGAGCAGGCAGCCTGCGCCGGGGATCGGCAGTCCGGTGAATGTCTTGACGACCGAACCGCTCTGAACGTTGTACCTTGCCAGCCTGAGCGCTCCCGTAATCGCATAGACGGTCACAAGGAATGCGCCGAATTGCTCATAGCCCTGCAATATGCTCTTGTACACCAGGAGCGCCGGCGCAACGCCGAAGGTCACCACGTCCGCGAGCGAGTCAAGCTCCTTCCCGAAGTTGCTCGTGCTCTTCGTAATGCGCGCAATATGGCCGTCGCTGCCATCGAACAGCAGCGCAATCAGTATCATCCAGCCGGCAAGCTCAAACCTGTCATTGATCGTGTACACAATTGAGAGCAGCCCGAGATACATGTTGCCGATCGTCAGCAGGCTGGGGAGGATGTTCACGTATTTACGTTTTTTTCTTGAGCGTCTCATGGTAGATGGCCACCAGGCTCAGACCCCCCTTCACTTTTTGTCCGACCGAAACCAGTATCTCGCACCCGAGCGGCAAATAAAGCTCCGTCTTCGAGCCGAACCGTATCATCCCTATCCGCTCTCCTGCACGCACCATTTGCTCCGGCTTGCACCAGCAGATAATCCTGCGCGCGACCGCGCCGGCTATCTGTTTCACCAAAACCCTTATCTCGCCCTCGATGCCGATCGCATTGCTCTCGTTGACCGTCGAAGCGTCAATCGAATACGCGGCAGAGAACTTGCCTGGGCGATACCGCACCAGGCCGATCCTTCCGGCGAGCGGCGACCGATTTATGTGAACGTCCAGTATCGAAAGGAAAATGCCCACCCTCTTGCAGCGCCCGCCCATGTATTCCTTCTCCTCGACCTCTTCGATGGAGAGCACTCTCCCGTCGGCGGGCGCAAAAATCTGTCCCGGCTCCGCCACGACTGTCCGCTCGGGATCGCGGAAAAAATAGAGGGAGAAAACCGCAAGCGCTACCCCCGTCCACATGATCACGGGGTGCAACGCCAGACCCACGGCCGCGACTCCCGCAAAAACCGCGGTTATTCTGAAGCCTTCTTTGGCAATCGGGATGCGGATGCTATTTCACTCCTTTGTCGGAGATACTCACATACTTATTTCCTGCTATTATAACATGGTCAAGAACCTTTATGCCGAGCAAATCCCCCGCGGACATCAACCGCCGTGTCAGACTCATGTCTTCGGGGCTCGGCTCCGCGTCGCCGCTCGGATGATTGTGCACCAGAATGACCGCGTTCGATTTCGCGGTAATCGCCGGCCCGAAGCATTCGCGCGGATGCACGACGCTCGCATTGAGCGAGCCGATTGAGACCGTATGCGTCTTTATCACGTGATTCTTTGTGTTGAGCAAGATGATCTTGAAGTGCTCGCGATCCAACGACTGCATCTCCGGCGCCATCAGCTCGAAGACATCCTTCGCCGACTTTATGACCGGACGTTTCCCCATAGACTCCGCAGCCAGCCTCCGGCCCAGCTCGAAGGCCGCCTGTATCTCGACGGCCTTGGCGAATCCGATGCCCTCGAACTCGCACAGCTCGTCCGTCGAGGCCCGCGATATCGCCTCGAGTGTCCCGAACTCATGCAGCATCTCCTCCGCAAGCTCAACCGCGTTCAGCTTCCGGGTGCCCGTCCTGAACAGGATTGCCAGCAGTTCCGCAGTCCTGAGGGAACTCGCGCCCCGCTTGGCGAGCCGCTCGCGCGGACGCTCGGCCGGGGGCATCTCGCGGATTAACGGTGGTCTCTTCTCGCTCACTTGCCTTTTCGTCCTGTTATCACCCTTTGTTTGCCAGAGAGATCGCGCACGACCCCGGCGACCTCAAGCCCGCTCGCTTCAAGGATTTCGCCCGCTTTCAACGCCTGGCCCTCTCCGATCTCAAGCGCCAGCATTCCGGAGGGCGACAGAAAGGCCGGAGCGCCCGCCGCTATTGCCCGCACCACGTCAAGTCCGTCCGGTCCCCCCAGAAGAGCGGAGGCCGGCTCATACTCGCGGATGACTCTCGGCAACGCCGGATGAGCCCCGTCCGGAACATACGGCGGGTTCGAAACGATGAGGGTGAATGAGTTCCTGAGGGATTCAGGCAGGCCCGAGTACACGTCGCTGAGATGGAACGTTATCCGCTTCTCGACCCGATGCGCGTGCGCGTTCTCGCGCGCTAGCTCAAGCGCCGGCCCCGACACGTCCGCTGCGTGAATCCGCGCGTCCGGCAGAAGCAGCGCAAGCGAGACGGCAATACAGCCGCTTCCCGTGCCGATGTCGAGAATCCTTGAGCCACTGCATTCGCTCCGGCGCACCAGTTCGACCGCGTGCTCAACAAGCGTCTCGGTTTCGGGCCGCGGGATCAGCACGCGCCTGTCAACGCGAAAGACGTATCCCATGAACTCCTTGCGCCCGACGATATAAGCGACCGGCTCGGAGCGTCTGCGCCTCTCGACACGGGATAAGAATGAATCGCTCGTTTCGTGGGATAATCGTCTTGGATACAGGGCAATGAGTTTCGAGCGGGAGATTCCGAGCAGATCGGCAAGCAGGACTTCCGCGTCGAGCCGAGGGGTTTCGGTCGCGCCCGACTCCTTGAGCAGCCGTTCGGCGCGCAGGACAGCCTCAAGAATTGTTTCTGACTGACTACCCTTGGCGTGAGACGCCGGGGTGTGCATGGTCAAACCGCCTTCAGCTTTTCCTCTTGCTCGGCTAATCGGAGTTCCTCGATGAGGTCCTCGATATCGCCGTCCAGCACCGATTCGAGCTTGTGAAGCGTCAGTCCGATGCGGTGGTCGGTCACACGGTTCTGGGGATAGTTATAGGTCCGAATGCGCTCGCTGCGCTCGCCCGTGCCCACCTGGCTGCGCCGCGTCGCCGAGATTTCCTCCGCCTGTCGGCGCTCCTTTTCCGCAAGCAGACGTGACCTGAGCACGCGGAGCGCGCGCGCCTTGTTCTTGTGCTGCGACTTCTCATCCTGGCAGCTTACGACAAGGCCCGTCGGCAGGTGAGTTATCCTGACTGCCGAGTCCGTCGTGTTAACGCTCTGGCCGCCCGGCCCGGACGAGCGGAACACGTCAACCTTGAGGTCTTTCGGGTCAATGGAAATCTCGACCTCCTCAGCCTCGGGCAACACCGCGACGGTCACCGTCGAGGTGTGAATCCTGCCGCTCGCCTCCGTCACCGGCACGCGCTGAACCCTGTGCACCCCGCTCTCGTACTTCAAGCTGCCATAGGCGTCCTTCCCGCCGATGGAGAAAATGATTTCTTTGAAGCCACCAATGCCGGTCGGACTGCTGCTCAAAATCTCGTAGCGCCAGCGCTTCGATTCGGCATAGCGGGTGTACATGCGGAACAGCACGGCCGCAAAAAGAGCCGCCTCCTCGCCGCCGGTCGCGGCGCGAATTTCCATGATGACGTCTTTCGCGTCAAGCTCGTCGCGGGGAGTGAGCATAAGCTTAAGCTCGCGCTCGACCGCCGCCAAGCGCTCTTCGGCATGGGCCTTCTCCTCTTCTGCCAGGCCGCGAAGTTCCTCGTCAGTCTCGGCCCGAAGTATCTCGCGGGCCGCCTCGAGATCAGCCAGCAGCTTTCGATACACCCGTACTTCATCCATGAGGGTCGAAAGATCGGCATGTTCTTCGGCCAGTTTCTGATACTTCGCCCGATCGCCGACCACGCTCGGATCGCTCATGAGCCGGTTCAGCTCATTGTATCGTCCTTCCATTTTGTTAAGTGTATCAAGAAGCATCGTTTTCAACCCTGTGGCGCCCGCTCGGAATCTCCTCCCGCCTCCCGGACGGCCACGCGCCCGCAGCTCATCTCACCCTCCGGACAATACCCCGCCTCGCAGGGAGGGCCGCTGTCGGCAAACAGCGCCGGGGCCGCGCGCCTGACCTCTCCGAGCATCAATTCCGCCATCTTCCGAATCTCCCACTGCGCCCGCGTGCAGCAGCGCTGGCGGAAGAAGTGCCTCAACTCGCGCGCATTCATCGTCACGACCAGCTTGGTCTCGGCTGCGCCGGGAAGCACGTAGCGGGCATCCTCGGCGGGCACTCCGGCATCCACAAACTCCCGGTACGCCGCCTGAAGCTCCTGCATCAGATTCTCATACCGTGTCTTCAGCCCCTTCTTCTTTCCGATCGAGCGCGGCACGATATACTCGAACTGCTCCATCTTCTCGACGTAGCGCTGGCTCTGCTGTGAGTACGAGGCGATCCGGTGACGTACCAACTGGTGGCTTGTCACCCGCGATATCCCCTCGACGCCGAACGTGAAGCTGGCATGCTCGAATGGGGAGAGATGGCCCATGTCGAGCAGTTTCCGAAGGAATTGCTTTACCTCGCCCCGGCTCACGCGTTCGCTGAGCCCCCCGATTGTCGCGGGTGAATAACACAGCTTGGCCGCCAGCGCGACCGTCCGCTCCGGCTCGTCGGTATGATGCAGAAGTTTAACCTTGGGGCTGACTTCCATAATTCGTCATAAAACAAAATCGGCCAGGCGGCATTCATCTCTCGCAAATCGCCCGGCCAATTTCCGCGCTAATCCTTGATGTTGTATCTGCGGCGGAATCTCTGCACTCTTCCCTCGGTGTCAACCAGCTTCTGCTTCCCGGTGAAAAACGGATGACAGTTCGAGCAGATATCCACCGATATACTCTTCTTTGTGGAGCGCGTCTGTATCTTGTTTCCACACGCGCACGACACCGTCACCTCATGATATTCCGGATGAATTTCTTTTTTCAACGATTTCACCTCCACAATAAAGATGGCGGCCCGCGCCGCCTTGAATCAGCCTCATTATAGCATGCAGCCGCCCGTTTTGCAAACTCGATCCAAACCATTCGTCCGATATCAAATTTCATCCAGGGGCGCGGCGGGACTTGACAGTTCGTTCTCTTGGCTACTTCTTCTTCTTGATGCTCTTGATAAAATCATCGAGGGACATGGCGCCCAATGTCGTCGTCTGGAGCGTGCCCCGTGCCCCCAGTTCGATGGCGACCTTGACTATCGTCTGGTTGTCCGGAGCCTCCAGTATGTTCACAAAATCATACTGCCCCAGCAACGCGTACTGCGCGAGAATCTTCACGCCCATGCCCTCTACTTCTTTGTTCACTTCCTTGATCCTGTCCGGCTTCTCTTTTACCGTCTTCCTGCCTTCGTCGGTCAGTGTGGTGAGCATCACGTAGGTAGGCATGCTGTCGCACCCCCTTTGGTTCCCCGCCGGCGCCCCCGGATGCTCGTCTCACTTTTCAGATTGCCGCTTATTATATCCTGTCCCGTCAAATAGTCAAATTTATACAGCCTGTCGCTGACACGCCCGCATTTGATATGTGAGCGGCGCGTGCTATAGAATGTCCGCCGCATATGAACGCACAGCAAACCGGACATATCCTCGCGCTCGATATCGGCGGCACCAAGCTGGCGGCGGCCCTGTTCGACCACGAACTCAACCTCATCGGACGCTCGCGCACGCCGACCCGCGCCGAGCAAGGCCCTGACGCCGTCTTCTCCCGTATCGTTCGTCTCATGGAAACCCTGACGAGCAAACACGGCATTGAGGTCGCCGATGTGCGCGGCATCGGCGTGGGCTGCGGCGGCCCCCTCGATTCCGAAACCGGAATCATCTATTCGCCGCCGAACCTTCCCGATTGGGACGCCTACCCACTGAAGCGCAAGCTGGAAGAACATTTCACCGTGCCAGCCTTCGTCGAGAACGACGCCAATGCCGCCGCGCTTGCCGAGCACCGCTTCGGAGCCGGTCGAGGCTTCAAGAACGTGTTCTACATAACCATGAGCACGGGGATCGGATGCGGCATCATCCTCGACGGCAAGCTCTATCGCGGCACAAACTATTCGGCGGGCGAATTCGGGCATATCGTAATGGCCCGAAGAGGGCCGAAGTGCAACTGCGGCGGACGCGCCTGCCTCGAGGCGCTCGCCTCGGGGACCGCCATCGCCAGGCGCGCCAACCGAGAGGCCGCCCGAAAGCCGAACTCGCCCCTCGCTCGAATCCTTCGCGAGAAAGGTAAGCTCACCGCCAAAGAAGTTGTCCTGTCCGCGCGGCGGGGTGACCCGATATCAGGAAGAATCCTGCTCGATGCCGCAGATTATCTGGGCCTCGGCATCACCTCGGCCATTCACCTCCTCAATCCCGAGATCGTCATTATCGGCGGAGGTCTCTCGAAGATGGGAGCGATGCTGTTTGAGACGGTCCGCCGGACCGTAAAGGAACGCGCTCAGGCGCACCTCGCGGGCTTCGTCTCGATTGTTCCCGCAGCCTTGGGCGATAAGGTGGGTTTCTACGGCGCACTCTCCGTCGCCCTCGACCGCCTCCCTTTTAGCGATAACTCCCTCAGAATGCCATAGTTTTAATGGGATGATGTCATCATGAATCGCTTCTCGCTTCTGCCGGTGCAAGAATAGATATAGGAAGGAGTTACAAATGCCCGACAACAGAGCCAAAGACCTGACGATAGGCATTGTCGGCAGCGGCGGCGACGGCGTAATCGTTGCAGGCGACTTCCTCGTGTGGGCCGCCGCGAGCGAAGGGCTTTACTGCTTCATGCTCAAGAGCTTCGGCGCGCAGATTCGCGGCGGCGAAAGCTCATGCAAGGTGCGAATAAGTGAAAACCCGGTCCTCTCACAGGGCGACAAGCTCGATATCCTCGTCGCATTCAACTGGGCTGACTACAAAAAGTTTCAGTCGGAAATGGAGATACGAAAAGGCGCGGTGATTCTCTGTGAAGCCAACGATCCCACGCCCGATGACGATATCCCCCTTGACCGCTCGGCCAACCCGATCATATACAAGGTCCCCTTTCAGGAGATGGCAACCGCGCAAACCGGCCGAGGCCCCGGCAAGAACATGGTGATGCTCGGCATGCTCGCCGAGATGTTCGAGCTTCCCGTCCAGGCGATTCGAAGTGCCCTCAGGAAAAAGTTCGAGCGGAAAGGGGCGGGCCTCGCAGAGTTGAACCTTCGCGCCTTCGACGCCGGCGCAATATACGCCCGCGAGGAAATCCATAGGCGCGACAACATCGCGTTCTCCTACGCCAAATCCGACCCCAAAATGGTCATCTCCGGCAACGAGGCCGTCGCGCTCGGCGCGCTGGCGGCGCGGGTCAGCTTCTTTGCCGGATATCCGATCACGCCCGCCTCGGAAATCATGGAATATCTCGCGCGGCTGATGCCGCTGTATGATGGCACATGGATTCAGGCCGAGGACGAGATCGCCGCCATCGGCATGGCGCTCGGCGCTTCATTCGCGGGCAAACGAGCCATGACCGCCACGTCCGGCCCGGGTCTCTCGCTCATGAATGAGATGGTCGGGCTTGCCTCGCTGGCCGAAATCCCGCTCGTGATCGTTGACGTCCAGCGCGTCGGCCCGAGCACCGGCATGCCGACCAAGACCGAGCAGGCCGACCTCCAGCAGGCGCTGTTCGGCACCCACGGCGACGCACCCCGCGCGGTCATCGCCCCCGCCGACGTCGAAGACTGCTTCCACGTCACGATGGACGCCTTCTGCATCGCCGAGGAGTATCAGATACCGGTCATCATCCTGTCCGACCAGTTCATCGGGCAGAGGAAGGAGTCGGTACCTCGCTTCGACAAGAACCTGATAAAAATATGCGAGCGCCTGGCGCCGACTCCCCAGGAACTCAGCGACTACAAGCGCTACGCGCTCACCGAGAGCGGCATCTCGCCCATGTCGTTTCCGGGCATGAAGAACGGCGAATACACGGCGGCGGGCATCGAGCATGACGAGCTTGGCAACCCGGCGGGCCAGCCCGAGATGCACGAGGCCATGAACGCCAAGCGCTTCCGCAAGCTCGACGCCCTCAAGAGCCAATGGAAACACAGCCGGCGGTATGGCTCGCCCGAGGCCGAGATCGGTGTCATCGGCTGGGGTTCCTCGAAGGGCGCGATCAAAGAGGCCGTGCTGCGCGCCCAGGCCGAGGGCGTCAGCGTGGCCGGGCTTGTTCCCCAACTGCTGTATCCGCTCCCTTACAAGGAGTTCGGCGAGTACCTGAGGCCGCTCCGAAAGCTGATCGTGGTCGAGATGTCCTACTCCGCCCAGTTCCTCAAATATCTCAGGGCGAACTATGACCTGCCCACCGACGTCGTGCTCCTTAAGCGTAGCGGCGGGAGGCCGTTTACCGTGAGCGAGATTTATGAGAAGATCAAGGAAGAGGTGACGACAAGTGTCTGCTGCTAGGCGTCAAGAATTCAAGAAGGAAACCAAGCCCATCTGGTGTCCCGGCTGCGGTAATTACGGCGTGCTCACCGCCGTCTACCAGGCGCTTGCCCAACTCGCCATCCCGCGCGAACAGATCGTCATGGTGTCGGGCATAGGCTGCTCCAGCCGCCTGCCCGGTTACGTGAACGTGTACGGATTTAACGCAATCCACGGCCGCGCGCTCCCTATCGCGACCGGCGTCAAAATGGCAAACCCCAAGCTTACCGTGCTCGCCGTCGGGGGTGACGGCGACGCCCTCAGCATCGGCGGCGGACACATCCCCCACGCCGCCCGTCGAAACGTGGACATCACCTATCTCATCATGGACAACAGCATCTACGCATTGACAAAGGGGCAGGCCTCGCCGACCACCCCGCTGGACGACATCACCTCGTCCACCCTCTATGGCACGATTGACGAGCCGCTCGACGCAGTCAGCCTCGCGCTCGCCTATGGGGTCTCTTTCGTCGCGCGCGGCTACTCCGGCGACGTCAAGCACCTGGCCTCGCTCATCGTCGAGGGAGTCAAGCATCCCGGCTTCTCACTGGTTCATATAGTAAGCCCGTGCGTCACGTGGCGAGGCATGAAGGGCTACGAGGAAGTCAAGCGGCGGACATTCTACCTCGAAGGGCATGACCCCACGAGCAAGGCCAAGGCCGTCGAGGTGTCTCTCGAAAAGGAGCGCGTGCCGCTCGGCATCATCTACACGGAACGAAAGCCAACCTATTGGGAACGAATGCTCGAGCTCCGCACAACCGCAAAACAATCCGGCGTCCCATCCCTCGACGAACTGATAGGCGCCTTCGTGCCGTGAAACGTCAGGGAAAACGGTTGCCTGAGGTTCTGAGTTCCCATAGGGATGGCCTCTTAA
>CAZEBC010000156.1:0-5538 GCA_964510165.1 uncultured bacterium
ACTTCACCTACACCGCCGTCATCAACTCTTCGTTTATCTTGACTTCGTATCTCTGCTTCAGGCTCTCGGTATAATCTTCGAGGACCTGCTCCTGCCTCTGCATGAGAAGCCGGTCGCGAATGGATTCTTTCTGCGTCTCATACTCGGTGAAATCAGGCTCTATCTTCTCTTTTAGTCTTATCACATACGCGGAATTCAGAGAGACGAATGGGCCGGCAGCCTTTCCCGGCTCAAGCTCGAACGCCGACTCCACCATCCCTTCCACGTACGGCAACTCTGTTGGGCGACCGCGTCGCGTGAAAGGCTCAACCTGTTTCGGCTTGGGCGCGCCCTCGATCTTGTCAAAGGCAAGCCCGCTTTCATTTACCCTGGCCACAAGTTCTTCGACCTTCGCCTTCGCCACGTCGAGCGCCTTGGCCGCCCTCAATGCGGAGCGGGCCTGCCTTTCAACCTCGGAGAGTTCGGGTATTCGTTCGGGCTTTCGCTCAGTTACCCGAAACACATAGAAGGCCTGGCGAGCTTCGATCACGTCGGACACCGCGCCTTCCTGCATTCCGGGCAGAATCTCGAGAATCTCGCGGACCGGGCCGACATTGGGGATCATGGGAGAAGTTTCCGCGAACAGTGGAGTGGTCGCCACGGTCAAGCCCATCTCGGAAGCCGCCTGGTCAAAGGATGACCTCGCCGCGCTTGAGGCCAGACGAGTCGCCTGTTCCTCCAGCGAAAGCAGAGTGTCTTCGGTCGGCTCCACCTTGAAAAGAATGTGCCGCGCGTGGATTTCTTTCTTGTCGCCCACACCCTTGACCTCTTCCACCTTTATGATGTGGTAGCCGAACTGAGTCTTCACCAAATCGCTTATCTCGCCCGGTTTCATCGAGAAGGCCGTCTGCTCGAATTCGGGAACCATTCGGCCCTTGCCGAAGAAGCCAAGGTCGCCGCCCTTCGAGGCGCTCCCCGAGTCGTCGGAATACGTCTGCGCCAGTTCGGCAAAATCCTCGCCCTGGCGAGCCTTCTGGAGCACGTCCTCGGCGAATGTCTTGATGTCCTCGTAATCCATCTGGCTCGGCTCTTTCTTCAACTCGACGTATTCCAGCTTCACCTGGGCCGGCTCCACGTACTCCCGCTTGTGCTCTTCATAATAGGACGCAAGTTCCTCGGGCGTGATCTCGATGTCATCGAGATATGAGGCCGCCTCATACGTGACGTATTCCATGCTCACCTTCTCGTTGCGGCGTTGGAACTCATCTCGGATTTCCGATTCCGTCACGCGCGCCTGGGAACGTATCAGGTCCATTAGTTTCTGAATCTTCAGGAGTTCGCGCTCCTGCTCGATCAGGCCCGTCCAGTTGACTCGCGGGTCGCCGATCCACGCATTCCACTTCGCGGCGTCGAATTTGCCATCGGTGTAAAAGGAGGGGTTCTGCTTCAGGGTCTCCTGCACCTCTTCATCTGACACCGTAATGTCGAGCCGTTCGACTTCCACCCCGATCAATAGCTCGCGCACCATCCTGTCGACCGCTTGTTGCTTCAAATTCAGCATACGCTCGATTTCCGGAGTGAAATTGGTCCCCAGATTGCGGCGAGCCGTCTCACGAATTCCCTGATAGTAATTCGCGAATTCCTGCAGCGAAACTTCCTTGCCGGCTACTTCCATCACTGTGCGCGTCTCCTTGGTCCCAAGCGAGGGGAACGCCCCCCAAAGGATAAACGCCGGCACCACAAACGCGGTAGTCACGATGAGGAATCGCTTGGTGTTTCTCCGCATGAAATCCATTAACATGGTATATAGGTCTCCCTTATTTGCCTGAATAACTCCACAACTCGATTATTATAGCTCTTTTCGGCCCGCCTTGCAATTCCGATTTCGCGACCGTCATGTTCCCATCACGCGCTCCGGCGAGCACGTTTCCCGTATTGAATTCTCGTCACCTATCAACTATAATAGCCGCTAATCGGCGTGTATACTATGGCAATCCAGGCCTTTCTATGAGGGGCGACTCGATGGCACAGACTCACAGGAACATCGGCGAGGTCTTGGTCGAAGAAGGTGTTCTGTCCCGCGGAGAACTCGAGGAAGTTGTCGAGAAGTCCAGGCTCCGCAACCTGCCTTTGGAGGAAATCCTGTTCAAGCTCGGCTACATCTCCCGTGACCAATTGGGCGCTGTTCTGGCAAAAGTATACGGATGCGAATTCATAGACCTGCGCTCCCGCAGGATTGACGAGAAGGCCCTCGCGGCTGTCCCCCCGGCGATAGCCCTGAGCTTGCGCGCCCTTCCGATTGCGATGGAAGAAAACACGCTTTCGGTGGCCGTCGCCGGACCGTTCAGCGAGCGTCCCCTGGAGGCCATCGTGCGCAGTCTTCGGCAGGCCTCGGGCAAGGAAATCAGGACCGTCCTGTGCAGCCCCGGCGCTCTTGATGACGCGCTTCGCCGTCAGTATGCGGCTCAGCCTGAACGGCCAGACCATGGGACCGATGAGATAAAATCGATTCTCGAATCGATCAAGCTCGAGGGCACGGGTGCAACCGCGCGTTCCGAGTACGAGGAGCTATATGATGTCGGCCAGACCGCGCTGATAGCCGTTCGCTCGCATCCATTCGGCCGGGCCGTGTCCGCCGTGATCGAGGAGGCCAGGACTAGACTGGCGGATTCCCGCAAGTACGCCGAGTCGGGGTTCGAGGAAGAGGCTGTTGAAATGGCGCGCCGCGCTGTCACCCTGCTCAAAGACGCAAGCGCCAAGGCTGACGCCTTTGAGAAGGAATGGGACAAGCTGGTTCAACAGGTCAAGAGCCTTCGCGCCAAGATAAACTCCCTCGAGGAAGACGGGGCCGTCGAATACGCCCCCGCTGAATTCAAAGAACTCGCCCAGATACGCGACGCGTCGCTCGAATGTTTGAACGAGCGCAACGTCGAAAGGCTTCGCGCGCTGCTCCAGCAGGGAAACGTACTGGTCGAGAAGACGGGCCTCTTATCTCCCGGCAGAGACCGCGGCAGGGAGCAGGTCATCGCGAGCCTCGCCCAAATGCGAGAGGTCATCGCCCGCGCGCGGAAAGCGGGCGCCAAAGACTATGCCCCTGAGCTTCTGAAGGAGGCCTACGGTCTCCTTGAAAAGGCCGAAACGTGCGCGCGGCTTGCCCGGTGGGATGATGTCCGTCAATGTCTCACGCACGCCGAATCGAAGGCGCTCGAGGCCGAGCGTATTTCCGTTCACGCCGCCGAGGAGAAAGCGAAGCTCACCGTCAGACTGCGCGAGTCAATACGGATGGCGACGGCCGCGTTCGAAGAAGCGCTTGCTCTTGCGTTTGCGCAAGACGTGATGGATGACCTGTTCCGCTGCAAGGACGCCATCAACGAGGCCAAGTCCTGCTTCGAGAACGACGAACATGAGCGAGGCATCGGACTCGCTCAAAGCACCGCCAGCCAGATCAGAGAACAGATAATCCCCCGAGCGCTCGAGGCCGAGCGCATCTGGAAGGAATTGTTTCGAAAGGCCGATGAGGCATCGGCTTGCATACAATCGCTTGACATTCCGCTCGCGTTGAAGCTGACGCCGGACAGGATGTCCCTGCTCTTTGCAGCCGAGCGCGGGATGGTTAACTCCCTGTGCGAGAGGAGCCGCCAGAACCTCCAGGACGCCGTCTCCTCCTGCGAAAAACTGGTGGCCGAAATCCGCGAGCGAGTCGAGCCTGTCAAAGAAGGACTCCGGGAAGCGCAGTCCGCCGTGGCGGACGCGCGTGAAATGCTGGCCTCCACCGCAGCCGCCGGCATTGACCCCAATGTCGCCTCGACCTATGAAGACGCCCGACGCCTTGTGGACGATGCTCTCGACCTGATGGCGGAGGGACAGGCCGATGCCGCGATCGAAACCGTCAATGCGGCTCGAAGAAAACTCAGCGAGGACGTGGTCGGATATCAGAACCGCTTCCGCGAAACGTGGGCGCAGCTTGTGCCAAAGGCCAGCGACCTGTTTCGCCAGATAGCCCGCGCATCCTCACTCGACGCCATGCATTACTGTCCCGATCTCGTTCGCGACCTTCACACCCAGGCCTCGGCAATGCTCTCCGCTCTTGCGCGGCGCGATTTGGAACACACGCACGAATGCATCGAGTCCATCGAGCGCGGCATTCAGTTGGTTGAAACATCGGTCGATGCGAGCAAGGAGCGGCTCCACGGAACCATCTCCGGGGAGCTTGCCGAAATAGAACGCGCCGTGCAAGCAGCCGTCGAGAGATGCTCGGGCAGCTATGCGCCCGATATGCTCGAGGGCGCATATCTCGATCTCAACCGAGTGAAAGAACAACTGGCGGCAGGCCCCCGCGCGTTGAGCGCAGAGGTGGCCGACGGGCTTGGGCGCGACCTCGCCGTCGCCAAGGCCAAGGCGTGGCAAGTCGAATTCCTGCGGGAACGCTTCGAGCGGGAGCGCGAGGAAAACCTCAGGCAGCTTCGGCTGAAGATGACAGCCGCCCGCGAGACCATTAACGCGTGCGCCAGACTCGATTTCGTCGGCGAGGAGTCCCCGTCGATTCAAAAGGCGCGCTCGCTCCTCGAACAGGCCGATAATATGCTTATCGAGGGCGACATCGAAGGCAGTTTCGAGATGGTCCGTCAAAGCCATGCCGCAACGGGCGAGGCCAGAGCCGAGGCCGAGGAAAAACGCAGGATATGGCGAGAGCTTGTCGAATCCTTGACCGGCGAACGCGCGGTGTTCAGGGCTGTTCTCTCCGACGTCGCAGCGCAAAGGCTCGCCCCTGATGAATTCCAGGAACTCCGCCAACTCGCGGAACGCACTCCGGCGATAATCGAAGCTAAAAACACCGATGCCCTGAAACAGCATGCCGCGGCGCTTGATAGAGCGCACGAATCAATCAATCGCCGCATCGAATCGGCAAAGGAGGAATCGCGCTCCCGCGTCGAAGCGCGCTTGCAGGAGGCGAGGCAGGAAACCCGCGTCGCGCACACGCTGAGGGCTGACGAGTTCTGTCCCGATCTCCTCCACGCTGCGCGCGCATACCTCGAACTCGCCGAGCGGTACCTCCACGCGGACCAGTTTGAGCGGGCCGACTCAGCCGCGCGCGACGCCCTCGCGAAAGCCCGCGACGCGGCAACGCTTGGCAAGTCCTCGGCGGAACGCGCCGGAACCCTCGCGCTTGATTACATGAAGATAGCTACAGCCCATCTGGCGCAGCGGCGTCTCGACGCCGCCAACGAAGCGCTTCAGCGCGGCCTTTCGCTCGCCCAACTGGCACATTGCGCAGTGCACACTGAGCTGGCGTAATTTCCGTCAGCCCGGCGAGCCGCGGTCGATCCTGTACGCGATGACTGTGCCGTCCTCAAAAATCTTCTTCATCGGCATCACTCGCAGCAAGTAATCGTGGGCGGGGGCATCGGCATGACGCTTCTGAACGACCACGTACTTGATCCTGAGCAACCTGGCGAGGTCTCTCGCCACCTGCTTGTCATTTGGAGTGACGGAAACCGGCGTTCCCTCCTCAAGCTTTATTATCGTTCCGATGACGGGAAGAGTGGAAATCCACTGGGC
>CAZEBC010000156.1:5638-9434 GCA_964510165.1 uncultured bacterium
AGCTTTCCCTGCCCGTGTTCTGATCCTCTCGAAGAGGGGAACGAGTGAAAATGCAGACAAGACCGAAAAACACAGCATAAGCATGACACCAAAGCGCCCCGGAGCCCGCAGGTTCCTCAGGACAGGAAGAGACTCAAAGATGATGAATGGCATCGGAATCCTCGTGTCTCTTCCCAGCACATGGAGGTGTGAACCCAGGGCCATGCTTGAAAATACGATGAGGCAAAGACCCCAGAATCTGACGGTGCTCTTGTTTGCAAAACGTTGCACCAAAGCATAGACGGCAAGCACAGTCACTACGTAGCCGGGAAAAACCGTCCATTCCATCGGCGTTCCTGTAAAATGCCGCGCGATCAACCGCGCGCACTCGCCCCATATGGAATGATGAACGGAAGGAATTATGAAGCTTAGAAGGTCTGCAACGTACACATCCGCGCCCACCGGCCCAATAATTTCCTGATACTCTCCCTCAATAATCGCCTTTATCCCGAAATAGATGGCAGGCCAAAAACCAAGAAGAAAGACCGCCATCAATCCCGCGAACCCTCTGATAAACGACGAGTTAAAAACAGACCTCCTGTCGAGCACAAACTCGTACCCGACATAGAGAGCGGTGAATATCAGCAGGAAAATGAGATACGTATATTCGGACCAGCCGGCGCAAAGAAGGAACAACCCGGCAAGCACGCCGTTGCGCGCTCTCGATGCGGATTCCGCTTTCGTTCGAACGAGAAAGAATATGTAGAACGGTATCCATTGAGCCGCGACGTAATTAAGATGCCCCGAAAGATGAGCGAATATGTACGGTGAAAAAGCGTAGATGATTCCACTGATGAACGCTGCCGCTGCGTTTCCCGTCAGATATTTTGCCAGCACATAGGCGCCAAGCCCGCACAGGGTCAACGACAAGATTATTATGATGTTGTATGCAGTCACTAGGTCAAAGAGGACTTGAAATGGAATGGAAATCAGTCCAAATAGGAACGTGTGCGCATGAAAAGCAAGGCTCACACCTTCGGGATAGAATATGTGATTTGTGTAAAACGGATTTGTTCTCAAATCGAGCAAAGCGTACTTTGTCCACCAGAGGTTCCATACATTCATCGGGCCGTCGCCGCTCGTGCCGGGGATCGCCTCTGAGAAGTTCAGAATGAGCGGATACGTAAGCAATAAGGAAAGGACCGCATAGGCGGCAAGAACCATGACCGTTTCGAGGATGGAATGTCTCTTCATACCAGACGACGATTATACCATGCGCCGCAGCATTTTCATGAGGAGACATCTCCTCAACATGTGTTCGCGATGAATTGGAGGAAGCCAACGGAATTCGGGCCGCTCGGCCTTATTCGAACCAATGGCAGATTCTTGCGCTGCAGAGGAAAAAAGAATTGTGCTTTATCTGCTTGATATAGTCGTCGTACTTGAATTTGGGGCTGTTCTCCGTATCATGGCACGACACGCAAATCTCCTGCTTGACTTCGCCATATGCCAGTTCCATCGGCTGCTCTATGTGCCGGCTGCCAGCCCCGTGGCAATCCTCGCAGCCAACGTGCCTAAGGTCGGGCGTCGCCTCAGGCGTGAGGAAGCCGCTCTTGTATCCAAAGCCGACCGTGTGGCATTTCACGCATTCAGGATCGTAGTGGCGCTCTTTTTCAGCGATCGGATCGAATGCGTGCGCGTGCTTTGACCCGCTGAACCGCCACGTCGAGAATGAGTGGCACCGTATGCATCCTTTGTCGCCAACGAACTCCGCCTCACCATAGTCCCGGCGCGGATAGCTCTCGAGCAATTTCTCGATCTTGAGCATCTTCTGGTAATCATCCAGAATCGCCGCCATCCGCTGGCTGTCCGCAAGACTCTGGTCCAGGGCTCGCACCACATACGACTCCATTTTCGCGCGAGATTCCTTCACTGCAATGTCGGCCACACCGACATGCATTCCCTTGGCGCCCGCGTAAGCGATGGGCACGTCGCCCTCGCTCTCAGGAAGCGGAAACGGGTCATCCCCGCTGTGGCTGGCGATAATCAGATCGATCTCAGGAAGGCTCAGCGCTATCGCCCGCGACTCGTGGTCGCTCATGTGCGCGAGCACGACCAGCAGGTCGGCCTGTGGGCGAAGTTCCTTGACCAGACGCTCCAGTACTGGCTCGTATTCCTCCACCACCAGCGTCGGGTTTATCCCCTCGATAGTCTCTTTGAACTCTGTCGAAATCACGCCGATGACGGCCGCAGTCAGTGGCGTGTCTTCATCCTTGACCGTGTCCAGGACGAACTGCTCGAATGCCGGCTGACCCTCAGAATCGACGATGTTCGCGCTAACAAGGCGAATCCCCGTAAAATCGACGACGTACCTGAGGTAATCGATCCCAAGAAGGAGGTCCTGCTCGCCGACGTTCACCGCCGAGTATCCTATTTCGGCCATCGCCTTCATGGCCGTTTCATACTTCAGTTCCGACTGGCGGCCGTACCCGGCACTGACATCCCCGTTGTCAACTACGAGCAAAGGCGGCCCCGACGAGCGGAGCTGCTTCACCAGGGTGTCTCGTCTGGGAAGACCTCCCAGTTGTTCTTCGCTTCACCCGCACGGCTCAAGCCGACCATTGACATCACCTGTGAAAACAACGGTGGCCTTAGGGTCTTCCTTTGGATTTGGCCGGAGCATCGAGGGAATGAATAAGATAAGGGCTGTCAGAAGGGCTACAAGAACGTATTTCTTCATCTCGCGATTGACGGTACTCCTTTCTAGTTCGATTATAGCGGGTTTCAGAGAGGTAAGTCAATCCTCGGTTTGTGATATGCCGATGCGTATGTTAGACACTCTCGCGAATGCCTGGTTATAATGATATAAATGGCTATGAATGAATCCATCCAGAAATACGCCGAATCGCTAACCCTGAGACGGCTTCGTGAGAGAAATTATTGCACCGTGCCCGCCGACCTGAGCGAGCGCCGCCCCAGGCTCCAAAACATTGCCGCAGTCTTGTGGGATATATACGGCACGATAATGGAACATTCGAAAGGCGACATGGTAAGCCCCGACGCAAAGCGCCAGAACTACCTTCGCGCCTTCAACATCACTGCCACGGAATTCGGCTTGGAGGAGTTCCTGGACGGCAACCCCGCCGACAGCCTTCGGCGAGCCTACGAACTGGAGATAGCGAAAACCCAGCAGCGCAAGCGCCGTCGCGGCTTGGACTATCCGGAGGTCCGCATCGAAAGAATCTGGCTGAGAATACTCAGGAAACTGGAGAAAAAGGGCTATCGGCCTCCCGAGAACGGCAGGGTTGACCTCGAATTGGCTTTGAAAGTGGCGTACTTCTTTGACATGGCCGAGCAGGCCAAGGACTTGTATCCCGGCGCGCTCGACGCGCTTGAAGGCATAAGGAAGCTTGGGCTTCGCCAGGGGATCATATCGAACTCGCAGTTCTATACGCCAATCGCGCTCTCCATCCTGCTTCGCCACGCGGGATGCCAGGGCGATCCGCTTCGCCGCCTTTTCGACCGCAAGCTCGTCTTTCTCTCCTATCGGCTCGGTATATCGAAGCCAAATCCTGCAATCTTCCTGAAAGCGCGCGAGCGACTGAGAACAATGGGGATCGAGCCGGGCCAGGCTGTCTATATCGGCAACGATAACTGCAACGATATGGCGCCGGCTCGTGAGACCGGCTTTAAGTGTGTTCTCTTTGCGGGCGACAGGCAAAGCCTCACGCTGCGCCAGGACCGCCCCGAATGCGTTGGCTTTCAGCCCGACGGTGTCATAAAGGCGCTTCCTGACATTCTGGATATCGTCGGTTGA
>CAZEBC010000157.1:0-9426 GCA_964510165.1 uncultured bacterium
GGGAATTGCGGGCGCGATAATCGCGCCCCTACGGGTGATAGGATTACGCGTTCCATAGCGCGGCAAAGCCACAATCGAAGTCCCTCACCCTGCCCTCTTCTTCAGGGAGAGGATCGCAAAATGGAAATGATGCAGCTATGCATTTTGTGGATTGGTTAGTGGTCGCGGCCTATTGCGTGGTGGCGCTGGCGATTGGCGGCCTGCTTGCCCGGAGGGCGGGCAAGAGCATGAGCGAGTTTCTGTTGTCGGGGCGGAGCCTGCCGTGGTGGCTGGCGGGCACCTCGATGGTGGCGACGACGTTTGCCGCCGACACGCCGCTCGCGATCACGGGTATCGTGCGGACGAAGGGGATCGCCGGGAACTGGTTCTGGTGGAATCTTGTGATGAGCAGCATGCTGTGGACGTTCTTCTATGCGCGTCTGTGGCGGCGGACGGGCCTGTTGACGGACGTGGAGTTCATCGAGCTTCGCTATTCGGGCCGGGCGGCGGCGTTCTTGCGCGGACTCAAGGCGGCATATTCCGCCATTCTGGTCAACTGCATCGTGCTGGGATGGGTGATTCTCGGGATGACGAAGATCGGCGTCGTAACGCTTGGGCTGAGTGATGTCGGCGCAATTTCGATGCTTGGGCGCGAAGTGTCGCCCGGGGCGGCGCTCACCTTTCTGCTCGTGATACTCGCGCTTGCGTATTCGGTGCTTTCGGGGATGTGGGGAGTCGTGGTGACCGACTTTTTCCAGTTTGCATTGGCGATGACCGGCTCTATCGTGCTGGCGATCGCGGCAGTGAAGCACGTGGGCGGGATCGGAAATATCAGGCCGCTGATGCAAGCGTCGGAGGCCGCGCCGGCGTCGGTCCTCCGGTTTGCGCCGGAACCGGGAGCGGGACAACTGGCGCTGATAACGTTTGGCGTGTATCTTGGGGTGCAATGGTGGGCGTTTCGTAATGCGGACGGCGGCGAGTACATCGGGCTGAGGGCGATGGCCTGCCGCGACGACCGCCATGCGCGCCTTTCGATATTATGGTACAGCTTCGCGCATTATGTGCTGAGGCCGTGGCCGTGGATTCTGGTGGGCCTCATCTCGATCATTGTGTATCCGAAGCTTTCCGACCCTGAACTCGGCTACCCGAAGATGATGATGGAGTTTCTGCCGGTCGGCATGCGAGGGCTGATGGTGGCCTCGCTCCTGGCGGCGTTCATGTCGACGGTGGACACGCACCTGCATTGGGGGGCCTCGTATCTTGCGAATGATATTTATAAGCGGTTCATCCATCCGTCGGCCAGCGACAAGCATTACGTTCTTGCCGCACGGGTCGGAATGATCCTGATGGCGGCGCTGGCGGTGTGGGCGAGTTCCATAATGACCTCGATAGAATGGGCATGGAAGTTCCTGGTGGCGATCGGGGCGGGAGTCGGGCTGGTGTATCTGCTCAGGTGGTACTGGTGGAGGATAAACGCATGGTCCGAAATCTCGGCGATGCTCTGCTCGCTCGCGGCGGCCGCCGCGCTCTTCTCGAGCCCGCTCGGGGCAAGGGAATACGAAGGCGTGCGCCTGTTGATGATAGTGGCCGGCTCGACGGTTATGTGGCTCACCGTAACGTTTCTGACGCGCCCGACGAAGCAGGAAAACTTGAAGGAGTTCTATCGGCGGGTCAGGCCGGGCGGACCAGGCTGGCGGCACATCGAGCGGGAACTTGGGCTTGAGCCGCAATCTCTTGCGCGGGACCTTGTCGGTGCGCTCGGCGGCGCGGTTTTCATCTATTCGTCGTTGTTTACGTTGGGCAAGGCGCTGCTCGGGTTTTCGATGGCGGAATGGCTGCCGTTCGGGGTTATCGCGGTCATCTCGGGCGCGGTTACGGTGGCGTGCTTGAGGGAGTGAGAAGGGGCACAGCAAGGCATTTACATTTGAATCACTCGCATGGTATAATAACGCGATTTTTGGAAGTTCGAACCGCATGCGGCACGGGGCATTTTGTGAGCATGCTCCGTGGCGGCGCGGTTTCTAGTCTCATCCGGGGGAGCGCATGAAATACTGGCGAACTCCGCTTGATCTGCATGCTATCCAGGCAAGCAAGGGCAAAGTAATAATCATCGAGGATCGCTGTAAGGGGTGTCAATTCTGCGTGGAGTATTGTCCGCGGGACGTGCTGCGGATGTCCAGCTCGTTCAACGTGAAAGGGTACCATCCCCCGGAAGTCGTGGATGAGTCGCAATGCGTGAACTGCCATTTCTGCGAGGTTATCTGCCCCGATTTTGCGATCTACTCGGTTGAGGCGACTGCGAAGCCGTAGTGCGCGTCGCCGCTGTCAGGATAGCGGCCCTTTCACCCAATAATCGGCTCTTGAGGTGGTTGGGGTGTAATTGAAGGATATGAGCTCGATTTGGGACACAATGAGGCATCGTGCCCCCAATTAAGCCTGTCCTCGGTTAAACGATGTAAGGAGATAGATGTGGCTGGGAAGAAGGTGTTGACCGGAACCCATTTCATGAACGGGGATTATGCGTGTTGCGAGGGCGCGCTTGCGGCTGGGTGCCGCTTTTTCGCCGGGTATCCGATCACGCCTGCGACCGAGGTGGCCGAACGCATGTCGTCGCGCCTGCCCGATGTCGGCGGAGTGTACATCCAGATGGAGGATGAGCTGGCCTCGATGGCGGCGATCCTGGGCGCGAGTTGGGGCGGCATGAAGGCGATGACCAGCACGTCAGGGCCCGGCTTCTCGCTGATGATGGAGAACATCGGCCTCGGCATCTGCACTGAGACGCCGTGCGTGGTGTGCAACGTACAGCGGGCGGGCCCGAGCACCGGCCTGCCGACGCTGGTAGGCCAGGGCGACATGATGCAGGCGCGCTGGGGCTCGCACGGGCCTTATGAGATCATCGCGATAGCGCCGTCCAGCCCGCAGGAGATGTTCGATTACACCGTGTGGGCGTTCAATCTGAGCGAGCAATACCGAATACCCGTGATGATCATGGCCGATGAGGTTATTGGCCACATGACGGAGCGGGTGGTCATCCCGCCGGAGGACCAGATCGAGATCGTGTCGCGCAAGAAACCGTCCGTACCGCCCGAGCAGTTCTTGCCTTACAAGCCAGACGAGGATTGGGTGGCCCCAATGGCCAACTTCGGCGACGGCTACCGAATTCACGTGACGGGGTTGACGCACGACGAGCGCGGCTATCCGGCGATGCACGACGTCGCCCAAGAGCAAATGATCAGTCGGCTTGTGCAGAAAATCCGCGCCAATATGGACAAGATTATCAGGTACGAGACCGCGTACCTGGATGACGCGGAAGTCGCGGTCGTCGCTTACGGCATAAGCGTAAGGTCGGCCAAGCGGGCGGTCCGCGACGCGCGTGAGCGCAGCATCCGGGCCGGCCTCGTCAAGCTGAATACCGTGTGGCCATTTCCCGAAGAAATGATTCGAGACCTCGCGGGCCGTGTGCGCGCAATGGTGATGCCCGAGATAAACTTCGGGCAGATGGTGCTCGAGGTGGAGCGCAGCGCGCGCGGGCGCTGCCCTGTCAGGCTGGTGCCGCACGCGGGCGGTTCGGTCCACAGTCCGGCGACCATAGTGGCGGCGATGGAGGAGGCGTTGAAGAAATGATGTCCGAACGTCGGGAGATAGGATGAGTCCAAAGAAATCAAGAAAGGCCGCGCCGCAGCATCCGCACGACGACCTCTTGCGCACCGACCGGATTCCGCACATCTGGTGTCAGGGCTGCGGCATCGGAACCGTGTTCGGCTGCGTTCTTGCGGCGATCAAGAAATCGGGTCACCCGCTTGACGACGTTGCCATGGTATCGGGCATTGGATGCACCGGTCGAATGGCCGGCTATGTCAAGCTCGACTCGTATCATACCACTCATGGACGCGCCATCGCGTTTGCAACGGGGCTGAAGCTGGCGCGGCCGCAAGGGCGCGTGCTGGTGTGTTCGGGCGACGGCGACCTGTTTGCGATCGGCGGCAACCATTTCATCCATGCGGCGCGTCGCAACATGGACCTCACGGTCATTTGCGTAAACAACTTCAATTACGGGATGACCGGCGGCCAATTGGCGCCGAGCACCCCGTTCGGCGCGCGAACCACAACGAGCGCCATTGGGTGTCCGGAAGTGCCGTTTAACTTTTGCGCCATGGCGGCCGCATCGGGAGCCGTCTACGTGGCGAGGTGGACCGCGCTGCACATCCGCCGCCTGACCGATTCCGTCAGCGAGGCGATGCAGAAGCGCGGCTTCAGTTTTGTCGAAGTGCTCTCCCCTTGCCCGACCTCGTTCGGTCGTCGCAACAAATTGGGCAAGGCGATTGACATTGTGAAGTTCTATCACGAGAAATCGGTCATAAAGAATGACATCGACCCGAAGGAAGCGACTCTGGACTTCAAGAAGAACCTTGTCGTGGGCAAGTTCATTGATATCGAACGCCCGACGTTCCTCGACAATTATGATTTAATCAACAGGAAAGAACTGGGGCCATGGCCCGGGCTTGAAGAGAAGGCGCCGACACCAGAGAAGCAGGCGACGAGGTAAGAGCGATGACGGACGCGACCGAGAAGGAAATACTCATAAGCGGGTTTGGCGGCCAAGGCATCGTACTCGCGGGAAATATCCTGGGCAAGGCGGCGGCATTGTATGATCAGAAGCACGCCACGCTCACACAGTCATATGGCCCGGAAGCACGGGGCGGCTCGTGTTCGGCGCAAGTGGTCATCAGCGACGAGGAGATTCTGTTCCCTTACGTCGAGCATCCGCAGGTGCTCGTGTGCATGAGCCAGGAGGCGTACTCGAAGAATATCGGTTCGCTGGTGCCCGGCGGCCTGTTTATCTGGGATACCGACCTTGTGAAGGTTGATGAAACGGACCCGTCCTGGACGACCTATCACGTACCGGCGACGCGCTTTGCGGGAGAACTCGGAAACGAGATGATGGCGAACATCGTCATGCTGGGATTCCTCGCGGCAGTGAGCGAGTTGGTCGGGGTGGAATCGCTTCGAAAGGCGGTGCTCAGTTCGGTGCCGCCGCAGACGAAGGAAAAGAACGGCCAGGCGTTTGACCGCGGCCATGAATACGGCACGGCCATACTCAAGAGTCTGGCCATGAAAGACGAGACTCGAAAGCAAGAATGAAGAAGCGCGGCGCGTCATCGCAGAAACAAGCCGTGTTGCTCGTTGGAGCAGGCTTTGCGGCGCTCAAGGTGGCCGAGGACCTGGCGCAGTCGGGCATCCCGGTTGTGTGGGTGACGCGAGCCAGCCATTTCCTCAAGCTGCCGAGCGGCATCGAGGGTTTCACCGAATGGCCTGAGGACATCAATTTCCAGTTCCGCCCGCTGTATCTCCGGGTGACCCGCCATCCGCTTGCCACTCCGCTGACGCATGCCCGTGTCGAAACTATTGAGCGGAAGGACGGCGGATTCAGGGCCGTCATCGTTCAGGACCCGCTCTATATTGACTATGACCTCTGCACCGGCTGCGGGAGATGCATGGAAATCTGCCCGCTCGCCGATTCGGAGCATCCGCCGCTGACTCGCAGCCCGGCGTATTGCCCATCGCGCGCGCTCGAGATGGACAAGCGAAGGCTGAGCGCGTGTCGCGTCAAGTGCCCGCTCGGCATGAATGTGCAGGCTTACATGGCGCTCGCCGCGCAATCAAGGTTCGACGAAGCGCTCAGAGTTATCAGAGAGGACAACCCGCTGCCCGGTATCTGCGGCAGAGTCTGCCATCATCCCTGTGAGGAGGGCTGCCGCCGAAGCGAGCTTGACCAGTCCGTCGCCATCCGCGATATCAAGCGGTTTCTCGCCGATTACGAGGCTGGCACAGGGCCGGCCCGACTCGAATTGCCGGAAGTCCCTCGACGCACCGAGCGCGTGGCGGTTATCGGTTCCGGGCCCGCCGGACTGACTGCGGCTCATTTCCTCAACCGGGCAGGGTTTCCGGTTACCGTATTCGAGGCGCTTCCGGAGGCGGGCGGCATGCTCAGGGCGGGCATCAACACGTTCCGCTTGCCCCGCCGGGTGCTCGACGCCGAGATCAAAGCGATCGAGGATGCCGGCGTGGAAATCCGGACCGGCGTTAAGGTGAATTCAGTGGACGAGCTCTTCGAGCAAGGTTTCAAAGCGGTGCTCCTTTGCACGGGAACGCATTGCGACCTTCGGCTGAGCATACCCGGCGAAGACCTTGAGGGCATCGTTCACTGCGTGAAGTTTCTGAGCGGCGTGAATCTGTATAAGACTGGCGAGGTCGGCAAAAGAACTGTCGTTATCGGCGCGGGGAATTCGGCGATGGATGCCGCGCGCACCGCGCTGAGACTGGGGGCCGAGGAAGTCACTATTCTCGCGATCGAGACCGAGGACCAGATGCCGGCGCATCCGCGAGAAGTGATGGACGCGGCGGAAGAAGGAGTTCGATTCGAGCTCGGAGAGGCCCCGATCTCGTTTGAAGGGGAGGCGGGCCGCGTTCGAAGGATCGTCCACCGACCCGCCCACTGGAGCGAGCCTGATGCCGAGGGCGCCCGCCGGATAATTTTCGACTCGGACCAGACCTCAATCATCGAGGCTGACACAGTCATTGTCGCTATCGGCCAGCGGCCGCATCTGGATGAGACGCGGCTCGCAAGCGAACTGAAGCAAGGACGCGGCGGAAGAATCGTGACCGATGCGTCGTGCCTCACTTCGCGGCCCGGTGTTTTTGCAGCAGGCGATGTCGTCACGGGGCCTTCCACAGTGATCGGCTCGATGGCGGCGGGCAGACAAGCAGCCGGACGCGTCATCGAGTATCTCACGGGAGAACCTTCTCCTTTCAAAGAGATTCTCGCCGAATCGCGCGGCGTCGGCGACTACCTGGAGATTTCGGAAGAAATCCCCAAACAGAGGCGTCCCGAAATGGCGCAGCGTCAGCCGAAGGCGAGACGGCGCGATTTCGATGAAGTGGATTTCGGCTTCACCGTCGAGCAGGCCGTTGCCGAGGCGCAGCGCTGTCTGCAATGCGGTTCCTGCTGCGAATGCCGCATCTGCGAAACGACGTGCCGGGACGTTGGCGCAATAGATCATTTCCGCCCTCAGACAAGGATTGAAATCAAGACCCCCGGCATAATCGTGGCCGATTCAGACGAACTACCCGGAATGAATCTCGACGGCGATGGGGTGTACCGGATGGGCGATTACCGGAGCGCGGCAGACCTCATTGACGTGCTCGTTGCGGGCAGCGCGGTCGCCGGCCGGGCCATGTCCAGGGTGGCCACGCTCAGGAAGCCCTTCACGGCGGAGCCGAGAACGGTCAAGATGCCGAAGGACGGCAAGCTCGGGTTCTTTATTTGCGCCTGCAACGGCGCGATGGCGCCCGCCGGTGTGCTCGAGCGCGTCCGGCAGATGGCGGCGAAAATGCCAGAGGTCGGCCACAGCGAACGCATCTTCTCCGCATGTCATCCCAAGGGGTCCGAGCGCATCGCGCAGGCTGTCCGTGAACACCGTCTGGGGCGCGTGATCCTGGCCTCATGCGTGTGCTGTCCGTTGGAATTTCAATGCATATCGTGTAATGACCAGCGCACGCGGGCGAGAATTCACCTGTTTGACCGCCTCAAGCTGCCGCGGAGCCGGTTCGAGATGATTAACCTTAAGGATCACCTCGATATCGTCGGGCGCTCCGAGGACGAGATATTCGAGAGCGCGCGCGACCTCCTGAGAGAGGCGTTCGTTCGCGCACACCTGTTGGGCCCGCTCAGGAGGGGAACTACCGAAATCGGCAAGAGCGTCATGGTGCTCGGCGGCTCGCAGGTCGGCCTGAGTTGCGCGCTCAACCTCGGCCTGCAAGGGTTTCGTGTTCGATTGGTGCACCGCTGCACGCTGGCAGGCGAGCCGATGCCCGACTCGATCCGAAACCGACCGCTGGAGAACGGCGACACGTCTATCACTCATATTGATGAAGCCGAGATCGAGGAGATCACCGGCCACTTGGGCGATTTCAAGGTGTCGCTGAAAGTCGGAGGCGAACGACATCACTGGCGCGCAAGCGTGGTGTGCCTCACCGATGAGAACGTGCTCCCGCTCGCCATCCAGGAAGAGATGATGGGCCTCAAGAAACTGTACCGATACAATTTCGCCTTCTTTCACACGCCGCAGTTGGGCCTGTACCGCGTGTTGCCCCGAACGCTGAAGCGGGTGAACGCATTCGAGGCGGGGGCCGCGCTGGCGGCGGAGGTGGCGACCGTCACCGCAGAGGCGTTCCTCAAAGACCATGAGCTCAGCCCGAAGGTGGACCCGCAACTCTGCCGGGGCTGCGGACGCTGCGCCGAAATATGCCCGTTTGACGCGATCAAAATGGCGCCCGGCCCGGACGGCACTTTCACCGCCGAAGTCGTCAGGCACAACTGCGTCGGATGCGGCGGATGCGTGGGCCGCTGCCCCGTGACCGCAATGGATATGCCGTTCTTCTCCAACCAGCTCCTCGAAGAGATCGTGGTTCAGACTCTTGCGGGGGGACCGCTGACATGAAGCGCACGAATCTGCTCGGGATATGCTGCAACTGGAGCCCGTACGCCTGCTACAACGCGGCGGGCATGAACCAGATGAAGTTGCCCCCAAATTTCCATCTGGTCCGCGTCATGTGCATCGGGCGCATCAACCAGGCGCTCATCCTCCGTGCATTCGAGTATGGCGCGGACGGCGTGATCCTGCTCGAGTGCAAGGACGAGGACTGCCGCTACGGACCCGGCCCCGAGGTCGGCCACGTCAACGTGCAGCGCGTGCGCCGGCTGCTGCATCTCCTCGGCATCGGACAAGACCGCCTGGTCGAACGCAGCTTCGCGACGCACGAGAAGGAAGAATTCGCTCGCGCAATTTGGGATTTTGCCGACCGCATCGAAGGACTCGGCGCCAATCCGGCGAAGCCGCCGCTTGTCGCGCGGAGAGATGTCAGCGAGAATGGCCGGCATATAGACCGGATCATCCGCCAGCAGGGTCTCTTCCAATGCCTCGAATGCGGCAAGTGTTCGGCCTCGTGCCCTCGCCAGCTTACGGGCAAAGAGTACTCTCCGCGGCTGCTCGCTCACAAGCTCATCGCCGAGCGCGAGGATGAGAGCTTCATCGAAAGCTCCGTGTGGGAATGCCTCACGTGCGGACTGTGCCAGGAGCGCTGCCCGTCCGACGTCGTCATAAGTCAATTGATCCTCGAGATGCGGACGCTGCTCGCCGGAAGCAAGGGACTCAAGGGGTTCCGCTCGCATGACGGCGCGCTGCATTCGTGGATGCGGATCATGACCTCGCCGGACATCCGACAGAACCGGATGGACTGGATAGATGGCGACCTTCGCGTAAAGTTATCCGGACCGGTGGCCTTCTTCACTGGTTGCGCGCCATATTTCGACGTGTTCTTCTCCGGCATCGAGGTGAACACGCTCTCCATCGTGCGCGACAGCATCAGGCTGCTCAATTTCCTCGG
>CAZEBC010000158.1:0-7846 GCA_964510165.1 uncultured bacterium
CCCTCTTCGCCCGGAAAGATAATCACCGTTGACAAGACTTGTTCGCGAATGGTTGGCTAAGGCGGCAAGTGATTGGACAACCATCGAGATACTTATCGCCGTCCTTTCAACCCTAAACCCTGAACGCTGAACTGGTTTCTTATCCTCCATTCAACCCGAAACCACAGATCCGCGGCCATGCCGCCTGCGATTCCGCTTGACACATCGGCGGCCAGAGTATAGATTAGAAGCACAGAATTCCGCTTGCAGGAAACTTCCATGTTGGGCGGGCGGGTCACGGCCCGGACCGGTTCGGAAGGGGGATTGGGACATGGAACAAGCTGCGAGTTTGGAGCGCGGTCTCAAAGGGCTCCGCATCCGGGAAGCGGTTCTGCACGATATCCAGCGGATCACCGAGATACACAACCAGGGTATCGTCGACCGGGAGTCCGTGCTGGATCTCACTCCGTATCCTCTCAACCAGCGCCTGGTGTGGTTCAAGAACCTGAGCGAGCGCGAGGCCGTCATCGTCGCCGAGATCAACGGCTGCGTCGTGGGCTTCAGCGCGATCCAGCCGTATTCGCACGATGACGTGTACGTGCACGTGGGCGTCGCGACGGTCTGGGTGGAGAAGGATTTTCGCGGGCGCGGCATCGGTCGGCGGCTCGCCGACAAGACCTTTTCGCTCGCGCGCAAGAAGGGCTATCGCAAGCTCATGTTCTTCGCATATTGTTTCAACCGCGAGAAGATGGGCTTCTACAAGAAACTCGGATATGAGGAGGTCGGCACGTTCAAGCGCCACGCCAAGATCAAGAAAAGATTCACCGATGTCTTGGTGATGGAATACCTTCTTTGAACGTGCGCGCGCAATCAGGGTTATCGCTCCGTGTCAGAGGAAGACCTCAAAATAAACTCGAAAGTCCGAAGGCTGTTCGTCGAACACAACTTCGATGTTTCGCAGCTTTCCATAAGCTCCACGTCGGGCCTCGTGAACGTAAGGGGCGAGTTGGTGAAGGTTGGGCTGCGCCCGTTGAAAGACCACGAGTTCATAAAGTATCTTTCCGTGCTCGAGACCGCCGCGCTCCGGACCAAAGGCGTCAAGCGCGTCATTTTCCACCTGAAGGGCTGGAAGAAGATAAAGGGCAAGTGGAAGAAGGCCGACGGCGAGCCCGACTGATCGCGGCATTCCCAACGTTCGGTCCGCGTAGCGACTCCTTGCAGCGTTTCTCCATCATGTAACGACCGCCAGTTTACCCGATATCCAAGGACACGGCCCGCCAGTTTATCCGGTATGTAGGGACACGGCGCGCCATGCCCTTACATAATACGCAAATTGCAGGACAGCCCCTTGATGCCGGTTTCTCAGTATGCTATATTGGTTTCATGCCGGAAACTCTGATGAAAGTGGTCGAGCAGACCATCCGGCGGCACGCGATGCTGGCACCGGGCGATACCGTTCTTGTCGCGCTTTCGGGCGGCCCGGATTCGGTCTGTCTGCTGGATGTGCTGGCGCAACTCCGCCAGAGCTATTCCCTCACAATCTGTGCGGCTCACTTCAACCATAAACTCCGCGAGGCCGCCGACGCCGACGCCCGATTTGCGGAGCAACTCGCCAGAGAGATGGGCTTCGCATTCATGACGAGTTCGGCTGACGTCGGGGATTTCGCGAAGGAGCACAAGCTTTCCATCGAGGCCGCGGGTCGCAAGTTGCGGTATGAGTTTTTGCGCCGGTCCGCGATGACGGTCGGAGCGCAGAAGGTGGCCGTCGGACACACGGCCAGCGACCAGGCCGAAACCGTATTGATGAGGCTCCTCAGAGGCACCGGCCCCGAAGGGCTTGCCGGCATTCCGCCGGTCAGAGCGCTTGCCGATTCGCAAGGGCCCCTTGTCATCCGTCCCCTTATCAATGTATGGCGCAGCGAGGTGATGGAGCACGCGCGGTCGCGGAATCTGGAGTTTCGTATTGATGCCACCAATGAATTGCCGGATTTCCTGCGCAACAAAATCCGGCTCGAACTCCTCCCGCATCTGGAGCGTGAATACAACCCCCAGGTGAAAGAGCGGCTCGCGGCGACCGCCTCCTCCCTGGCGCTGGAAAACGATTTTCTGAGTAACGAGACCCGGCTGCTCAAGGACGAAATCACGGCGGAAAAAGGGCCAGGATGGGCGATCTTTTACGCCGATACGCTCGGAAAGTTTCATCCGGCCTTGCGCAAACGCGTGATCGGCCTGCTCGTCTCCGACTGCCGGCCCGACGGCCCGATGCTTGAATCGCTTCATTATGACGGCGCCGATGCCCTTATATGCGCCGGCAGGGGCACGCTTGAGCTTCCCGCCGGGATGCGGCTCGAGATAAGCGAGGGCTTGGGCCTGGTGTCGAGCACTGAGGCGAAGCGCGCCGCTGTCAAGGAGGCGTTCCAGGTGAAGCTGGACGGCGAAACACATATACCTCAGCTTAGCCTTGTTGTCAGGACCAAGGCGCTGCCCGATGTTTCGGCGCCCATGCGGCTTGCGCGGATGTGCACGCCCACGCGGCAGTACTTCGACCTGGAGTCGGTACGCCTGCCTCTTCAGATTCGGTCCAGGCGTCCCGGCGACTCATTCAATCCGCTCGGCAGCGAAGGGACCAGCAAACTCAAGGATTTCTTTATTGACAAGAAGGTACCGCGCTTCCTGCGAGACCACGTGCCGCTCTTGCTTTCGGACGGGAGGATCATGTGGGTCATGGGCTACGCGATGGACCGGAGATTCAAGCTGAAGCCCGGCTCCACGGGGGCACTGAGGGTGGATCATGAAAGGCGAGCTTGATGTGTTTCTGGGCAGGGAAATCATTGCCCGGCGTGTGAGAGAATTGGCGGAAGCCATCTCGACGGATTATGCCGGGAAACGGCTCCTGCTGGTGTGCGTTCTCAAGGGGGCCGTGATCTTTCTGGCCGACCTTGTGCGCAATCTTCGGATACCGGTCGAACTCGATTTTGTTGCCGCCTCAAGCTATCATGGAAGCGACAGCAAGGGCCAAGTGCGCCTGATGCCCGTGTTTTCGACCAGTGTTCGGAGCAAGGATATCCTGATAATCGAGGACATCATAGATACCGGCCTTACGTACCGCGCCCTCTCCAATTTCTTCGCCGTTCGGGAACCTGCCAGCCTGAAATTGTGCACCCTGCTGGACAAGCCGTCCGAGAGACGCACCGAGCTTATCAGGCCCGATTATGTCGGCTTCACCATACCCGACAAATTTGTCGTGGGATACGGGCTGGACTATGACGGATGCTTCCGGGAGCTGCAGGACATTTGCACATTCCGACCGCGCTTCTGACCTCTGGCACGGGTCTTGCCCTCGATTGTTATTTTGAACGCTTTGTGCTAATATAATACGTGGAACCCTCCTGGTTTCGCGCCGGTGTTGTGTTTCTGCCGGAAGATAATTGGCGACGTGAGGTATCATGCTGAATGAACAGTAACAAGTATAAGACCGTGATTTTCTGGGCACTTATGGGAGTGCTCCTGATCGCGTTGCTTGTGTTTCGCGAGAATAAGCAGGCCAAGCCTGACGAGTTTACGTATGCCGAATTTCTCGATTACGTGAGGAACGGCCAGGTCAATAAAGTCACTCTTCAAGCCAACGAGGCTACGGGAATCGAGTCGGGCATAACCATTAAGGGCGAGCTGTCCGGCAATCGCGAGTTCGTGACGTTCACGACCGATCCGGATGTGCATAAGATACTGAAAGAGAGTAATGTACAATATTCGGAGAAGCCGTATTCCCCAAAGCTCGTGCAGACCATCCTCATTCAGATGCTTCCGTTTGCGCTGATAATCCTGCTCATCTGGTATTTCGCGTATCGGCAGATGCAGGCGGGAGGTAACAAGGCGTTATCCTTTGGCAAGAGCCGCGCCCGCATGCACTCGCAGTCGCAATCCAAGGTCACGTTCGATGATGTCGCGGGCGTGGAAGAGGCCAAGGAGGAGCTGCAGGAGATAATCGAGTTCCTCAAGGACCCCAAACGGTTTACCCGGCTGGGTGGACGAATCCCCAAGGGAGTTCTTCTTATTGGGCCGCCGGGGGCCGGCAAGACGCTGCTCGCGCGAGCCGTGGCGGGCGAGGCCAAGGTGCCTTTCTTCAGCATCAGCGGGTCTGACTTCGTCGAGATGTTCGTCGGCGTTGGCGCCGCCCGTGTGAGAGACCTGTTCCAGACCGGCATGAAACATGCGCCCTGCATCATCTTTATTGATGAGCTTGACGCGGTTGGCCGTCAGCGAGGCGCGGGACTGGGCGGGGGTCATGACGAACGAGAACAAACGCTGAATCAGCTTCTGGTCGAGATGGACGGCTTCAACAGCAACGAGGGCGTCATTCTGATGTCGGCTACCAACCGGCCGGATGTGCTCGACAAGGCGCTTTTGCGCCCGGGTCGGTTTGACCGCTCGATTGTCGTGGACAATCCCGATATTTTCGGTCGTGAGGGAATCCTCAAAGTGCACACTCGCAAGATACCGCTCGATCCCGGCGTTGACCTTAAGGTGCTTGCCCGAGGGACCCCCGGCTTCTCGGGCGCGGACCTGGCCAATATGGTCAACGAGGCCGCGCTCCTCGCCGCCCGGAGAGGCAAAGAGCGGGTGGATATGCACGACTTTGAGGAGGCCAAGGACAGGGTGCTCATGGGTCCCGAGCGCAAGAGCATGTTCATCAGCGACGAGGAAAAGCGGACGACCGCCTATCACGAGGCGGGCCACGCGCTTGTCGGGCATCTCCTGCCAGGGATGGACCCGTTGCACAAGGTAACGATCATTCCACGCGGGCGGGCGCTTGGTCTCACGCAGCACCTGCCGATCGAGGACCGGCACACCTATTCGCGGGCATATATCATTAACCTGATCACGATGATGATGGGCGGACGCGCCGCCGAGGAACTCATCCTCAAGGACATAACGAACGGCGCCGGCAACGACATCAAGAACGCCACGCATCTTGCGCGCCGGATGGTGTGCGAGTGGGGCATGAGCGAAACGATCGGCCCGATCTCCTTCGGTGAAAACGACGAGGTCTTCCTCGGGCGCGACATTCTGAAAGAGCGCAATTTCAGCGAGGAGATCGCGGCGGTTATCGACAAGGAAGTCCGCCGCATCGTGGATGGCGCGCACGAACGCGCGAAGAATCTCCTTACCGAGAACAGTGAAAAACTTGCGAAACTCGCCAACAAGCTGATCGAGCTCGAAGTAATCGAAGGAAGCCAATTGGACCGGATTCTCAATGAACAGGGACAACCCGTTTCCTGAGCGCCGCCTGCACTATCTGGGCGAAATATCAGAGCCTCCCCCATGGTTGCCGCCGAATATCTATCCGACAATCATGCCCATTCTCGACAGCTCGCGCGTGGGCGTCTTTGCGCTCCGAAACCCTTCGTCCGACGAGATTCGCTATCTGGAGCGGGTCGCGTCGGAGTCCAGAGGAATCCTCTCTCTTTTCAAAGCCGGGAACGACGATTACTGCGTGTACATTGGGTCTCAGAATGAGGTGTGCCGAAGGGAGTACGGGGGGCCGGAGGGCCCGGCTCTCGGCTGCGAGGATTTCGCATCAGCAGTGAGGCGATTTTCCTCAAAGGAGTTCGAGCTCAAACTGCGGAGCGGCGTCCTCAGGCTCGGCGAACGCACCATCATCATGGGAATCTTGAACGTGACCCCGGACTCGTTCTCCGACGGAGGCCGCTTCCTTAATTTCGACGCGGCGATTGCTCATGGCGAGAAGATGGCCGAAGACGGGGCCGATATCATTGACGTCGGCGGCGAGTCCACGCGGCCGGGCGCGGAGAGCGTACCGCCCGAGGAAGAGGCAAAGCGCGTCATTCCTGTGATCGAACATCTCGCCCGCAGTCTTTCGATTCCGATCTCGATTGACACCTGTAAGGCCGACATAGCAAGGCGCGCGCTCGACGCGGGCGCTCACATGGTGAACGATATAAGTGCGCTTCGTGCTGACGGGGACATGCTCAAGGTGGTGCGGGACAGCGGCTGTCCGCTCGTCCTGATGCACATGCAGGGAACTCCGAAGGTCATGCAACAGAATCCGCATTATGACGCGCTTATCCCGGAGATTCTCACATTCCTTGAAGAACGGATACACAGTGTCGTGCAGCAGGGGGTGGAGCTGGAACAGATCATTGTGGACCCGGGCATCGGTTTTGGAAAGACGGTTGACCACAACCTTGAGATACTGCGCGGACTTGGGCAGTTCCGGGCGCTCGGCCGACCTCTGCTGGTCGGGCCTTCCCGCAAGTCAACCATCGGGAAGGTGCTCGACGCCGAGGTGTACGACCGGATGGAGGGCTCTGCGGCGGCGGTGGCGGTCGCAATCGCCAACGGGGCGCATATTGTTCGTGTTCACGACGTGAAGGAGATGGCGCGCGTCGCCAAGATGACCGACGCCATCGTGGGGAAAAAGTGGAAGTAATGCGGCCATGTTTCGGCGAGGGGAGCTTCCGAAGGATTGAGACTTCATCTTGTCCCCCCCTTCCTGAAGCACAGGCCGGTGTTGGGTTTTCATGTGGGACGGAGAAGGCGCGATGCGAAAGCTTTTCGGGACCGATGGCATACGGGGAGTCGCCAACGTTGAGCCAATGACCTGCGAGACCGCCCTCAAGCTGGGGCGCGCCGCAGGCTATGTTTTCAAGGAAAACGACAGGCGCCACAGGATCGTGATAGGGAAGGACACCCGGCTGTCGGGCTACATGATCGAGTCGGCGCTCGTGGCCGGAATCTGTTCGATGGGAGTAGACGTTCTGCTTGTCGGTCCGATGCCGACGCCGGCGGTCGCGCTCATCACCCGCAGCCTGAGGGCTGACGCGGGCGTTGTCATTTCCGCATCCCACAACCCGTACGAAGACAACGGCATCAAATTCTTCTCGAGGACCGGGTTCAAGCTGCCCGATGAGATTGAGGAGCGGATGGAGAACCTCATCGCGTCGGGCGAGATCGACGACATCAGGCCCACCGCGCACAAGGTGGGCAAGGCATTCCGAATAGACGATGCCGTCGGCCGATACATCGAGTTCGTCAAGACCTCGATACCTAAGGGGATGATGTTCGACGGCATGAAGATAGTCGTCGACTGCGCCAACGGCGCCACGTATAAGGTGGCGCCGAGCGTGCTGTCCGAGCTTGGGGCGCAGGTGTTCTCGATCAATTGCAGTCCCGACGGCACCAACATCAACCGGGGATGCGGCTCGGTCCATCCCGAGCAGATGTGCGCGGAGATAAAACGGCAGAAAGCCCATGTGGGCATGGCGTTTGATGGCGACGCCGACCGAGTCATCATGGCCGACGAAGATGGAGTGTGCATTGACGGGGATCAGATGATGGCCATGTGCGCCATTGACATGCTCAAGGAAAACCGCCTCGCGCAGAGCACGCTCGTCACGACGGTGATGAGCAACATCGGGCTCGACCAAGCGATAAGGAAAGCAGGCGGAACGGTCGTTCGGACCAGAGTGGGAGACCGCTACGTCGTCGAGGAAATGCTGCGAGGGAACTTCACCGTCGGCGGCGAGCAGTCGGGACACGTTGTGTTCCTCGATTACAACACGACCGGCGACGGCATGATTACCGCCCTTCAGGTGCTCGCCCTCATGCAGAAAACGGGGAAAAGCCTGAAGGAACTCGGCGCGTGCATGACCCGCTTCCCGCAGTCCCTCGTCAATGTGACCGTCGCGCGGAAGGAGCCGCTCGAAAACGTTCCGGCAATCCAGAAATGTATTGACGTTGCAAAACAAAAGATGGGGAACGGCGGCAGAATCCTCGTCAGATATTCCGGCACCGAGCCGGTCGCGCGCGTGATGGTGGAGGGCGAGGACAAGGCGACGATTGACGA
>CAZEBC010000158.1:7946-9418 GCA_964510165.1 uncultured bacterium
CATGATCCATCTCGGCGTGAACATTGACCATGTGGCGACCGTCAGGCAGGCGCGGCGCGATATCGAGCCCGACCCGATTTCCGCAGCGGTCATCTGCGAGCTTGCGGGCGCGCACGGAATCACCGTGCACCTTCGCGGCGACCGGCGCCACATTGTGGACCGCGACTTGCGCTTGCTGCGCGAGGTTGTCAAGACAAAGCTCAACATGGAGATGGCGGCGACCGACGAGATGATCGGCATCGCGCTCGAGGTCAAGCCCGATCAGATCACCCTCGTGCCGGAGAAGCGGGAGGAACTGACGACGGAAGGCGGCCTCGACGTCGTCTCCAACCGGAAGCACATTGCGGACGCCATTGCCCGCCTGAAGGGCGACGGCATTCCAATCAGCCTGTTCATCGAGGCCGACCGAGAGCAGATAGCCGTTTCAAAGGAAATCGGCGCCGACGCCATCGAACTGCACACCGGCTCCTACGCAAACGCGAAGACCGACGCGGCTCAGGCGGCCGAACTGGAGCGGTTGATAGCCTCGGGCCGGCAGGCGGTGGCTCTGGGGCTGCGCGTGCACGCCGGCCACGGCCTCACGTATCGCAATATCATTCCCATCAAGCAGATTCCCAAGCTTCACGAGGTCAATATCGGCCACAACATCGTGGCGCGCGCGGTGCTGGTCGGCCTCGACCGCGCCGTCCGCGACATGCTCGACCTGCTGAGATGAGCGAACCCATCACGCAAGAATTGGCGCGCAAGCTTGTGCCCGCGCGCCCGAAGGATTCGCACAAGGGGACATACGGCTATCTGCTGGTTGTGGCCGGGTCGGTCGGGCTGACGGGGGCGGCGTGCCTCGCGTGCGAGTCGGCGCTGCGCGCGGGCGCGGGCATGGTGACGCTCGGGTTGCCGCGCTCGCTCAATATCGCGATGGAAGCGAGGCTCACCGAGGTGATGACCCGCCCGCTGCCGGAGACTCCCGACCAAAGCCTCAGCCTGGCGGCATTTGACGAGATCGCCGAGCTTTCCAGACGAATGCATGTGCTTGCCGTCGGGCCGGGCCTTTCCACCAATTCCGAAACGCCGGAACTCGTCCGCAAAGTCATCAGTGAAATCGACCTGCCGATGGTGATTGACGCGGACGGGCTGAATGCGCTCGCGGGGCATACTGACCTGCTCGCATCTCGCTCCAAGCCAACGATCATCTCGCCGCATCCGGGCGAGATGTCGCGCCTGACGGGGATACCGATTCAGGATATCATGAAGAAACGCGACATGATAGCGCTTGAATATGCGAGGAAATGGGGGGTCGAATTGATCCTCAAAGGTGCGCCGTCGCACGTCGCGACGAGTGACGGAAGGCTGTACGTGAACACCACGGGCAACCCCGGCATGGCGACGGCGGGCAGCGGAGACGTGCTCACCGGCATCCTTGCGGGACTGTTGGGCCAAGGGCTCAGGGCGTCGGACGCGGCGCTTCTGGGGAC
>CAZEBC010000159.1:0-1412 GCA_964510165.1 uncultured bacterium
TCAGACCCGGCGACATCCGCGCCGCGTTGCCCGTAAGCCCGCCCGAACGCGCCGAACCGTTCGATCGCATCTTCGCCGACTTCAAGGAAACGATCGTCCCCGGCATGACCCACTGGCAGCATCCGGGATGGTTTGCCTATTTCCCGGCCAACTCTTCGCCCCCCTCCATCCTCGGCGAGATGCTGACGGCCACGCTCGCGGCGCAGTGCATGTCATGGCAAACTTCTCCCGCCGCGACCGAACTCGAGCAGGTAGTCATGGAGTGGATGCGACAGATGCTCGGCCTCCCGAAAACCTTCACCGGCGTGATTCAGGACACCGCCTCTACCGCCACGCTCGTCGCGCTTCTGTGCGCGCGCGAGCGGATAACCGCTCACTCATGCGGAGAGCGAGGAGCTTTTCGGAAGGACCTGCCGACGTTGAGGGTCTATGCCTCTGACCAGGCTCACTCCTCGATCCCCAAAGGCGTCAAGCTGGCCGGATATGGCCTTGAGAATCTCCGGTTGATCGAAAGCGACACGCGCTTCGCAATGCGCGCGGATGTCCTCGATGCGGCCATTCGCGAAGACTTGAAGGAAGGACGCCGCCCCGCCTGCGTCGTGGCGACCGTCGGAACCACTTCATCGGGCGCAATCGACCCCGTGCCCGATATCGCGCGCCTCTGCCGCGAGCATGGGTTGTGGTTTCACGTTGACGCCGCATGGGCTGGCAGCGCCGCCATCTGTCCCGAACACCGCAGCCTGCTTCTGGGCGTTGACCAGGCCGACAGTTTCCTCTTCAATCCCCACAAATGGCTGCTTACAAACTTCGATTGCACCGCGTATTTCGTCAAGGACATCGAGACGCTCCTGCATACGTTCACGACCTCGCCCGAATACCTCAGGACCGCCGTGGACGACGAGGTCGTCAATTACCGCGACTGGCAGATTCAGCTTGGCCGCCGCTTCCGCGCTCTCAAGCTCTGGTTTGTGATCCGCAGCTACGGCGTGGATGGCCTGCGCGAGATGATCCGGCGTCACGTTGCGCTTGCAAATGAGTTCGCGGAGTGGCTGCGGGGTGAAGCCGGGTTCGAACTGCTCGCGCCCGTTTCTCTCGCGCTTGTGTGCTTCAGGTATCGGCCGGACGGGATGGACCCGGACAGCGAGGACGTCAATAAACTGAACGAAAAACTGCTTGCGGAGGTCAATGCCTCCGGCGAGGTGCACCTGACGCATACGAAGCTGTGCGGCAAGTATTGCATCCGCATGTGCGTCGGACAGCTTTACACCGAACGCAGACACGTCGAGCGCGCGTGGGAATTGCTGAAGGCATCGGCCAGAGAGCTTATCTAAAATGATTACTCCGGAAACCGTGAAAAGCACCGTCCTCTCCCTTGGCGCAGACCTGTGCGGCATCGCGCCCGCACATCGGTT
>CAZEBC010000159.1:1512-3776 GCA_964510165.1 uncultured bacterium
TAATGTCATCCCGCCATTTTGACCGGTATGTGTGAAGACCTGCAAGAGGAGGTGATGGCCGGAATTCCATCAGGAAGCGCCGCTGCAACAAGTCTCGCAACTCTGCTTTGAGAACACGAGTACCGGAGTCAATCTTCAATCGAACGCTGAAAGCGGTAGCTCTAACAAAAGGAGAAGGTGAAATGTTGGCGAAGAGACTGGCTGTGGCTGTGATGTTGATCTTTCTCGTTCAAGGAGTCTGTGCAGCAAAACAACTCTCGTTTCCGGCGATGGAGCCTGTGCTTCCCCCCTCCCCCGAATTTGCCCTGAAGGTGGACAACGTGCTGATTATAGCCGATGTGTCCAGATCAATGAAGTGTGCGGGCAAAGCGGACACCGAAAGAGCCTTTCTGACTTCCTTCAATGGTGGAATTCCAAACGCCCTCAAGAACGCGGGCTTGAGGACTTTCGGCAAGAGCGCGTACTATCACAGCGTTCTTGTCCAGCCGGTAGCGGCCTACGACCGCGCGGCCATGGCAGGCATGATCGGCGACTTGAAAGCGGGCTGCGGAAATACCCCCCTGGCGTCGGCCCTCAGCAAGGCCCTGGGTGACCTGGAGAAGTCCACGGGAAATATCGCCGTACTGATAGTGAGCGACGGCGAGAACCTGACCAGCGACCCCATCAAGCCGACCCTCGCCCTGAAAGAGTTGTATGGCAGCCGCGTTTGTATTTACACTGTCCATGTGGGCGAGTGCGAAGCGGGCAGGAAAATGCTGGAACAAGTCGTCCAGCATGGCGCGTGTGGCGCAGCCGTGAGCGCCGCCGAACTGCAATCTGAGCAGGAAATGGCCGCGTTCATCTCCCGAATCTTCTACGAACATGAGTATATGGATTCCGACGGAGACGGCGTGCTCGACAGCCTCGACAAGTGCCCCGGCACCCCCAAGGGCGTAAAGGTCGATGCGGCTGGCTGCCCGCTCGACTCCGACGGAGACGGCGTTCCCGATTATCTCGACAAGTGTCCCGACACGCCCAAGGGCGTCGCAGTGGATTCGGCCGGCTGTCCTCTTGATTCCGACGGAGACGGCGTGCTCGACTACCTCGACAAGTGCCCCGGCACCCCCAAGGGCGCCGCCGTGGATGCGGCCGGGTGCTGGATTGTGAAGGACTTGAAGTTCGACTACAACAAGTGGGATATCAAGCCCGAATACTATTCGTCATTGGACCAGGTGGTCCGGGTGCTTGAAATGAATCCGACCATCAAGGTTGAACTCCACGGCCATACCGACAGCATAGGCTCGGACGCCTACAATCTCCAGCTCTCACAGAAGAGAGCGAATGCCGTGAGAGACTATCTCGTAGCCAAAGGAATCAGCGCCGATAGAGTCACCGCGAAGGGGATGGGTGAGGCAGACCCGATCGCCTCGAATGAAACGCCGGAAGGCAGGGCTCGGAACAGACGGGTTGAATTGAACGTTATCAGCCGCTAGCGTCACGCGATCCGGAGGGCCGGCCCTCGCACGAGGGTCGGCCCTTTTCTCTTTCCTGATATCCGCCATAACTATGTGAGTTTGAGCGGATGGATCACCTGACAACAAGGGATTTCTGGTAGTATCATGGAGTTGCGCTCATGGAACTGCTTAAGATTTTGCTGGCCATATTTCTTCCACCGTTGGGCGTATTCCTGCAGGTTGGATTGGGCAAACACTTCTGGCTCAATATCCTGTTGACGCTCCTCGGGTACATTCCCGGGGTAGTGCACGCCGTGTGGGTAATTGCGAAGAAACTGTAGAGCAGAACCCAACGAAACGAAAAGAAAAGAGGGAGGCAATCATGCTGAAAGAATTCAAAGAGTTCGCCATGCGCGGCAACGTCGTTGACATGGCGGTCGGAATCATCATCGGAGGCGCTTTTGGCACAATCGTCAAGAGCCTTGTCAACGATGTGCTCATGCCGCCGCTCGGGCTGCTCATGGGCGGAGTCGATTTCTCCAACTTCTTTTTCGTCATCAAGGAAGGCGCCAAACCCGGCCCGTATACGACGCTCGCTGATGCGCAGGCCGCCGCTGCGGTCACCATTAACTACGGCATGTTCATTAACACTGTTATCAGTTTCCTGATCGTCGCGTGGGCCGTGTTCCTGCTGGTGAAGGGTATCAACAGCCTCAGGCGTCAACAGGAGGCCGCCGCGCCCGCACCGGTCTCGAAAGAATGTCCGTATTGTTATTCCACCATTCCAATCAAGGCCCAACGCTGCCCGCATTGCACCTCCCAGATTACAGG
>CAZEBC010000159.1:3876-9309 GCA_964510165.1 uncultured bacterium
GATTGCCGAGACTATCTTCTTCGGTGGCGACATCATAACCGTTGATGACAAGAATCCGACGGCGGAAGCGCTTGCCGTCAGCGGCGGAAGAATCACCGCGGTCGGCGGCCGCGAAGAGGTATTCCGGCACAAAGGCCCTCACACGCAAGTGGTCGACCTCAACGGAAAGACCCTCATGCCGGGACTCATCGAGCCCCACAGTCATCCGGTCATCAGCGCGCTCCTCTATGACTGGATTGACGCAAGCGGATTCACCAACTCGAGCGGCGCCGAGGTGATGGCCCGGCTCCAACGAGCCGCCTCCGAGGCCAAGCCGGGCGAATGGATATGCGCCTTCGGCTATGACCCCATCCTCACCCGCGACCTGAAGGCGTTGAACGCCGACGCGCTTGACGAAATCTCCTCGACCAACCCTATTTTCGTAATGATCCAGAGCATGCACACCGTGTTCGTCAACCATAAGGCGTTCGAGGCCGCCGGCATCACGCGCGAAACGCCTCAGCCGGAAGCCGGAATATACGTCAAGGACAAGAACGGAAACCTCACCGGAATGGTCATCGAGCAGGCGGCCATTGCGCCGCTCATGATGCCGCCGCTCCTGGATTCACAAAGCAAGGCCCTCGACCTCATCGAGAAGCAGATTCAGCGGTACGCCCGCGCCGGGTACACCACGGTCGGCGCGATGGGCGTGTTCCCGGTTTTCCTCAACTGGACGGGCATCCTCTCTGAACTCATCGAGCGCGACGACTGCCCCATCCGCATGTCTGTCATGGAGAAGGCGACCGACCTGGAGCAGGGGATCACCGTTGACTTCGGAGCCGCAAGCGACCGCCTCAAATCCGGCGGCGCGAAATTCTGGTACGACGGTTCGTTCGGAACCGGCAACGTGTATCTGGACAAGCCCTACCTCAACAGCAGGCTCATGCAGGAGGGCCTCGGAATCCCGAAAGACACATGCGGCCGCCCCGTGTATCCGAAGGAGAAATTCCGAGAACTCGTGCAGAAGTACCATGACGAAGGCCGCCAGATCGCGGTGCACGGCCAGGGCGACAGGGCCATCCGCGAAATTATCGGCGTCTACGAGGACGTCCTTAGAAAATCGCCGCGAGCAGACCACCGCCATCGGATCGAGCACGGCGGCCTCTTTCCCCTCGATCAAATGGAGCGGGCGCGCAAGCTCGGCCTGACGGCGAGCTGGCACATCAATTACATCTATTACTACGGAGAAGCGCTCCGCGATGAAATCATCGGCCCTGAACGTGCCCGGATTTCATATCCAATTGGCTGGGCAGAGAGGGCAGGATTCCGAAACTCGCTCCACAACGATTCGCCCATGTACCCGGCCGAGCCGTTCAAGCTCATGCGGTCCGCAGTCACCCGCAAGACGCGCAGGGGAGGAATCATCGGAGAAGAGCAGGCCGTCACGGTGGACCAGGCGATCAAGGCGCTCACCATCAACGCCGCCTGGCAGCTTTTTATGGAGGATAAGGTGGGCAGTTTGGAGGTCGGCAAGCTCGCTGACCTCGTCGTCCTCTCCGAAAACCCGCGCAAGGTCATACCCGACAGCCTCGACCAAATCAGGGTTATTGCAACCTATCGCGACGGCCAGCGGTTTTCATTCGCCGAAACCCTGTAGGCGCCAATTCATTCGGGCGCTCTTCTTGCGGGGTCCACAGAGATCACCCATTAAAAAGCAATTTGGATTCCTGCTTTCGCGGGAATGACATTGTTTGCCATACTTATGCATGTGGTCATTCGTGCCCGTTTACCGCTTGCGCTTGAACACCAGCGCGCGCCGGTCGGGATCTCAAATGGCACTCCAAAAAAGGTACGTCCTTGAGAATCCAGAACTTAATTTTCTGAACTGCGGAAGATGGGTTAGCACGTGAGAATCTAGTCGGAGGAAGAAAGGCAGGGGCGATATATCGCGCCCCTGCCTCTTGCTCTGATTTCAGCCGATTTCGTTACTTCAATTGCTCTCGCGAATAGTCGAGGATCCGGCGGGCGACGATGAGCATGTTGATCTGGCCGGTGCCCTCGAACAGGTCGTTGATCTTGCCGTCGCGCATCCACTTTTCGACGAGGTATTCGCGCGAATAGCCGAGCGGGCCAAGAAGTTCGACGGCCTTCTGCGTCACCAGCGTTACAGCGAGGCCTGCCTTGGCCTTGGCCATCGAGGCCTCAAGGTTGTTGTGAAGCTTGCGGTCCATCATCCAGCACGCGCGCCAGGTGAGCAGCCGTGCGGCCTGCAAGTTCGCCTCCATCTGCTGGACCTCGCGCTCGACCGCGGTCATTCGATACGGCGAGATTCCGTAACGGATTTCGATGCCGCGATTCTGGAACTCCTCCTTGACGAAATCGATTGCGGCGCGCCCGATCCCGAGCGCACTCGCGGCCACCATGGGGCGCGTGGCGTCGAACGTGGCCATTACGCCCTTGAATCCTGAGGTGCTGCTCTTCTTCTGGACGTCGGGACTGCCGAGGATGTTGTCGAACGGGATGCGGCAGTCCTCGAACACGATGGTGCACGTGTCGGAGGAGCGGATGCCAAGCTTTTTCTCGAGTTTGGTAACCGTCATGCCGGGGGTCCCGTGCTCGACGATGAAGCTCTTGATGCCCGCCCGTCCGGCCGACTTGTCGATGGTCGCCCATACGACGACGAATCCTTCGGAATCAACCACCGCCGACTTGCCGCTCGTGACGAATATCTTCTCGCCATTGAGCACCCATTCGTCGCCGTCACGGACGGCGGTCGTCGTGATCGCGGCAGTATCCGAGCCGGCGTTCGCCTCGGTGATCGCCATCGCGCCCCATTTCGGGTTGCCTTCAGTAAACCGGCGCAGGAACCGCTCCTTCTGCTCCGGAGTGCCGACGGCCTCGACCGCAGCCACACCGAGTCCGCCCGGCATATTCAGATACAGGCCGCAGTCGCCCCACGAAAGTTCTTCGATGATGTTCGCGAACATCACGAAGTTTTCAGAAGGCTGCTCCGGCTTGGCTGCCGCGTCGGGCTTCTTCTCGCCGCGCTCGATGCGGGCGCGGTTCCGCCGCTTCTGGTCTTCCCACATGATATTGATGAAGTCCCACGGCTTGTCGCCGTGTTCTTCCTCGTCATACTTGCGTGCGACTGGCCGCATCATGTTTTCGGCCAGCATATGCACCATGTTTCTTGAGTTCTGTATGGCGTCTGACAGTTCGAAATCTATCATGAGCGACCTCCTTTTCAGATGGTAACGAGGCCTTCGAACGTGGCGAAACCACGGCCGTTGCGCAGCCAGAGTTCGACCGGATGCTCGCGTATGTACCCGTGCCCGCCGAGCACCTGCACGGCGCGGTCGGTGATCATGAGCGCCTTTTCCGCCGCGTACTGCTTGGCCAGATACGCCTCGCGCTGGGCGTCCAGCCCCTTGTCAAGTCTCCACGCGGCTTCCCAAGTCAGCATGCGCATCGCGTCGACCTCGATGGCCATCTCCGCAAGCATGAACGCGATGGCCTGGCGCGACGCAATCGGTTCTCCAAACGCGACGCGCTCCTTGGCGTAATCGCGCGCATACTCGAAGGCGGCCTTCGAGACGCCGGTCGCCATCGCGGCAAGCCCGACATTGGTGTAGCACATGAGCTTGGAGGCGTTACAGCCGGCGTCGCCGCCGAGCTTGTTCGCCTTGGGAACGCGGCAGTCCTTGAACGTGACCTTGCGCGTGTCGAGCGCCTTGATGCCCATGTTCTTCTCGCGCTCGCCGATCTCCATGCTCGGCGTGCCCTTATCCACCAGGAACGCCTGCACGCCCTTCGCGCCGGCCGCGGGATCGGTCTGCGCGTAGACGAGCAGCACTTCCGCCTCGGCAGCAAGAGGAACGAGGCACTTCTCGCCGTTGAGCACGTAGTCGCCGCCAACGAGTTTGGCCGTCGTCTTCATGGAGGGGAGATCAAAGTCGATGCGCGGCTCCATCAAGGCTGCTGCGGCCGGCTTGTATTGCTCCTCGCAGAACATCGGCAGATATTTCTGCTTCTGCTCCTGTGTCCCGAATTCAATGAGCGGAAAGACGACCGTTGCGGGCAGCAGGGCGCACATGGCGAGCGAAAGGTCGCCATACGCCAATTCCTCGGCGATTATCGCGCCGCTCACGACCGATCTCTGCTCGCCGACGCCGCCGAATTCTTCGGGGACGTTGTTCGGGATGAGGAACAGTTCCCACGCCTTGCTTATGAACTCGGGCGGTATCTTGCAGTGTTCGTCGCATTCGCGATAGACGGGCCGCATCTCGTTTATCGCGAACTTTCGGACGGTTTCCGAGATCATCCGTTGATCATCGCTGAGTTCGAATGATACCATCGCTTTCTCTCCTTCTTCAGTTAATTACCCCACGGACGCTTGACGCCGATTCCTTACCCCAAGTGAAAAGCGTGCGAATGAATTCGCACCTACCCCAAGTTTTTCGTGTCCTTCATCTGTTTCACGCGCCTGGCGAACTCCCTCCGCATCTCCCTTCGCCTCAGCCACAGAAACAAACTGAGAAAAATGTCCTCGCCGGCGCTGTTGAAGAGCGCCTGCGTGTCCTTCGGGTGCAATCCCTCGGACATCCGCTCGAACAGAAGCCCTACCTCTTTTTCCGCGAGTTGCCGGGCGGCCTCAACATAGATGGACAAGCCCTCGGCAGGCCAGCCGCGCTCCTGGCTGAACCCGCGTTCGCTCATCCGTCGCAGCACCCTCAGAATCTCGACGTCCTCGCGATGATAGAGGCGGCGCCCATCCCTCAACTCCGGACTCAGCACCCTGAGGCGCTCCAGCCGCTCCAGGCGGTCCCTCGCGATGCCGAACTGGCTCTCCACCTCGTGCTCCGACATCGCGCGCGAAGGCTCGGCGCCTGTCAATGAGCCGACATATTGAGCGCTTATCACGAGGATGTTCTCGAGCATGCCGTCGTCGTGCACCGTTTCGAGCAACCGCTTGATTCGGTCAAGCGGAAAGAATGCCTTCTCCTGGAAATCGCGGATCAGCCTGATTCTTTCGACGCAGCTTTCATCGTAGTACGCCATCGTGCGGCTGGTCTTTTTCGGAGGCGGCAGCAATCCCTTCTCTGCGTAATAATGGATCGTTGATTTGCTCACGCCGGTCCGGGCCGCGAGTTCCTGAATCTTTATGCCGGGTTTTGGCAAGGCGTTTCTCATGGTCAGTTTCGCGCGGGGAGACAAACACTAAACTATGAAGCGTCACTTGATAGCTGATTCTATAAGGCCGCCCGTCCCGTTGTCAAGTCCCTTCTCATTCCACTGCGGACGGAGGGGGTATAGCTGCAACTGAAGCCTCGAAGCAACCACAGATTTCATGGCGCGGCGTAGCCGCAGCCAAACGACAGAATGGGACCAAGAATCAGACGAACGAGGGCTTCTTTATCAGATGGCGGTGAATATGCGGCTTTCAAATCCCCCTCC
>CAZEBC010000160.1:0-9272 GCA_964510165.1 uncultured bacterium
CTTTCTCACCAAAGATCGCTCAGACCCCTTTTTGCACAGAAATCTTGACATTACCGGCTCAGGCGGTTCTTTTCAGGCCCTCACGGTCGAGGATGACGAGATGGCGGCCCTTGAGGCGGATGAGGCCCATATCCTGGAACTTACGCAGATTGCGCGAGACGATTTCGCGGACGGTTCCGATGCGAGCGGCGATCTCCTGTTGGCTTTCCTTGAGGCGCACTTCGACGCCCTCGGGCGTCTTGACGCCGGCTTCGTCCGCAACTCGGATGAGGTAACTCGCGAGGCGCTCGCCGACATCCTTAAGCGAGAGTTCCTCCAGCTTCATGGTGAAGCGGCGCAACCACCGCGCGAAATGCTGGAGCAGCCCGATCGCGACCTCCGGGTAGCGCTGCACGGTCTTTTCGAAATCGACTCTCCTTATGAGCAACAGCGTGGAAGCCTCAAGCGCCTGCGCGTATGCGGGGCAGAGACCGTTGTCGAAGGTGGGCACCTCGCCAAACGTCTCGCCACTCTTGAGTGTGTGAAGGATTTGCTCCCGGCCGCCCGATGACATCTTGTATATCTTCACGCTTCCGTCGCTGATGAAATAGAAACCGTCGCAGGGGTCGTTCTCAAAGAAGACCATCTGTCCCTTCTCGTAGGCCTTCTGTCGGGCCGCGCGCGCAAGTTCCTTGAGCGGCGCGTCGCTCAGGTTAGAGAAGAACGGTATCCTCTTCAATTCTTTGGCGATGTGCGCGGTGTCGGCCATCTCGGCGAAGTTCTCCTTTCAGAAGCCCCGGTGCAACCCCTCGGCGGAGGCCATGTCGAGCGCCTCGAGATATTCCGTGCGCGTGATGCGCCGGTTGATCATCGAATGTTCGTACGCCTTGTAGACCGGGTGATACTGCTCCATGATGTTCACATATGAGTCCGTGGAAAGCTCTCTGGCAATGAAACGCATGATGTCCTGCGTTCCGGCCAGCCCGTTGGGCAGTACAAGATGACGGATGATCATGCCTCTGACCGCGATTCCGCGCTCGTCCATTTCGAGGTCGCCCACCTGCCGGTGCATTTCCTTGAGCGCGGCCTTCATGACCTGCGGGTAGTTGGGCGCGCGCGAAAACTCCATCGCGACCTTCTCATCCGCATACTTGGCGTCGGGCATGTAGATGTCTATGATGCCGTCGAACAGCTTGAGCGTGTCTATCGAGTCGTAGCCGCCGCAGTTGTACACCAGTGGGACCTTGAGCCCGCGCTCGTTCGCGATGGGCAGCGCCTCAAGTATCTGCGCGCCGACGTGTGACGGCGTCACGAGATTGATGTTGTGGCATCCACGGCCCTGGAGTTCGAGCATCAGGTCCGCAAGTTCCTGCGGCGTCACCGCGCTCCCGTGGAGCAAGTGGCTGATGTCGTAGTTCTGGCAGAAGATGCATCCGAGGTTACAACCCGCGAAGAAGATGGTCCCCGAGCCGCGCGAGCCCACGAGCGGCGGTTCCTCGCCGAAGTGAGGGCCATAGCTGGAGACCAGAGCGTAGCGTCCTGTCCGGCAGAAACCGGTTTCGTCGAGAAGGCGGTTGACCCCGCAGTTGCGCGGGCACATGTCGCAGCTTTCAAGGCGGGCGAGCGCCTGCGCGGCCCGCTCGCGTATCCGGTCGAGCGACAGACTCATTTCGCTTTGGCTGGTTCTTCCTTTATGGTCACTTTGTTCATCACGATCTTCTCGACGGGGCGGGACTGCTTTGTGGGCGTCTTGCCGATGGCCTGCACCACGTCCATCCCCTCGATCACCTGTCCGAACACAGTATAGCTCCCGTCGAGATGGGGCGTGGGCGCGAGACACACATAGAATTGGCTGCCGGCGCTGTCGGGGTGAGCCGACCGAGCCATCGCGACCGTTCCGGCGACATGCTTTCTCTTGTTGAACTCGGCCTTTATCGTGTAACCCGGACCTCCGCTTCCCGTGCCCGTCGGGTCGCCTCCCTGAATCACAAAGCCGGGCACGACCCGATGAAAGATGGTCCCGTCATAAAAGCCCTTCCGGGCGAGCTTGACGAAATTCTCGACGGTTCCCGGGGCGTCTTCAGGAAACAGTTCAAATGAGAAAGTGCCTTTGTTGGTCTCGACAGTCGCTACCAATCTCTTTCCCTCCTCGTCTTGGGCTACCGCCTCGCCGGAAAAATCGCGCACGTTCGACGGAATCGCCGGGTTTCCGTCTTGGCGAAAATGACGGTTGATTGCCAGAACAATTCCTACGAGAATGACTATACCCGCAATTGTGATCAGCTTGTCACGCATGGTTCCTCCTGTTAAGGTTCAGCTTCAACTTAAGCGTCTGACGACTGCCAGGACATCGTGCACTGACTATGGTCACACCACTTTTGGATCGCAAGGTTTTCGATATGAGACGCGAAGGATGATCAGCGGCCAAAACCCACTCTCATACAGTATATCAGAGAGTAATGGCCTTGTCACATGCGGCCCACGGCCCGATATCGGAGTCACGCGCAGTAGTCATCCGAGTATTCGTTCGAGGCGGCGGCGCCGGTAATGGCGCGGGCGGGGCAGATGTCGGCGCATGAGCCGCACTCGGTGCAGAGGTCGGGATCAATCGAATAACCGTCGGCGGTATCCTCGATCGCGCCCATTGGGCACTCCTCGACGCACTCGCCGCAGCCCGTGCAGATGTTCTCAAGTATTCTGTAAGCCATTGGGGGCATTCCTCGAGAATGCATTGCCGTCGGACAGGTCAGACCGGTCCGACACGTCCGACGGATAACCGCGTCATTTCACCAAGCATCCACGCACGGCCGCTTCTTGCCCGCGCGGGGCGCGGGCGGCGGCAGCGAGCGCAGGCCGCGCAATATCCATGCGCGCGTGTCCACGGGGTCGATCACGTCATCTATTTCCTGAACCGACGCCATGTTGAGCGCTTTGCCGTGTTCGTACGCCATCGCCACCATGGACTCGTACAGCGCCTGACGTTCCTCCGGATTCTCGACCGCATCGAGTTCCTTGCGGAAGCCCAGCCGAACCGCACCCTCAAGCCCCATGCCGCCAAACTCGCCCGTTGGCCACGACACGATGAAGAGTGGGTTGTGAAAACTGCCGCCGACCATCGCCTGTGCGCCAAGCCCGTATCCCTTGCGCAGCACGACGGCGAAGAACGGAACGGTCGCGCTCGCTCCGTTCACGAACATGCGGCAGAAGTGGCGAACCTGCGCCGTCCTCTCCGCGTCCGGCCCGACCATGAACCCGGGAGTGTCGCAAAGGGTGAGCATGGGGATGTCGAACGCGTCGCAGAGCTGCATGAAGCGGGCCGCCTTGTCCGCGCCGTCCGCGTCAATGGCGCCGCCGAGATGCATGGGATTGTTCGCGATGAGTCCAAGCGGGCGCCCCTCGAGCCGGATGAGCGCCGTGACGATGCCGATGCCGAACTCGCGCCGCAGTTCCAGCACGCTTCCCTTATCGGCCAGCGTCTCGATAACGGTGCGCACGTTGTACACGCGCATCCGATTCTCCGGAATGCAGCGCCTGAGCAACCTCTGGTCGGCGCACTCCCACCCGGAGAGAGGCCCCTGAAAATATGACAGATATTTTTTGGCCAGGCGCACCGCCTCGGCCTCGTCCTCGGCGACGATGTCCACGACGCCGTTCGGCGACTGGATGTCAATGGGGCCGATGTCCTCCGGCTTGCACGCGCCCAGCCCGCCTCCCTCGATCATCGCCGGGCCGCCCATGCCGATATTGGAATTGCGCGTCGCGATAATCACATCGGCGCAACCCAGCAGCGCCGCATTGCCGGCATAACAGCGGCCCGACACGATGCTGATGAGCGGAACGAGGCCGCTCAGCTTGGCGAATTGTTTGAACGTCGTGATGTCCAGCCCCGCGACGGAGACGTCCATGACGTCCACGTCACCCGGCCGTCCGCCGCCGCCCTCAGCGAACAGGATGATTGGCAGCCGCCATTGCTCGGCAAGGTGGAGCAGCCGGTCCTTCTTCTTGTGGTTCATCATGCCTTGCGTTCCGGCCAGCACCGTATAATCGTAGGCCATCACCATGCACCGCGAGCGCGACTCGTCGAACAGGTCGCCGTTGACCGAGGCTATGCCGGCAACCAGGCCGTCGGCCGGGGTCGCCCTGGTGAGGTCTTCCATCGAGCGGCGGCGGCGCTGGGCCGCGACCGCCAGCGAGCCGTATTCTATGAAGCTGCCCGGGTCCACCAGGTCGGCGACGTTTTCGCGCGCAGTCCTCTGGCCGGTCTTTCGTCGCCGCGCGACGGCGTCGGGGCGCGACTCATCGAGGCCAAGCTCATGGCGCGCGATGGTTTCGGCGAGGTCGGCCCGTATCTCATCCAGGTCGACGGCCTGCTCCTGCACAGTTTCCATGACGGCGGCATCCTTCGGCTCGATAAACATGAGCGATTGCCCCGCAGACACCGTATCGCCTTCCGCAACGCACACAAGCCGCACAAGGCCGGTCACACCGGCCTTCACCGTCTGCTGCATCTTCATGGCTTCTATGATTGCGACCGTCTGCCATTCGTGCACGAGGTCGCCTTCGGCGACGTTGATGCTGACAACCGTGCCGCGCATGGCGGCCTGCACGGGCGCGGTATTCTCAGGAGCTTGCACGGCGGCGCGCATTTCGTCAGGGACCGCGCTCACGCTTGGGAATGCGTTTTCGCCGAAGTACAATTGCGCATGCGAGCATCGGCTTGGGTTCGCGAGACACGCGATGTTGTCCTCGACAAAGCGCGTGGTCACGCGATTGGCCGCCACGGCAGGATGCCGCAGGAGGTTTTGCAGGAGAGGAATGTTGGTCTTGACCCCTTCAATCCTGAACTCGCACAGCGCTCGATAGGCCTTCGCGATGACATCGGCATAGTTCGAGGAAACCGAGTGGCAGATGAGCTTTGCGAGCAATGAGTCGAATCTCGGGTTTATCACATAGCCCGGATACACGAACGTGTCGACGCGCACCCCCGGGCCGGAAGGCGCCTCGAACGCGCGCAACACGCCGTCGGACGGCCGCACGGCGCCGTTCGCATCAATCTCCTCCATATTGACGCGCAACTGGAGCGCGTACCCGCGCGGCGGCGGCACATTCGCCTGCGTCAGGCCAATCTCTGCAAGCGAGCGACCGGCGGCCACCTCAAGCTGCGCCCTCACGAGGTCTATGCCTGTCACTTCTTCCGTGACCGTATGCTCCACCTGCAATCGCGGATTCGCCTCAATGAAGAAAAAGGCGGCGTCCTCATCCTTCGCGTCGGCGTCAACGAGAAACTCGAAGGTGCCGAGGCTCCTGTAACCGACCTCTCTCGCCATCCGGACCGCCGCATCGGTCAGTCGCGCGCGCAGATTCTCCGACAGGGCCGGGCTGGGCGCAACTTCGATGATTTTCTGATGACGCCGCTGCAAGCTGCATTCGCGCTCCCACAGATGCGTGACCTCGCCCGAGCCGTCGCCGAGCACCTGAACCTCGATGTGCCGCGCATGCGGAATGAAGCGCTCGACGTAGACAGCCTCATTCCCGAACGAGGCGCGGGCCTCGGATTGACAGAGGGCAAACGCCTCCTCAAGCTCGCAGAGAGAGGAGACGGGCCGCATGCCGCGCCCGCCGCCGCCAGCCACGGCCTTGATCATGATGGCCGCTCCCTGGCCGAGCGAGGCGAGGAATCGGCGGGCCTCGTCGAGACTGGTCGCCCGCAGGGTTCCCGGCAGGGTCGGAACGCCGCAACGTTGGGCAAGCTCACGCGCCTTCGCCTTGTCGCCCAAAAGCTCGAGCGTGCTCGCGATGGGTCCTACGAATGCAATCCCTTCCTCGGCGCAACGTTGGGCGAAGCGCGCGTTCTCGCTCAGGAAACCATAGCCCGGATGTATCGCGCCGCTGCTACTCCGCTTCGCGATCGTCAGTATCTGCTCGATATCGAGATAGGCTTCGGCGCCCGTGCCAGCCAGGCAATGAGCCTCGTCGGCGCGTCGTGTGTGAAGCGAGCGGGCGTCATCCTGCGAGAATATGGCCGCCGTGCGCATACTCATCTCGGCGGCGGCTCGAAGTATGCGCACCGCGATCTCAGCCCTGTTTGCAACCAATAATTTCATAGACATGCTTCTTTCTGCCTGCCTCTCAATCCCGGTTCGTGATTCAGTTCAAGGGTCGGTCGAAATGTTTCTTTCATAATGAGACCAGAGCGTATTGCGGAACAGGCTGTCAAAGGCGGTTTTCGGAGCGGAATCATGAAGTACTCAGAGCGACCAGGGTTCAAGAATCTCAACAAGGCTATCCCCCCGATTATGCTCCTGGTCTCCTTAGAGCGTTCGTCGGCACGGCAATTATGTCGAAAGGAAAACCGATTCCTCGAACGCCGTTCTTCATGATACATCAATCGCTTTGTGGAGTCAAAGAGCATAGCGGTTCCCCCCGCGAGCGCCGCCGCGGCCGTCCACGTTGTCCACACCGTCCATTTTGTCCACAATCAATCGTTTCGGTTAACGCCAAACGCAGAAGTCCATGAAATATTATAAGTGACTATTCTATAAGTATTTACGCCATGTCCTGCGCCCGTTCCTCCCCATTCACAGACCCGAGTGGCGCATGATTTGCTCCACAAAGAGTAACGATTTTGCTTGAGAGAATATCACACGGACCTGTGCGAGAGCGTCACCGAAACCACATGGACGATGCCTCAATGGATTTGGAAAAAGATACCACGCGGCAGCACGGTGTTCTGGCGGGTGCGCGGGGCCGACCTCGCCGCCCAGCCGCTCACCATCATCACCAGCGACGAAATGCAGACGTTTAAGAAGCAGTAATAATCACGGCTCGGTGTGGGCGACGGTCCAGTTGGGGTGGCCTGAGCAGGCCTCGAGCAGGTACTCGACGATCCAGTCCTTCACGCGCGGGCTGAGATAGAAGCGGGGCTCCATGAGCGGGTCATCGGCTGAGATGACGCCCTCCTCGACCGCGATATCGCGGAGCGCCGTATGCGGCATTAGACGGATTCCGACGCAGAAATCCACCAGGAACGGCGTGCGCTTATTCAAGAATTCGATGCTCTCCTCGACGGTTTGCCGGTCCTCGCCGGGCCCGCCGATGAGGAGCGAGAGCACGTAGTTTATCCCCATCTCTTCGACAAGCTCAGCGGCATGGCGAAGCTGTTCCCTGGTGAATCCCTTTCGGAGCGCCTTCAACATACGTTCCGAGCACGAGTCGCATCCGAGCGAGACCGCGCGGCAGCCGGCGTCGCGCATCAGTTCCAGCAGTTCCCGGTCCGCGAACGCGGGGTGGAATCCGCCCGAGAGCCAGTTGATCTCCAGCTCGCGCCTGATGATTGCGCGACAAATCTCTTTCGCGTGCTCGATTGGCTGGTTGAAAATGGCGTCGGTGAAGAACACCACGTTGACGCCGATCTCTTTCTGCATCGTTTCCAGCTCCGCCGCCACGTGCTCGGGCGATTTCATGCGCCAGCGCGGGCCCATCGTGTGCGGGCTGTCGCAGTACAGGCACCGGAACGCGCACCCCTGCTTGACGACGATGTTGGCGAACCCGCCCGAGGCGGAGTAGCGCTCGTTGTCGAACAGGTCGCGCCGGGGCGGCCGGAGCGAATCGAGGTTCTCGATGCATTGGCGCTGATTCATGCGTACGACATTACCGTCCCGCCACACCAGTCCGGGGATATCTGAGGGATCGGCCTTCTTTTCAATGCGATTGACGAGTTCCGGGAATGCGACGTCTCCCTCACCGAAGATGCCGAAGTCAGGGGAGAGATATTCGAACTCGGCGACCGGGCTGACCGTGAACGCGGGCCCGCCGACAACGATGAGCGCGTCGGAATTCTCGCGGCAAAGCCGGATATAGGCCTTGTCCTTGGGGAGGAGATATTCGGTGTGCAGATAGCTTTGATTGTCGATGTTTCTGATAGAGACCGCGATGATGTCCGGCCCGAATTCCGACAGCGATTTCTTCAGCTCGCCTTCGGGGTCTTCCGAGAACATGAAATCGAGCACGCGGATATCGTGGCGCGAATCGTCGATTTGCGCGATGATGCTCGCAAGCCCGAGCGGCATCGGCGGCATCACGCGTCTGAGGCGGTTTGTTGATACGAACAATAGCTTCATCTTAACCCCTCTCTCTTTCCATCATGCCACAGAACCGGCGCCGCGAAAAGTCCTGCCGCGCACATCACGTGACGAATGCGAGATACGCCGGCGTGAGCGCCACGCTGAACAGCGTGCCGAGCACAATGGTGGAGGCGACCACATCGGCATCGGCGTTGTATTTCTGCGCGAATATCACGTTGAACACGGCGGGCGGCATGATCGCATCGAGAAAGATGACGTTGCGGCTCACGCCGCCGATTCCGAAAATCGCGACGAACGCGTACGCGAGCGCGAGGCCCCCGAGCATCCTGATGAGCACTCCCGCCACTGCATGGCGAAGTTTCGACACTTTCAGCAGTCGTAGCTGAATGCCCAGGTTCAAAATCATCAGCGGGATGGCCACGTCGGCCAGCATCTCAAGGGCAGTCATCACGAATCTCGGCGGGACCGCATGGAACAGCGAGGACGCCAGCCCGGCCAGGGCCGCGTAGATGAGCGGGAGCCTGAAGATCTCCCTGAGTCCGCCCTCGCCCTTCGCGATGTACACCCCAAGCGAAAAGTGAAGGATCACGACGGGGATGAAAAACATGATGGCCTTCTCGAGGCCCGTCTCGCCGAACGCCAGCAGCGCGAACGGCAGTCCCATGTTGCCGGTGTTCATGAACATCGTCGGCAGATACAGCCCGCGCATGCGCACGTTGTTCGCACGCTGATACAGCCACGTGAGCGCGCCGCAGCCGAAGACGACCGCAGCCGCCCCGCCTCCCATCACGAGCCATTCGGAGGGTACCATTTCCTTCTTGGCGATCGAGGTGAACACCAGGCACGGGCTGGTCACGTTGACCACGATTTCGGAAATGGTGACGACATCCATGGTGCGGTTGCGGGCAAGGTAATACCCGAGCGCCACAATTGCGAACACCGGAAAGACGACTTCGATCACGGTCACGGCATTGCTCTCCCGAGAAACTGGAACATTGGAGGGGCGGTTCGCGCACAGACCGGCGTTCCAGGGCAGGCGCGGGGCCCAGTCCCCTGCACCGGTCCCGAATAAGCGGAGTCATGGTAGCACACGGCCCCCGCGAATTCAAGAAGGGGAAATGCTTGACTTAACCAACAAGCCATTAAGGACACCAAGGAGCTCACCAAGACCTGAGCGCGGACACCGTGGACGGCATGGACTGACACTGA
>CAZEBC010000161.1:0-9036 GCA_964510165.1 uncultured bacterium
GTTCGCGGCCCGCTCAGTTGCTGTAGTACTGCTTGAGGGCGTGGACGAACGCCTCGGCGTAGCGCTCGCGGAAGGCGGGATCGGTCGCCAGCTTGCAGTCGTCGCGGTTATTCAGATTTGCGACCTCGACCAGAATCTTGGTGGGAACAATGTTGTGGCGGATTGCCGCCGGCACCCATTCGCGGCGGCGTCTTACTACGTGATTGCGGACGGGCTTTTCGGTGTGCACCGCGATGCCGTACTGAGCCAATGCATCAACGAGATGTTTCGAAAGCTCCGACGAAAGCCCCTCGGACCTCACGCGATCCTTGTAGGGGATGCTCACGTACTGCTTCTCCCTCACCTCGGCCACCGATTCATACACCCGGCCCGATTTTCCGCCGTTTCCCTGACAATAATACGTGCCCGGAATGTAGATCATTGTGCCGCGCGCGGAGGGATGCAGCGAGTCGGCGTGCAGGCTCACAAAGACCACCTTGTCCGGATCAGCGCCGTCCCGCGTCACCTTCCTGAAAATGGAGTTGGCGAGATACCAGCGCAGGTTGACCGATACGCGCGCGTCGTGGTTCTTGTATGCGGGATTGGTGAGCACGCTCTCGTCTGAATCCTTGGGGAAATAGGACAGGTCCTGAGGCTCATACTCTTGAGTCTGGTCAACGATTGTGGGAATGACTTTCGCCATGGTCGTGCGTTCGAGCAGAGACTTGATCCGGCACATGATGTCGTACACGATCTCGTCCTCGTAAATCTCGCGCCCATGCAGTCTGGCTATTGTCCCCGGGTCATTGCCGCCGTGGCCGGGGTCAAGAATCACGATGACGCCCACAAGGTCGGCGGTGCGGACGGGGTTCGAATATTGTTCGGCCTCCGCTTTGAGCCGCTCATACTCGATCCGGCGCGGGTCGTTCGGCGGCAAATACATCGCCGAAAGCATGTCCAGCGGTATCTTCACCTCATCGCCCGCCTTCAGCCTGCGCGGATACTTGATGCCGCTCCGCTCGCAGATCACATCGACCGCGTCGAGCACGTCTTCGGCGGTCACGCGGTCCGTGTATTTCATGACCACCTTCGAATAGATCGTGTCGCCTTTCTTCATGCGGTACGAGGCATACGGGCCGCGCGCGTCGGACTTGAGCGTAAGGTCGCCATTGAGTCGTTTCGAGTCGGGCGCAAACGAGAGCATGGCTTGCTTGGCCGCGGTTTCAGCCAGAATAGGCTCCTGCAATCCCGGCAAAAGCAGGTCAAACGGGATTCTCACGACCGTGCCCTTGTAGAGTCTGGTGTGCGTCGTGATGCGGTTGTGCTGCATTATCTTCTTGTAGTTGTGCGGGACCCCTGTGAACCACCTGCTTATGCTCCAGAGCGTTTCACCGCCCGCGCGGCCGGCTGAGAGATATGTCACCTTGTGGATCCAGCCGTCCTGGTCAAAAGAGTCGTTCGGGAATAATGCCCGCATGGCCTCCAACTGGTATCCCTCGGCCAACGCGGAATAGGGAACCTCAAGACAATCCCCCTTCAGGTACTTGGCCTGCCTTTCCGAGTCGGCGAGAACACGAATCGCCCATTCCGTGCCGTCGCAGTCTTCCACGGGACAGGCCTGCATAAAGATATCTTTGCCACTCTTGAGGGTGACCGAGAGGCCCGGCTCGATTGCTCTTGTCACATCGGGGTAGACGGTGGTTGAAAAGAGCAAGACAAGCGCGATTGGAAGCAGGAAACGAAACACCCTTACCCGTAGCTGCGCCACTCTCTCAGTCCTTCTGCGGGTTGTCCTTTGGCGCCAAGACCGACGCTCGTTCAATTGAGGCTATTATACCATATATTTGGTGTTTTTCAAGTCTCGGTTCTATATATTGTGTCCTTCGGACCCTTAGCTGAGTCACGGCTTCACGCGGTTTTGACAAAGCGATGCAGAAAGGGTTATCCTTGTGGATGGTTGAACCCCTCTTGCCCCAGAAATCCGCGCCATGGACCGAAGCAAGTTGAACTACATAATTGACGCGCTGATGTTCATCGCGGTCATCGCGATCGGCATCGTCGGGCTGTTGCTCGGGTTCGTCATCCCGACCGGCGAGGCGCCGCAGAGCGAGAAATACTTGTGGGGGCTCCACCGCCATGATTGGGGCAACCTGCACCTCTGCCTCTCGCTCACGTTCCTCGCCCTGTTCATCATTCACATCATCCTTCACTGGCCGTGGATAAGGACGACAACGACGAAATATCTCGGCGGAGTGAAGATGCTGTGGGCATTTGTGATAATTCCCGTCTTGCTGTTGCTTCTGCTCTGGCTTTTCTTTCCGGACGATTGGAAACAAGAGAGAAACTCCGGGGGTCCGAGGCGCGGCGCCATCGGCGAAGCCGGACTTCACGGCCAGGGTAGACGCTGGAGCGCGGACCCGGACACGACACCATAAAGGAGGACAACCATGCACTTCGTGATAATTGGAGCGAATGCTGCCGGCCTTAAGGCCGCCTCAAAAGCGCGCCGGCGCAATCAGGAAATGAAGATAACGGTGCTGCACAAGGGCGCGTTCATTTCGTATGCGGCGTGTGGACTGCCGTATTACCTGAGCGGCACGGTGCAGAAGCAGGAGGCGCTCTACTCGAACCTGCTTGGCGTTCCCAGGACTCCGGCGTTTTTCAAGAAGATGAAGGACCTGGAGATACTGACCCATCACGAGGCCACCTCGATAGACCGGGGAAACAAGACCGTCTCGGGCAAGAACCTCGATACCGGCGAGGACTTCTCCATCAAGTATGACAAACTGCTGATCGCGACCGGCGCCAAGGCGGTCATTCCGCCAATCCCCGGCACAGACCTCAAGAACATTCACACGCTTCAGACCATCGAGGACGCCGAGGCGCTTCGGCGGTTGGTCGGCAAGGGGAAAAAGGGCGTCATCGTGGGCGGCGGTTTCATCGGCCTTGAGGCTGCCGAATCTCTCGTTGTGCGCGGAGTCGAGACGACTCTGGTTGAAAAGATGGACCAGATCATGCTGGCGCTCGATTACGAGATGTCGGTGATGGTGAAGCGGCATCTCCAGTCCAAGGGAGTTGCCGTGAGGACTTCGGACGGCGTGGTCGAGTTCAAGGGCGACGACCTCGGCAATATCCGGCAGGTCGTCACCGAACACGCAGTTCTCGACTGCGATTTCGCGGTGCTCGGCATCGGCGTCAGGCCCAATGTCGAGCTTGCGAGGTCGGCCGACTTAATGATCGGCGCAACCGGCGCCATCAAAGTGAACGAGTACATGCAGACGAGCGACCCCGATATCTACGCAGCGGGTGACTGCGTGGAGATGCGTCATATGGTGTGCGACAAGCCGGTGTTCGTTCCGCTGGGCTCGACCGCGAACAAGCAGGGCCGCGTGGTCGGCATCAACGTGACCGGTGGGAAGGAGACCTTTCCGGGCGTGCTCGGCACTCTGGTGTTCAAGACGTTCGAGATGAATGTTGGCCGAACGGGCCTCACCGAACGCGAAGCCCGGCAGATGGGCTATGATGTGGAGACGGTCATTGTGCCGGGGCCCGACCGATCGCATTACTATCCGAACGCGAAACTCATCGCCGTCAAATTGGTGGCCGAGAAGAAGACCGGCCGACTGTTGGGCGCACAGGTGGTCGGCATGGGCGACGTGGACAAGCGAACGGATGTTTTTGCCGCGCTTATCAATAGTGGCTTGACTGCGCAGGCACTGGGCAACCTGGACCTCTGCTATGCGCCGCCCTACTCTTCGCCCATCGGGCCGGCGCTGACGGCGATCAATGTGATGCGCAACAAGCTGTCGGGCGAGGCGCGGAGCATCTCGCCCATGAAGGTCAAGGAAAAGCTTGACCGCGGCGAGGACTTTGTGCTCCTCGACGTTCGCAATCAGAACGAATATGATGAGGTGCATATCGAGGGGACAAAGCTTATCCCTCTCGGCCAGTTGAAAGAGCGCCTTGGCGAACTGCCGAAGGATAAGGAGATCATTCCGTTCTGCAAGGTGAGCCTGCGCGGCTATGAGGCATGCAGAATCCTCGACGGCGCGGGTTTCAAGGACACCAGGTTCATGGACGGCGGCGTGGTCGCCTGGCCGTTCGACCTGGTGAAAGGGAACGGCGCTTCATAGCCGGGCTGGATGTCGCAGGGCGAAAGCATCAACCCAGGGAGACATGTTCATGGATTTGATACTAAAGAACGGAAATGTCATCACCATGGATTCGGCTGACCGTCGGGCATCCGCCGTGGCGGTGAAGTGGGACAGGATTTTCATGGTGGGCAGTAACCGCGAGATTTCCGCCCTGGCGACACCGGAAACCAGGATACTCGACTTGCAGGGGAAGACGCTGCTGCCCGGCTTCATTGACACGCACAACCACCTCGGGTTTTACGCGTATCTGGTCAGCTCGGTGGATTGCCGCGCGGCCACCGGCACGCGCACGATAGGGGATATCATAGGCAAACTGCGAGATACGGCTGAAACAACGCCTCCAGGTCAATGGGTGAGAGGCTTTGGTTATGCGCATTACCATCTCGAAGAAAAGCGCCCAATCACCAGGGCCGACCTTGACCGCGCCAGCACCCGGCACCCGATTCTGCTGATTCATGTCTCGGGTCATGCGGGAGTTGTGAACTCCCGGGCGCTCGAGATGTTCGGATACACCGCCGAGACACCCGATCCGCCCGGCGGCATCGTCCGCAAGGACCCCGCCACCGGCGAACCGAACGGCATCCTCGAGGAGTCGGCGCTCCTGAACATGCTCCAGGGGCTGTTCGCGCAGGACTTCATGGCCTGGCCTTTGGAGCGACAGATTCAGGCGGTGGAGACCGCCATCGAGCATTACAACCGGGCCGGAATCACGATGCTGCATGAGGCGTATTCGACGCCTCACTCAACGAACCTTCTCCAGGAGATGGAACGCCAGGGGCGGCTGAACCTGCGCGTATACACGATGACCATTGACTACGCCGCGCAGACGCTTCTTGATGCGGGAATCCGGTGCGGATACGGGACTCCGATGGTGAAGATAGGCGCGATGAAGACGTTCATGGATGGCGGTATGAGCAACCGAACGGCGGCCATCTCGAAACCGTACGAGAACAGCAATGAAACCGGCATCTTCTTGAGCACGCCGGAAGAGATGTTGGAGAAAATAAGGAAATTCGATTCGGCGGGCTATCAGGTGGCGGTTCATGCGCAGGGCGACGCCGCGCTGGAGGCTCTGATAGACGCCTTCGAGAAGACGCTGGGCGCGAAGAGCGACAATCCGCTGCGCCATCGCATCGAGCATTGCGGCAACATAACCGAAAAGCAGATCGAGCGGGCGGCCAACATGAACCTGCTCGTCTCGAGCCAGCCGATGTTCCTGTCGCATCTGGGGGACGGCTTCATGGAGGCGTTCGGCCCCAAGCGCGGGCATAGGCTGTACCCGTATCGCTCGCTGATCAATCACGGCATTCGATTGGCGGGCGCGTCGGATTCGCCGGTTGCCCCGGCCGAGCCGCTGACCGGAATACGTGATGCCGTGCAGAGGAAGACAGCCTCGGGCGCGGATATCGGGCCGGAGGAAAAGCTGTCGGTCGGCGAGGCGGTCGGCCTGTACACGTCCGAGGCGGCTCAGTTCTCATTCGATGAGCGGCGCCTGGGCACGATCGAGCCGGGCAAATACGCTGATTTCGTCGTGCTCGACCGCGACATCACGCGCGTTTCGCCGGAGCAAATCACGGATGCCCGAGTGGCGATGACGATCGTCGGAGGCAGAGTGGTGTACGAAGCCCAGGCCGCAAAGGATTAACGGCGGATTGGGTCGTTATCCGCGGATTTCGCTCATTTCCGCTGATCCTCACGCGAAGGCGCAGGGACGAAGAAAGTTTACTCGCCACATCGAGGACATTTCGAGAATGTCAGAAGATGAGTGAATAGGAGCCGCTGCTATCGGCTTGGTACGAACCACGCCACAGCCAGCGAGCGCCGCAGGAAGGGCATTGGACAGCGAGTATTACGAATACAAGCGATCCAATCATGAGATGCATACCGACAAGCGTCAATGCTCCTCCCGATATCGAGAAAAACAAGACGCTGAACAATTGAATCGGGCTGATCGTCATCATCCAACAACCCGCTGCAAGATATCTGTGCCCCTATTGTTTGATAAACGACCATATCTGGTTGCTGCGGATGATGCGAAGCGGGTCTTCGGACAGGTCCGCCCCGCGGACGCGCCAGTAGACCCGGGTACCGGACGGGATCATGTTCCAGACCGAGAGGGGCATGGTCCAGGATTCGGCCTGGATGGTTTCATGCAGATTGTTGTGGGTGGACCAGTAGTCCTTGAATCCAGGCAAAAGGCTTAGGTCGATGGCGAACGAGTTTTGCTCGCCACCGAGCGCCCTCCATGAGAAAGCGGGAGGCGCCGACAATGTGCTCAATTTTGAGGGCGACACGAGACTGATCCGGCTGAGGGAGGAATCCCGGCCGTAGTGGTATCCCATATCCGCCGTGTCGGTGTCGGGGACATGGTCGGTCCTTGTGGTGAGGATGGCGAGTCCGAGATTGGCGGCGGTATCGCTGCCCGCGTTGACGCAGGGGCTGTCAGCAGGCTGGCTGGCCGCGGACTGGCTCAGGTAGTATTCTCCGAGCGGCCCGAAGATAAAGAACGGGTCGGAGACGATATTGCCGACGTCCCAATGCAGGGTGGAGTCGGATTGCACGAGGGCGGCAGCGGGGCCGCCTTTGACGTCACTGTAGGCAACGGTGAGGTCGGAGTCTTGGACGACTTCGATTTCGAGGCCGTAGGTTGCGGAATTATCCCACAGGATCGAGTCGGTAATGGTCGGCCAGGATTGGTTGGCGGTGTAGATGCCGCCACCGCCACGGGCCGAGTTGCCGGTGATGGTGCAGTTGGAGATGGTGGGCGAGGAGGAGAAGTTGCAGTAGATGCCGCCTCCCCAGACGCCGGAATTGCTGGCGACGAGGCAGTTGACAATGATGGGCGACGCATTAAGGTAACAACTGATGCCGGCGCCGCTGCCGGAGTCGGTCCCGATGGATTGGTTCCCCGTGATGACGCAGTTCTTGATGGTGGGTGAGGAGCGATAGCAGAGGATTCCAGCGCCCCATCCGTCCGGAAAGACGCCGCTATATTGGGTGAGGCCTTTTGTGATGGTAAAGCCATCGAGGACCGATTCGGGTGTCTCTCCGCTGTGAAAGGCGAAGGCGCGGCCGTCGTGCTGGCAGTCAATGATGCAGTTGGCCGGGCCGTTTTCCGAGCGCAGGTATATTGCCTTGCCGTCGAAATCGAGGTTCTTATTGCCGGCGCCGGCATATGTACCGTCGCGCACGACGATCATATCGCCATTGGTGGCCATGTCGAGGGCGGCCTGGATTGTGGCGAAATCGTCGGGGACATAGTGAGTGGTGGCTGCGCTGGCTGACTCGAACGAGAGACACAAGGCTATGAGAAATCCCGCCAGGGTCTTCGCGACTAAGGCCATTGTCTTCGCTCTTGATACACCTCCCCGCACTGTAATCACACCGATTCCTTTCATTCGATGAAACGCACTACTGTTTGATGAACGACCATATCTGGCTGCTGTCAATAACGCTGAGCGGTTCCTCCGCGAGGTCCGCTCCGCGCACTCGCCAGTAGACGCGTGTTCCGGACGGGATCATATTCCAGACCGGAAGGGGCATGGTCCAGGATTCGGTTTGGATCACTTCATGCAGATCGTTGTATGTGGACCAGTGTTTTCGGAATCCGGGAGAGAGGCTTGCATCGACCGCGAAGGCGTTATCCGTGCCGCCAAGGGTTCGCCATGTGAACGTGGGTGGCGAGGACAACGAGCTCAGCCGGAAAGGAGAGATGAGGTTGATTCTGCTCACGTTTGTTGCCGAACCGTAGTGGTATCCCATGTCGGCAGTGTCGGCGTCGAATACATGGTCGGTCCTCGTGGTGAGCATATCGAGCTCAAGATCGGCGGCGGAATCGCTCCCCGCGTTGACGCACGGGCTGGTTGAGGCCTGTCCGGCGCTGGTTTGACTCAGATAGTACGCGCCGAGCGGGCCGGAGACAAACAGGGGGTTTGCATCCATATTTCCCGTGCCCCACTCAAGCAGGGAAAATGCCTCCACATATGCGCCGGCCTGACCTCCTCTGACATCGCTGTAACTGACACTTATTGACGATAGGAGGGCGGCCGCCAGTTCATAGCCTGTGGGGGCGGAATTGACCCAGACGATGCTGTCGGAGACGGTCGCCGACGAGGAGAGGTGCGCGCTGATCCCTCCACCCGCGCCGTCGGCATGATTCCCGCTGACGGTGCAATTGGCGACGGTCGGCCATGCGTTCCAGGACGAGACTCCTCCACCATATTGACCGGCGTGATTTCCGGTGAGGATACAGTTCGTGATGGTTGGGGCGGATTCGTAATAGCAGTGGATGCCGCCGCCGTCAAATTCGGCAAAGTTGCCAGTGATGACGCAGTTGCTGATTACGGGTGAGGCGGTATCGCAGAAGATGCCGCCGCCGTCGCTCCAGGTCCCGGTGGCAGAATTTCCAGTGATGATGCAATTGGTTATTTCGGGAGACGAGGCGTAGCAATAGATTGCGCCGGCATCGGAGGTGACCAGGCCGTTCGTGATGTGAAACCCATCCACGACCGATGAGGAAGTCTCGCCGCTGTGGAAAAAGAAGCCGCGGCCATCGGATTGACAATCGATGGTGCAGGTTTGCGGTCCGTGTTCCGAACGCAGGTAAATCGCTTTCCCATTGAAATCGAGGTTCTTGTTGCCGGCGCCGGTATACGTGCCGTCGCGAACGATGACGACGTCACCTTCAGCGGCGCCGTCGAGCGCCGCCTGGATTGTGGCGAAGTCGTCGGGGACGTAATGGGTGGCGGCCAGGGCAGCGGAACTCAAGGAGAGAAGGACTGTGGTCAGCAGAATTCCTATTGATTTCCTACACATGACTCCCTCCTTGTTTTGCGGATAAGCTCAAGGTTATTGAAATTGTATCACACAACTTGGTGAAACCCAAAGAACATTGCACGATTGT
>CAZEBC010000162.1:0-9000 GCA_964510165.1 uncultured bacterium
GGTTTGGTGTCTCTCCGTACCTTGGGGAGTCGTCGAATTGGTAAGACGCCTGACTCTGGATCAGGAAGTTGCAGGTTCGAGTCCTGCCTCCCCAGCCGTGCGGCTCGCCCGTTTCTGCTTGTTTTCGGCGCAAGAATATGTTATATTAGTTCTACTTGTCACCCGACTCGTGTGATTGCGAGAAAGATGGAAGCGGGTGGCAGTCTAGGATGTGGCCCCTTCGTCTAGTGGCCTAGGACGGGTGGTTCTCAGCCATCAAACGGGGGTTCGATTCCCCCAGGGGCTACCAATTTTTTTGCCGTTCTTGTACAATAGAGTTGAAAGGAGCCCAAGGGCATGTACGCCATAATTGAGACCGGCGGCAAACAGTATAAGGTTGCCGAGGGCGATATCATCAGGGTTGAAAAGCTCGACGCCGAGGTTGGCCAGACTGTCTCGTTTGACGATGTCAAGTTGCTCTCGAAGGAAGGCAAGCCCGTCATTGACAAGAAGGAACTCGAAGCGGTCAAGATAGAGGGCACGGTGCTTGGCCTCGAAAAAGCCAGGAAGATTATCGTCATGAAGTTCAAGCGGCGCAAAGGATACAAACGAAAGGCCGGCCATCGCCAGCGCCACACAAAACTCCAGATAACCAAGATTCAAGCATGACCCCTCGGAGGTGAAGATAGATGGCTCACAAGAAAGCCGGTGGTAGCTCCCGAAACGGCCGAGACAGCAATTCCCAGCGTCTCGGAGTCAAGCGGTTCGGGGGACAGACAGTAAGCGCGGGCAGCATTTTGGTGCGTCAGCGCGGCACGGTGTTCCTTCCGGGAACCAATGTGGGAGTGGGACGCGACCATACCCTTTACGCCAAGGTCGACGGCATCGTCGATTTCATCAGGGCCGGTAAACAGAAACAGAAGGTCTGCGTTCTCCCGGTGGGCAAGTAACCCACGGGGCATAAGCTCTCGGGCCTTCAACTCTCGAGTCCGCAACTCTCAGGTCGGTGGCGCCGGGGGCAGAGAACCCATCTCAAGTATCTCTTTTGCCACGTATCCCTACCTGACCCCAGCCGGGACGACGCGAGCATGCGTCTCGTCTATGTTCGTAGATACCGTAAAGATCGTTGCACAGGGCGGCGACGGCGGCAACGGCTGCGTCAGTTTTCGCCGTGAGAAGTACGTCCCGCGCGGAGGGCCGGACGGCGGCAACGGCGGCGACGGCGGCAGCGTCATCCTGAAAGTCGCCCCAGGAATCGCCACGCTTCTCGACCTCAAGTACCATCCCCTTCAGCGAGCGCAGCGGGGCGCCCACGGCAAAGGCAAAAACCAGCACGGGAAACGGGGCGAAAACAGGATAGTCCGTGTCCCGCCGGGCGTCACCGTTTTCGATGAGGAAACACGAGACCTCCTGGCCGACCTGGTTCGAGAGGACGACGAGTTCGTGGCCGCCCGAGGCGGACAGGGCGGCAGAGGGAACGCAAGCCTGGCAAACTTTCACAACCGGCTCCCCCGCTTTGCTGAGCTTGGCGAACCCGGCGAAAGACGCGCGCTCCGGCTCGAGCTGAAGATACTCGCCGACATCGGGCTGGTTGGCCTGCCCAACGCGGGCAAGTCCACACTTCTCTCAAAAGTCTCAGAGGCGCATCCGAAGATCGCAAGCTACCCGTTCACAACGCTCTCGCCAAACCTGGGCGTCGTGGACGCAAATGACTACACCCGGTTTGTCGTGGCTGATATCCCCGGCCTGATCGAGGGCGCCCATGAAGGAGTCGGCCTCGGCCACGCGTTCTTGAGACATATCGAGCGCACAAAGGTGCTCCTGTTCCTGCTCGATGCCTCTCAGCCCGACCCGGTCAAGGATTACCAGACGCTCCGGACCGAGCTGGAACTGCACAACCCCGAACTCCTGAACAAGGCACAGATAATCGTCGCCAACAAGATGGACCTTCCCGAATCGCGGCAAAACTGGCCAAAGGTTCGCAAGCGGCTGGCAAAATACAAGTTTCCCTTGGCCGAGGTTTCCGCTCTTGAGGGAACTGGCATAGACGCGCTGGTTAACCTGATGAGCGAAGCCGTCGAGAATGAGCGCAAACGATCCCCTCAGATACTCCCTCGTATCGAGTTCACGAGACGCTACGTGTTCCGTCCCGAGTTCGAACTCCGAAAAACGAATAACACGTTCGAGCTGAGCGGCGAAAAGCCTGAGAAGTGGGCGGCGATGACCGATTTCACGAACGATGAGGCCGTCGCGCACCTGCTCGGCAAGTTGCGGCATCTCGGGATCGATGCCGCGCTGAAACGAGAGGGCGCCGACCAGACCTCCGGCGTCGTTACCCTTCGGATCAAGGACCAGGAATTTGAATACACAATTGGATAATCTGAGACTTCTCGTCGTCAAGGTGGGTACTACCTTGATTTCCTCGTCCACCAGTTTCCTCGACCGCGAGAAGATGGAGCCCATAATCGAGGACATCTCGGACTTCATGCGACGGGGCGTCAAGATCGTGCTCGTCTCGTCCGGCGCCATTGGAGCGGGCATGGCGGTCCTCGGCCTGAAGACGCGCCCCAAACTGCTTCCCCAGAAGCAGGCGGCGGCGGCCGTCGGTCAGAGCAAACTGATGCATTTCTACAAGGAGTTGTTCAACAAACACGGACTTCGCGTCGCGCAGATACTGCTCACCAAGGACGACCTGGACGACCGCGCCAAATACCTCAACGCCAGGAATACGCTGTCCACCCTGCTCCAGTACGAGAACATCATTCCAATCATAAACGAGAACGACACCGTTGCCGTTGACGAGATCAAGTTCGGTGACAATGACACGCTCGCCGCCGTCATCGCCTCCAAGATGCAGGCCGACCTGCTGGTCATCCTCTCCAATGTGGACGGGTTCTACGACTGCGACCCGCGCAAGAACTCCGCGCCCAAACTGATCGAGGAGGTCAGAGAAGTCACGGACGAACTCAAACGCATTTGCGGCGCGGCTTGCGCCGAGACGTCCGTCGGCGGAATGGCCTCGAAGCTGGAGGCCGCCCGCATAGCCACTCTGTCCGGCATCGCGATGGTGCTTGCGAACGGCGAGCAAAAACATGCGCTTCGCGACATTTTCTCGGGCAATATTAAATACACCTATTTCCATCCCAGGCGCGCCATCACCGGTCGCAAACGATGGATCGCCTTCGGCTCCGCCCCTCACGGCGCCATCAAGATTGACAAGGGTGCCCGGCAGGCGCTGCTGAGCCAAGGCCGCAGCCTTCTCCCCAAGGGAGTGATTGACGTCAAAGGCAAGTTCGACCGCGGCGATACGGTCAGCATCATCGATGAGGACGGCAAGGAGATCGCTCGCGGGCTTGCGAACTACTCGGCCCAGGAAGTCACGAGAATCAAAGGGTCTCACTCGAGCCAGATATCCTCGCTTCTCGGCCAGAAAGATTATGACGAGGTCGTCCACCGGGATAACCTTGTCTTGCTTTGACTCAACGTGATAGTATACACGCGGAGAAGGACATGACTAACGGAACACTTCAAGAGACAATCCTCGATATCGCCCGACGCGCCCGCGCCGCCGCCCGTCAACTCTCCCGACTGCCTTCCAGCCGAAAGGATAGCGCGCTTAAACTCATGGCCGACGGCCTCAGGAACCGCGCCGACCTCATCCTCCAAGAAAATCAAAGTGACATCAGGAGGGCCAAAGAGGCTGGCCTTTCGCCCGCGATGATTGACCGGCTCACGCTCAACGAAGGCAGAATCGAGGCAATGGCGGCAGGGCTGGAGGAGATAATCAAGCTGCCCGACCCCGTCGGCGAGGTCCTCAAGATGTGGAAGCGCCCGAACGGGCTGCGCATCGGAAAAGTGCGCGTGCCCATCGGCGTTATCGGCTTTATCTACGAATCGCGCCCGAACGTGACGGTCGATGCGGCCGGCCTGTGCCTGAAGAGCGGTAACGCCATTATCCTGCGCGGCGGCTCCGAGGCCATCGATTCAAACGCCGCCATCGCCGACATCATCGTTGAGGCCATCGGCCGAGCGGGCCTGCCGCCGGACTGCGTTCAACTGATTCGCACGACCGACCGGGCCGCCGTCAACGCGATGCTGAAATTGGACCGATACATCGACCTCATCATCCCGCGCGGCGGCAAGCCGCTCATCAAGCTAGTCGTCGAGACCTCCACCATCCCCGTAATCATGCATTACGAAGGCATCTGCCATACCTACGTAGATGAGTTCGCCGACCTCGACATGGCCGAGGAAATCTGCATGAACGCGAAAGTGCAACGCCCCGGCGTCTGCAACGCGATGGAGACAATGCTCGTGCACTCGCGCGTGGCAGAGGAGTTCCTGCCGAGAATCGCGAACAAGCTCACCGCCGCCGGCGTCGAGGTTCGCGGATGTGACAAGACGCGCGCGATCATCCCTCACGCCACTCCGGCCATCGAAGAGGACTGGCGGACCGAGTATCTCGACTTGATTCTCTCCGTGCGAGTGGTTGACTCGATTGAAGAAGCCATCGAGCATATTGACACCTATGGCTCGGCTCATTCCGATGCGATCGTGACCGAAAACTACAGCCGCGCCCAGAAATTCCTTGAGGAAGTTGATTCTTCCGCCGTCTTCGTGAACGCCTCCACCAGATTTAATGACGGATTCGAATTCGGCCTCGGCGCCGAGATCGGCATTAGCACGAACAGGCTCCACTGCCGTGGCCCCATGGGGCTCGAAGAACTTACCACAACCAAGTACATCGTCTATGGCAGCGGACAGGTCAGACAATAAGGCCTGACGGCATTCTAAGGGAGAAGGACAAGCAGAGAGGGAGGGGAAAACAAATGGATGCACAACGGGCGTTCGAACACGCCGAGAAGAGTTCAAACTACCTCATCGAGACGCTCCGGCGACTCATAGCCATTGACACCCGGGTGCCGCCCGGCAACGGCTACGAGCGGATGGCCGATTTCCTGGAGCCGGAGTTCCGGAGATGGGGACTCGACGTCGAGCGAGTCGTAATCCCGCCTGAAAAAGTCAAGCTTATCCCGCTTCCGCTCGAGGGGCCGCGTATCAACGTCGTCGCCACGAAATCCGCCGGAAAAGAGCCCGTCTCAATTTACGCCCATATGGACACGGTGCATGCCGACCGGGACTGGACTTTGGACCCGTTTGAAGGAACGGTCAGGGACGGAACGCTCTACGGACTGGGAGCGCTGGACATGAAGGGGTCCATCGCATGCCTGCTCGCGGCGTTGAAAACCATGCATGAACTCAAGCTTGAACCATGCTTCGATATCCATTGCCTCATGTGCACAGATGAAGAACTGGGGGTGTATCCCGGCGTTTATCATCTTGCGCTCGAGGGCTATATCAAGGGGCCTGTTTTCAATTTGGAACTCGGCGCGCAGGAACCCGTCCTGATCCAGGGCTTCTCGGGCACCGTCGACTTCATGATCACTGTTCACGGAAAGAGCTGTCACTCGGGCATGAACTATCTCGGCGTAAACGCCATCGAGGAACTTCTGCCGATTGCCGAAGAACTCATGGCGCTCAAACACGAAGTGCAGAAGCGCGAATCCGCCATTCCCTCGTTTCCCCTGCCGGGTACGCCTTCCGAAAAGCTCACTCCCCGCTTCACGTTGAGCATTGTCAAGGGCGGCGTCAAGGCTAACGTAGTGCCCGGCGAATGCACCCTCACGATCAACCGCCGTTACATTCCCGAGGAATTGCTTGAGGATGTGGTGGCCGAGGTGGAGCGAGCCGTCGAACGCGGGCGAAAACGAAGCAATGCGGTCGCCATATCAGTGCAGAACCGGATGGATTATCCTCCAGTCACGTTCGACCTTGAAAGCCCCTACATGGAAAAGCTGAAGAAGGCTCGCAGAGCGGTGCACGGGTATGAGGATTTCATCGTGGGAGGACTTTCGGGCTCGACTGACATGGGATTCGTCGCAGAAGCGCTCGGAACCCGCCTGTTCATCGGAACTTCCCCCGCACGCGCCGATAACCTGAGCGCGCACGCAGCCGACGAGCATGTCGGCGTCGCCGACCTAATATCGATGACGAAGGAACTCGTCCATTTCCTCGCATTCTGACTCGGCGGCGAGGCCTGATTGATGCAATGAAGGCGCGAGTTGAACCGATAGCGCAGCACCGGGACGGCTTGAGCAAACTGCTCGCCGAGGCGGAAGACGAGGCGCGCAGGCAGCTCGGCCATCGAAGCCTGGCGCCGCTCAAGACAAGATGGAGGGCGATGATCGAGGCGGAAACGGGATTCGCCCTTCAAGAGGATTCCGAGTGCGTCGGAATTCTTCTCTATTCCGCTGAATATGAACTCGGTCTTTCGGCGTTTCTGAGCGATTCCAGCGCCGTAAAACTGCCTCGCAGCGCCACCATCTCTTCCTGTTACGTGACCGAGGAGGCCCGCCGCGATTCCTCAAAGCAAGAAAGGCTGCTCCTCCGAGAGGCCATCCGACATCTGCGCTCGCTCAAATCAATCGAGACGATCGCGGTTCAGATCGCTCCCAAGTTGTATGAACTCAGGATCGAAGGCAAACTCGCCCGGATGGGTTTCATGAATTGCCGACGTGTGAGGATGGAGCATTCGCTCGCCGGGCGAATCCCAAAGGTGAGCGCACCGCCCGGATGTCGCCTCGCGGCGCCCGTCACGGGCGACCAGGATGACCTGCGCTCGGTCATCTATCACGGCTATTTCTCGGAACTGGATGGATATCTCTTCCCCGATATTTCGGTCGTGTGCGCAGACCCGGAACTCTTCAGCGAGTTCTACAGAAGCGAATTGATCGACCACCGCGACTCAGTCCTGGCGCGGATGCTCGAATATCCGAGCGGATGCGTCATCACGCTTGTTGATAGGGACACCCGAACCGGACTCATAGGGGTCGTGGCCGTGGTCCCCGGCATGAGACGCAAGGGAATAGCCAGGGCAATGCTCACGCACGTCATGCGCGCCCTTCAAGAGCACGGATGCCAGCGGGCCGCCCTCGCCGTGACCGTGGAGAACCAGCCGGCCATTTCCCTGTATCGCTCACTCGGCTTCAAGGAAGTCGGCCCCTCCTCGAGCATCTCTGTCTGGAGAAGAAGCGTCTCACGCCCGCTCATGCTCTTCCCCCGCTGACACAAACTTCAGGGGAAACGCCGGCAGAGGACTGTTCAGCCCTTCTCGGCAGGGCTGGGCCATATCCTGAGCACTTCGCCGCCAGCGCCCAACTGCACGAGCACACTGTCGGTTTCACTATCCATCCCGACGATTGTGAATCCGCCTATCTGCTGACCTTTCCTTAATGAAATCTGGCCGGAAGCAGTTTTAAGGACGGCCTCGCTCTCGCCGGTATCGTTATTTCCCCGAATCTCAACGACGGAAACCCCCGGAAACGGCGGGCCGTACACAGCGAATTTCTGACTGAGTTGCTCGACAAGTTCCTGGCAGGCGCGACGCTGCCAGTCGTGGGCAAACTCCTTCTTGGCGGGGGCAAGAATCCGGTCTATGCTTTCCGCAAACCGTTCTTTCGTGAATGGCTCCATGGCCTTTATCTGCCGCTTGGGTATCCAGAGCATTCCCTTATCAACCCTCAGCCGGTACCGCCCATTCTTCTCCTCCAGGATGACCACATCGAGCTTTGACCCTGTCGTCAGAGTAACCTGGTGCGACATGATCCATTGATCGGCAAGGCAAGAAAGCAGTTTGGATTTCAAAGACTCTGTGTTGCCCTCCGCCGGCGCTGGCGGAAGGTCTTGCCGGTTGGCCATGAGATATGCGACGTGATTGCGCAGTCCCGTGTAATCGTTGTTGGTCTGGAAACTTCTAAGGGATTTCCCGTCGGTAAGACAGGAAAGATCAATGTCTTCGATTGCAGCGAGCAAGGCCTCTTTCTTGAGCTGCGGGTTCTCTCTCTCGCTGCCGGCCGCGTTCCTCGATCCCGTCGAAAGACACGTCCAAATCAACGTGCCGTCACGGCTTCTCATCTCGAGCTTCACAAATGCCTGAGTCGTTGTCCGCAGCGACGGGTCCCTGATCTCGTTGGTGGCAAACCAGCTTGTGCAATGCAACAACGTATCCACCAGAGAGCCGTCCGAACACGGGATGAGAAAATAATCCTTGATCCCAAACCTACGGTTCAGCTCATGAAGGTCGAGCTCGGGCGGCGGTTTGACCACGCCGGCCAGCGCGTATCCTTCTTTCCGTCTTGCGTAGGCCTCATTCCCTAAGAGCGTCCGTTCCGACACCTCCGCCTTTCTTGACTCAAAATAATCCCTCACCCTATCGCGCGTGATCCACAGAAAGCCGGCCGACAAGACGACCAACAGGAGAACCGCACACAGGATCGCCTTCTTTATTATCGCGCCGGCGGAAATCGTGCGCTGAGCCTTGTGAACCGGCTCCGTGCTCGAAGTCGGCGTGGCGTTGGCATTCGACCGGAACTCGGGTTCTCTCATCATTGCCAATTCATCCACCTGTGCGGGGTCCAAGTATTTTGGACAACTCTTGGGAACATACGGCCAGGCGTTCGCGAGGCACAGGTCATGGTCAACACGGCTCCACCGCTCAGTGTTCAGCCGAGCTTTCGAGTCGACACTGCCTCGGTATTTCAATTGATATTTCGGAACGACGTCCCCCTCTCGAAGCCGGTCCACTACGGGCGCCAGTCGTTTATCGTCGCATGTCGCAAAGACGTTCCTCACATAATTGAGGCTGGCGAGATCGGCCGTTCTCACAGCGATGCAAAACCTGTGGCCTTGACCAGGCAGCAGTCCCGAGAGTTCCCCGTGAAAGAGATCGGCCCCTTTTAGCAGACCGGGATCGCAGTTCCTCATGAAAATCTCCCACGCTTCGGCAGCGTACCCGGTCCGGGACGCTTCCTTCAAGTCGAAGAAAATTCCCACCTCGTGATATTCCACGAGCCACCCCCTCGAAGTCGGCTTCCTTACTCGATTTGCCCCATTATACCACACGGTTCACGGGCAGACAAAAAGCCGCTTGCATCGGGACCACCGTGTCCTTATGGGGTCAGG
>CAZEBC010000163.1:0-8991 GCA_964510165.1 uncultured bacterium
GGCGGCCCATGATCTTGGGATGCTTGAAACCGGCGTGGAGCGGGTAAGGCTGGAGGTATTGTCTGATTAGGGGACCCACTGGCAGCTCAGCCGCAACCGAACCTCCCTCACCCTGCCCTCTTCCGGTGGGAGAGGGTTTGGGGTGAGGGGGAAAAACACGACGGAGTTTCAAGAAACTGACACATGGTGGTACAGAGTTTTTTCAGTCATAAAGCGCTTCGAGAAGGTGGCCGTACTTGGCGGAGACGATCTTTCTGCGGACTTTGAGGGTGGGCGTGATCTCGTTGGCGGCCTGCGTGAGGTCGTGCGGGAGGATGACGAACCTCTTGATCGTCTCGTAGCGGGCGAGGTCGCGGTTCTTCTCTTCGACAATGCATTCGACGAGTTTGATTATCTCGGGGTGGCGCGTCAGTTCGGCGAAGTCGCCGTACTCGATCCGTTTCTCTTTGGCGTAGACGATGACCTCATCTTGGTTGAGCGTGAAGAGGGCGGTCAGATATTTCTTCCGGTCGCCGTAGACCATCATCTGGCTGATGTAGGGACTGGACTTGAAGTGGTTCTCGATGTTCTGAGGCGCGACGTTCTTGCCGCCGGCAGTGATGATGATGTCTTTCTTCCGGTCAACGATCTTGACGAAACCCTCGTCATCAATAGTGGCGATGTCGCCGGTGTGCAGCCAGCCGTCGGCGTAGAGTTCCTTTGTGTCTTCGGGCCTCTTATAGTATTCCTTGCAGAGGGTCGGCCCGCGCACGAGCAGTTCGCCGTCCTCGGCAAGCTTCAATTCGAGGCCCGGCATGGCTCTGCCAACTGTTCCTATTCTGTGATGCTCCTCGGTGTTCATGGTGATGATGCCCGCTCCCTCGGTCATGCCGTAGAGCGGAAGCATATTAAGGCTGAGCGCCTGGAAGAACTGCTCAATTTCAAATGAGATGGGCGCCGCTCCGACAACGAACTCTCTGCATCGCCCTCCGAAGAACTCGCGGATTTTCTTGTAAACGAGCGCGTCGGCAAGCGAGTGCTTGAGCCTGAGCCACGGCGGCATCGGTTTCTTTCTTTCCCTGTAGGGGATGGCCTCCACGCCCACCTTGAGCGCCCAGTTGAAGAGCGCCTTCTTGAGAGGCGGGGCCGATTGGAGCTGGGCCAGCATCCTCGAGTGGATTTTCTCATACGGACGCGGCACGCTGCCCCAGAAGGTCGGCCTTATTTCCTGGATGTTGTCGATTATCCTCTCGATGCTCTCGGCGAGGGCGGCGGCATTGCCGGTGTAGATGCGGCTGATGTGGCCGAGCATCCGCTCGCCCACGTGGGCGAGCGGGAGAAAGGCAACCGTGATGTCGTCTTGCGTAATTCCTGCGATTTCGTTTTGCGCGCGCGCATGGGCGACCAGGTTTGAATGCGTGAGGACGGTTCCCTTGGGCGGGCCTGTCGTGCCCGATGTATAGATGATGGTCGCGGTATCATGCGGCTGGACGGCATCGACGAGCCGCTCGAACACGCCCGGATTCTTCTTTTCGAATTCGGCGCCGAGCGCGAGCACGTCCCGGAACGACAGCACGATTTCTCCCCTGTCGACACCGTGTGGTTCGATAACGATTATGTGCCTGAGCGCGGGCAATTCGGTGAAGCGGGAGAGGACCTTGTCGAGCTGCTGTTTGTTCTGAACGACCGCGAATCTGGATTCCGAATCATCAAGAATGTATTTGACCTGCTCAGCCGTGTTTGTCTGGTAGATCGGGACCGTTATCGCGCCGATGGACATGATGGCGACATCGGCGTACAGCCACTCGACCATGTTGTTTCCAAGGATGGCCGCCGTCTGGCGCGGCTCGAGCCCGAGCGCAAGCAGTCCGTGCGCGAATCTTCGCACGCGCTCGCCGTATTCGCGCCATGTGATGTCGAGCCATCTGCCGTCGAGCTTTGTTTTCAGGGCAAGCCTGTCGGCGGAAAGCGCGACACGCTCCTGGAACAGGCCGGCGATCGTTTCAGATTTCATTGACGCTCCGTCCTTCAGACGAGGAGTATCGGTGTCGTTCTGGCAGGAACCATATTATCTCTTGCGCGCGCTGATTTCAAGGTCTGCTCCGAAACCGGGCTTGCTCCGGAAACGCCAAAAAGGTATAATTCATACAAAGAGAAAATCGAGGCCTACGGGCCACGGTTTGCATACAGGTCTCGTAAGCCACGAGAGTTCCGAATAGTCCATAAACACCTTCCAGAGTTGAGCCGCATATCACGGCAGCGTTCCCGTCAGATTGCCTCTTCAGACCCAAGGCGAAGGAGTAAGGTCCATGAGGTTTTTCAAGACACTTGGGCGAATCATTTGGAACTTCACGCAGAACACAACCAGTCGGAAGATCGAGAGATTGTCCCGGCTGTTTTCGGAGGGAAAGATAGAGAAAGCCTTCGATCTGTCGGGCGAGGACGCGAAACTGCTGAGGCTGCTCGCTAATGTAATGGCTGACAGAGGTGACCACCGGCTGGTCGAGTTGATCTCTCGCCGGATGACGGAACTGGTCCCGAAGGATGTGGACGCATGGATGGTGAGGGGCGTATCGCTCAGAAATCTCGGCAGGTATCGCGAGGCGATTCGCTGTTACGACACGGCGATAGCGATTGATCCCGATAATGCGGCGGCATGGTCGAACAAGGGCGTGGCCCTCGGCAAGCTCGGGAAATATGAGGAGGCGGTCGAGTGTTACGATGCAGCGCTACGGATCGACCGTTACCATGTGGGCGCATGGTCCAACAAGGGGGTGGCGCTCAACAAGCTGGGCAGGGAAGAGGAAGCCGTCAAATGCTATGAAAAAGCCGTGAAGTTCGACCCGAGTCATGCGGAGATCTGGTCGAACATGGGCGTGGCCCTGGGGAAAAACGGGCGGCATCAGGAAGCGATCCGCTGTTATGACAAGGCGCTGGAGCTGGACCCGAACCTTGCCGAGGCCTGGTCTAACAAGGGTGTGTCGCTCGGGAAACTGGGGCGACAGAGAGAGGCCGTCCGGTGCTATGAGCGGGCGCTGGAGATCAATCCCGCCGACGTGGATGTGTGGTTCAAGAAGGGTGTCGCTCTTGAGAGCCTCGGCAAAGTTCGCGAGGCCGGCAAGTGTTACGATAAGGCAGTAAAGGTTGATTTGGGCTGACAGCCCGGATGCAGCATGGTGCGCCGAAGTGCTCCGATTCATAATTATGGTCACGTATCTTTCCGAGATGCTGTGGCCAACGCGACCGCCGAAAGAGACGAAAAACCGACGGACGAGGACTTGGCTCGTCCGCCGGTTTGAAGGAGTTGTCTCTGGAATCGGCTGCGATACGCCGCTGTGCCTACCGAGAGGCTCTCCCATTTACACGCTGAATCCGTTCTCCGGAATCTCGATGCAGCTTCTGTCGCGGGTCTCGATTATCCTGGCCTTCGTCGCGACGTCCGGCAGGATGTTCTTCACGAAGAAGGTCGCCGAGTGAATCTTGCCGCTGTAGAAGGCGTAATCGGCGCTGTCGGAGGGCAGGCCGTCCAGCTTTTCGGCTGCGATGGCCGCCTGCTCGATCAGTTCTCGCGCGATGGCTATTTCGCCGAACATGTGGAGATAACGAGTGGCGATTGACATGACGTAATCGAGATCGCCTTCCATCGCGAAGCCTGCGATCTTCATGGTCGAATCAAGCAGCGTATTCTTCGCTTCGTCAAGAAGCTGAGCCAGTTCGCCCACCTTTCCATTGCCGCGCAGCTTGTTGATGAACTCATCCAGGACGGCCATGTAGTTTTGCATCAGGATGCCCCCGCCGATGTTGAGCTTGCGGCCGATGAGGTCGGCGGCCTGGATGAAGTTGGTGCCCTCGAAGATCATCGCGATACGCGAGTCGCGGCAGTATTGCTCGACGGGGTATTCCTGACAATAACCGTACCCGCCGTAGCACTGCATGGCGAGCGAGGTCATCTCGAAGCCCATGTCGGAACAATACGCCTTCACGATAGGCGTCATCAGATCGACAAAGCCCTGGTAGTAATTCCGCTTTTCTTCATCCGGATGGTTGTGTCCCAGGTCTTCGTACATTGCCAGCCGATAGGCGAACGCCCTCATGCCCTCGACGAAGCCTTTTTGCGTGAGCAGCATGCGGCGTACGTCGGAATGCTTGATGATGGGGACGCGCGGCGCGTTCGGGTCCTTCATCGCCTTTACGTCGACACCCTGGATGCGTTCCTGCGTGTATTGGACGGCGTTCTCGAAGGCGGCCGCGGCCAGCGCGATGCCCTGGAGGCCTGTCGTGATGCGGGCCTCGTTCATCATCTGGAACATCTGGCGCATGCCCTTGTTTTCTTCATCGCCGAGCAGATAGCCACGGCATGGACCGTCCTCGCCGAAATTGAGCGAGCAGGTGGCCGAGGCCTTGATGCCCATCTTGTGCTCGATGCCGGCGCAGGTGACATTGTTGAACTTGCCGATCGTGCCGTCCTCATTAACCCAATACTTCGGGACAATGAACTGGCTGATTCCCTTGGTTCCGGGGGGGGCCCCCTCGACTCTCGCCAGAACGCCGTGGATGATGTTCGGGGTAAGGTCGTGATTGCCCGCCGTGATGAAGCACTTGCTCCCGGTGATGAGGTAGGTATCGCCGTCCCTCTTGGCGGTGGTGCGGATGTCGCCGACGGCGCTGCCCGCCTGCGGCTCGGTCAAGCACATGGTGCCCTGCCATTCGCCCGTGTACAGTTTTCTACAGAATGTCTGGCGCAGCTTGTCGGGGCCGAAATTCTCGATCATATGCGCGACGCCGGGGCCCGGGAAGTACAACATGAACGAGGTGCATGCGCCCATGAAGATTTCGCCCGCGCACATGGCGATGACTGCCGGAAGACCCTGCCCGCCCCATTCCTGGCTGTTGGACATGGAGGTCCAGCCGTTCTCACATGCGAGCTTGTACGCCTTGTGGAACTCGGCCGGAACCTTGACGTTGCCCTTGTCAAACTGGGCGCCCACACGGTCGGCGTCCTGGTTGAGGGGGCCGAGCACTTCCTGCGCGAACTTGACGGCCTCGGTGATGATCATGTCAAAGTCATCGCTCGAGAAGTCTTTGTACCTGTCAAGCTCGCAGAGCTGGTCAACCTTGAGCTGTTCGTTCAACACAAAGTCGATGTCTCTCTTGCTGACGCGATAGAAATTGTTGCCCATTTTCTCCTCTCCTTGCTTTGGAGGCTAGTCCTATGGAGATATCCTTGGAGATCTACGACGGCCTTGCTTCACAAAGAGCGCGAACCGAAGTTCAACGGGTGTTCAAAGAACCAACTGCGAAACAGGGATGACCCGTTCGGGGTCCTTCGATCCGTGTGTATTAGTCTATCAGAAAGCGCTGGAAATTTCCAGAATTTTTTCGCACTGCGTCAAAAAGGCGGATTCTCAGACAATAATCCCGCCTCACCGGTTGCTTCTTTCGCGGGTTTCATCGTATAATCTCGTATCGCGACCTCATGCATGAGGTCCGGTCTCAAAGGCTGGTTTCCCACTATTTGCGAGGGGCAAACGAATGGAATACTCGATCAACACCAGGAAATCGAAGCGGCTGTATGAGCGGGCAAGGAAGGTTCTGCCGGGCGGTGTCTCGCACAACGTGAGGTTCAATCCTCCGTATCCTGTGTTCATCAAAGAGGCTTACGGCGGAAAGTTCCTCGATGTTGACGGAAACGAATTCATAGATTATTGGGATGGCCACTCCGGCCTGATCCTGGGGCACAACCCGCCCGAGATTATAAAGGCGCTCAGACGACAGATACCGAAGGGCACACACTGGGGGATCATGAATCGGCACGAGGTCGAATTCGCCGAGCTTGTGTGCGAGGTCGTGCCGTCCGCCGAGGAGGTTCGGTTCTGCTGTTCCGGCACCGAGGCCACCATGTACGCCGTCCGGCTTGCGCGCGCTTTTTCGGGGAAAAAGACCATCCTGAAGGCCGAGGGTGGCTGGCACGGCGGCAATTCCGAATTGGACATGGCCGTTCTGCCTCCCTACGACATGGAAGAGAGCATGGGGCTTTTGCCCGAGGTCTCTAAATACACAAAGGCGTTTCCCGTGAATAACCTGGATGCGGTCAAGAAACTCATTGGGGAGTGCCAGGGCGATTTTGCGGGAATCATCCTCGAGCCCGTCGTCACTTCGGGCGGCGGTGTCGCGTGCAAGCCCGATTTCCTGCGCGCGCTTCCCGATGTCGTCCACGCTGCCGGCGGCGTCCTCATACTGGATGAGGTGATAACGGGCTTCAGGCTGGCGCCCGGCGGCGGACAGGAATACTTCGGCGTGACGCCTGACCTATGCACGCTGGGGAAAAACCTTGGCGGCGGCATGCCCATCGGCGCGATCGCAGGCCGACGCGAAATCATGGAACTGGCGAACGCGCAGCGGTCTTCGGTCAAGAACGAAAAAACATATATCGGAGGCGGCACCTATTCGGGCAATCCGCTTTCGATGATCGCGGGCAAGACGGCGCTTACGATCTATCGCGACCGAAAGGACGAGATTTATCCCGTGCTCGAACGCCGCGCAACGAGACTGCGCGGGGGCATTGAGGACGCAATGAAGGATTGCGGCATCAACTGTAAGGTCATGGGCATCTCTTCGATGTTTATCGTGCTGTTCCCCCATGAGCCAAATACCGAGATCAACTGTACCCTCGACGTTTTCACCAAGACCGACATGTTCAAGAACATGGAGTTTCAGTTCCGCATGCTGAATCATGGAGTGTTCCTGGTGCACGGAGCGGGAGTTCTTTGCACGGAACATTCAGACGAGGACATCGAACGCACAATCGAGGCAGCCGCTGAGGTGGCCAAGGAGATGATGTAACCCGTTGTCGCTCCAGACGGGACATGGTATAATGAGCATGCTTCCCATAATGTCGCCGCGCGGCGTGCGACGTCCGGCGGGAGGCATGATCTTCAGCCGAAACCCCAGATAAGGGAGTACCGATCCGGCATGCAGTACCGGGCGTGGTTCCAGTGCATAGGCGGATGCGAAGGCGAGTATCCGCTGAACGAAGTAATTTATAAATGCCCGAAGTGTGGCAACTTGCTTGAGGTGCGCCACGACCTTGACGTGCTCCGCGCGCGAAGCGCTCAGGCGTGGATGAAGCTGTTTGACGAGCGGTTCATGAGAACCGAGTGGCCGTACGGAAGCGCGGTCTGGGGCAAGAAGGAGATCGTCTGCCCGTCCGTAGAGAACCAAAACATCGTCTCGATGTTCGAGGGCGGCAGCAACCTGTTCTGGGCCGACCGCCTGGGCAAGCGTGTCGGCGTCGAGGACCTTTGGGTCAAGCAGTGCGGCAACAGTCACACCGGCTCATTCAAGGACCTCGGCATGACCGTGCTCGTCTCGATGGTGAAGCAGATGCGCGCCGAGGGCAAGCAGATTCCGGCCGTCGCATGCGCCTCGACGGGTGACACGTCCGCCGCGCTCGCGGCATACTGCGCCGCCGCGGGCATCCAGGCCATCGTCTTCCTTCCGCGCGGCAAGGTTTCGATCCCTCAGCTTATCCAGCCGCTCTCCAACGGCGCCATCACGCTGGCGCTCGACACCGATTTCGACGGCTGCATGAAGCTTGTGCAGGAAGTCTGCACGAAGCACAATATCTATCTCGCCAATTCGATGAACTCGCTGCGCATCGAGGGACAGAAGACGGTCAGCATCGAGGTCGTTCAGCAGTTCGATTGGCAGGTGCCCGATTGGGTGATCATCCCGGGCGGCAACCTCGGCAACCTCGCGGCGCTCGGCAACGGATTTCTCCTGATGGAACAATTGGGCATCATCCAGCGCCGGCCCCGCATCGCCTGCGCGCAGGCCGCCCACGCCAATCCGCTGTACCTCAGCTATCTGACCGGCTTCAAGGAGTTCAAACCCAAGAAGGCGGAGGAGACCCTCGCGAGCGCGATCCAGATAGGCAACCCGGTGAGTTACCAGAAAGCGATACGAATGCTCAAGGAGTTCGACGGCGTCGTCGAGCAGGCGACCGAGGACGAGCTTGCGAACGCCGCCGCTCTCGCCGATACCACCGGCCTGTTCTGCTGCCCGCACACCGGAGTGGCGCTCTCGGCGCTGTTCAAACTCGTCGAGAAAGGCGTCGTCCGACCCGAGCACAAGGTAGTCGTCATATCGACCGCCCACGGGCTGAAGTTCACCGAGTTCAAGCTGAACTATCATACCGACAAGCTCAGGGAAGTAACGCCCCGCCATGCGAACGTTCCGATAGAAATCCCCGCTACCTACGATAAAGTGGTCGACACCATTTACCGCGAACTCGACCGCCGCTCCGCAGGGAAAAAAGCCGGCGTGTGAGCCATTCCCAGGGTTTGGCTCGATAACAGGATTCTGCGATCACCGAGATTCCGTAATAACACAGCGCAGCACAGCCGAAAGCAAACTGTAGGGACGAACCTTGTGTTCGCCCGTACAGTGCCAATTCCTCAGTGCTGCGCTCAGCGACCCGAATTGTAGGGGCACAGCATGCTGCACCCGATACCGTGAGGTTCCGCTCATGGAGACAACATCCAAATCTTATCCGCTCGTGACTGCCGGGAGCGCCGACGCGCTCGTCATCCATTGCTCCGACCCCCGCTTCCAGAGAGCGTTCCGCGAGTTCATCGAACACGAACTCGATATCCACAACCCCATCCCGATCATCGTTCCCGGCGGCATCCACGACCTTGTCTCGCCTGCGCGCATCAAGGCGGCGCGCCAACTCTGGCAGCAACTGGAGTTCATGGTTCAAAAGGGAGGCGTCAAGCGCATCGTCATGATCTCGCACGAAGGCTGCCAATGGTACGCCAAGTGGAACTCGCTTGTGCGCACCCGCGTGGACGAAGACGTGGTAAACCATCTCTTCTCAGCCGCCGAGCGCCTCGCCGAGAAGCGCTTCAACATTTCGATCGAAACCTACTTCGCCAGGATCGAAGACGAAAACGTGGTGTTCCGCCGGATTGACAGGCAAAGAGGCGACGGGCCGTAGATGCAAAGCCCGTG
>CAZEBC010000164.1:0-4251 GCA_964510165.1 uncultured bacterium
CTCAGACTCACTAACACGAAACGGCCAAATTCCAATTGCCGCTGAACCAAGACACCTCCCGATTCAATTGACAAAGGCCGGAGCAGAGGCAGGGGTTATGGTCACCGTTTGCTCATACCTGAACCGCGCGGGGCCTGACGCCCCCATATCCTCGTACAGCGAATTTATCATCGAGAGCGTCGTGCGATCATCGGGGATGACTTCTAATATGCTGTAGCAGGCCTGGAGGGCGCCCCTGAGGTCTTTGCGCTTCTGTGCGTCCTCCGCTTTCGCCCAGAAGAGCTTCCGGTACTTGTCCTCAAGGCCCGCCTTGAGCGCGATCGCCTCGAGGTTGCCAGGGTCAACGGCAAGGGCAAGCCTGGCCCGCTCAATCGCTTCACCCAGGCTTCTTTGTTGCCAATAGTGCGACGAGATTATGTAGTCGGTAGCCTTCATGTAGCGCTCGTATCTGCGAGCGTTTGTCACAGCCTCGTCCAACGTCTCGCCGAAGTTGTACACGGGCAGATGGCCGACTCTGCCGTCGAAGATAAGCTCACCCAGGCCGGCCCCGTCGTCGCGGAAGTATTCGATAAGAGGGTGATTGTCCGTGTTGAGCGGAATCCCTGCGAAATACGACTCAGGGACGTCTTCCCCCATCACGAAACAGGAGAGGAAGCGATACGGAGAATTGATACCGACCTCCAGAAGTTCCCTCTGGATTTCAGGCGCCGACATCCTCCGCTCTAGACGTTTGAAGTCGACCGCGATTGGCCGGTCCGACCCAATGAGCACGAAATAGCCGCGGCCACTCGTGAACCATACCGAAAAATGCGGATATGACTCCCTGAACGTCCTGAACAGCAGCAGGTCTTCACGCCGTGACAGCAGGTGATACGGCGCCCAGAGCGCCAAGACGCCGCTCGGATTCAGCCGCGCCTTGCACAGGTCATAGAACTCCTTCGTGTATAGCGACACATTGCCGGCAAACTTGGGCGAGGTCGCGTCCACCGTGATCACATCAAACGTGCGGTCCGTCCGGAGCAGATAATTGCGGCCGTCCTCGATAACCAGGTGAAACCTGGGATTGTTGAGAACGCCGTGATTGACCTCCTCGAGATGCGATGCCGCCTTGGGTACCTCCTGCGACAACTCGGCGCACACTACGCTCCGCACGTCATAGAGACTCACGTTGTACGAGGTCCCGCCCGCGCCGAATCCCACGATGCACACATCTTTCGGTTCGGGGTGGAGCAGCATCGGAAAGTGTGCAAGCGCCTTCTGAATCTCGGGTCCCCTCATGTTCAGGCGGTTGCCCGAGCAGGCAACCGGATAGCCGTCTATGCTGATCTCGCGGATTCCATTGGTCCTGTTCTTGAATACCTTCACCGTTGCGCCCACGCCCTCTTTGTAATATAAGACCTCGCCAACGTCCTCAAGAGGGCTGGTGAACTGCACATGCGCGAATCTGGCGACGCCCACCCCGAGCAGCAGCAGCAACGGAGCGACGCCCACCGAGACGAGGCGTTTCCTGTCCCCGGCTACTCCCGGATGCGCATAGAACAGGATCACGCCCATCCCCACGTTTACGCAGCCGAGCAGGAGAATGCTCTTGCCTATTCCCAGGAGAGGAATCAGCACGAAAGCCGCCGCAAACGAACCCAAAATGCAGCCCAGCGTATTGGCCGAATAAATCTTGCCTACGCTCTGTCCAAGCCTGCCCGCGCTCCGGGCGCATATCGTTACCACAAGCGGGAAAGCGGCGCCCATCAAGAACGAAGGGAAGAACATCACGAGGAACGCTTTGATGAACGAGTTGGTGTTCGGAAGCCAGCTTATGACTCCGAACGAGGGGAACACCCGCTCAAGCGTGTAAAAGAATCTTCCGAAAATCGGCAGCGACAACACCGCCGATACTCCGATGAGGGCCTCTATGACGCACAGAGCCAGCAGTGGGTCGCGGCTGCGGTCCGACACCCTCGCACACACAAAACTCCCAAGCGCCAGCCCCACAAGGAACGTCGTCAGCATCGTTGTGAAGGCGTATATGCTGATGTTCATGTGGAACACCAGCGCGCGCGTCCACAATACCTCATACGCAAGCGAACAGAAGCCGGAAACCCCGAAGAATACGAGCACCAGCTTCGTGACCCCGTTCGGATAATTGCATTGCTCGCCCGCGTGCTCGAAGTCGATCCTCTGCTCGATTGTTTCCGAAGATTCCAGACCCGTCTCCGAATGACGCCCCAGCGCCAGGTACACCACGCTGCCAACCAGGAAGTTGGCGGCAACGGCAAGCCCTATCGTGCGCTCGATTCCCAGTGCGCCTATCAATAGAAACCCCGCCGCCGCGCACCCTACCACAGCCCCGAGCGTGTTGAGCGCATACAGGCTCCCCGTGCTCCAGCCGAGGTTCTTCAGGCGCACGCCGACGAATTTGCTCAACATGGGCAGCGTTGCCCCCATGAGTGTGGTCGGCACTATCAGAGCCGATACCGCCATCACGAATCGCATCAGCGACAGGGCATAGAACGACGGCTCGCCTCCGGAGAACAGTGTTACGTACAATGCCTCGATCTGCCTTAAGATGGCAGGAAGCACGAATGCGTATGCGCCGATACCTATTTCGAGAAACGCGTATATTCTCGCGGGATTCTTCGAGCGGTCCGCGTAACGCCCGAACAGATAGCTTCCAAGCGCAAGCCCGCCCATGTAGGCCGTAAGAACGGCGCTCATCGCGAACACTGATGCCCCAAATGTCAATGTCAACATCCGGGTCCACGTCACCTCATAAACCAGCCCGCATGCCCCCGAAATGAAGAAGGATATCCACAGCAGCCAAACGGCCGCCTTCTTGTTACGTTCAAACCAGTATCGCAATGTGAATCTCGCCTTTCTTAACCAAATCGCCCAGTGCACAGACCTGAAATTGCCTACAATGCAATTCGCCGTTGAGTCTTGATGCAATGTTATTGCCAATACGAAGGGATATAACGTAACTGGCTTATAAATAATAACTTATAGTGATTTATGTGGTGAGCCTTAAGGGAAGTATAGTAACATAATGTTACGTTTATGGACTATTATTCTCGCCAATAACGTGCCAAGAGCCATGTTTTTCAAATGCTTTCTGCGAATGCAACATATCGTTCCAGTGGAATGCCAGAACTCTCCAATATGGCCCTCAAAAGATTCCCCCAAAACGGCATCCGACAACGCCAATTGAATCCAACGGACCCGATATGCTAACGTGTTTGGGGAGAAGGCTAATGCATGAGGAATCGGGGGACGCAATGAATCCTCGGTATGTATTCGTTGTGAATCCGTTCTCAGGCGCGGGCGAGGGCGAAAAAGTGGCCCGCCTCCTGGAGAACCTCCTGAGCGAGCACCCGACCTATCGGGGCGCTGCACAAGTGATCAGGATCGACCGCCTCGAGTCGGAGCGATTTCCCGGCCAGTTGGCCGACGCCGAGTTCGTGGTGGCGGCGGGAGGGGATGGCACCGTGAACTGTCTGTTGCCGCACCTCGTTCGTTGCTTGCCTCGGCCGGCTCTGGCGCTCATTCCGCTCGGTACGAGCAACGACCTCGCACGGGCGCTCGGACTGCCAGCCCGCCGCGAATGGGCCGCTGAGTCCACGCTGCGAACGTTTCTGGATTCCCTCCTTACAGCCCGACCTGCAAGACTTGATGTGGTAAGCGTTAACGGAGACCTGTTCTTCTCCAATTATTTCAGCATCGGCCTTGACGCCGCAATCGTGCGGGATTTTGACGACGTCCGCGATTCGCGGTGGGCCGCGGCGCTCCCTCCCGCGCGCCTCGTCAATAATGCGCTTTATTTCCTGATGGGCCTGAAGAACGCCGGCTTCCTTCTTAGGCCGCCGATCGAGATCGTGACGGATAAAGCCAGCGAGCGCCGGGTCGTCATTACCAAGCCCATCAGGGCGATCATCGTGAGCAACCTGCCGGTATACGCCGGGGGATGCAGCCTGCGGCCCGACGCCAGGGTGGACGACGGTTTGTTCGAGATAACGGTGGTCGCCAATGCGTATCAGTATTTGCGCGTGATAGCCACTCGCTTTCTCAAGTTCCTCGGACGTCCTCGCCTCGCGCAATATCAGGCAAGTCGCGCCGAACTCCGCATGAGTCATCCCGCCGTCTCGCAGGTGGACGGCGAGAAGGGGCCGGCTCCCGATTCGCTTCTTTCCACGCTTCAAATATCCGTCCATTCGTCCGTATCGGTCCTGATCCATTCCTGAAATTCCGATCCCGCTGCAA
>CAZEBC010000164.1:4351-8799 GCA_964510165.1 uncultured bacterium
CCGATCGTTTGATTATATGATTAGGAAGTATTAACTGAGAAAGGTGGCCGATCATGTTGTCGTTCATGAATATGAAATGTCCAACATGCGAGTCAGTGTACACGTTGTCGATCGAAGAGTTGAGCGTGGTGGTGCTTTTCAAGTGCTTCGAGTGTGGCCAGTTTAATCTCTACATCGCGGGACATGTCCTGTCGCTTGACCAAGAAATCATGACAGAAGGCTCGGATGAGCAAAGGGTGGACCATATCGTTGACAAGGTCGAGACTTTCGCGGCAGAGTTCGCGGAGGATGCCTTCAACAAGGTCGAGCGGTTGGTTAATGTCAACGTGGATATAGAGCTGGATAAGACCGGCCACCCGAAGAAGAGACGCAACAAGAAAAAAAGGACCGGTCGCCGGGAAAAGACGCTTCAGCCGTCGGTCAAGCAGGCGAACGCTCCGGCCATCAGCGCCGAGGAGATTCGCGATTTCGTGAAGATCGACCTCAACCTGATCGACAAGAAGTGGTTCTTCGACAAACATTTTGGCGGTGTTCAAAATTGATTCCCTCCGTCCCTCCGTGACTAGCGGCGACGGGGCAATCGCAACGGGGTTGCCCTGTCGCCTTTGTCTTCCCGCCTCACGGCTTTCATTTCCCAATGGGTCGGATGAACGCGCAGTTTGACAAGTCGTTTACCCGTGGTTATAATCCAATGTGTCGGTTGGGTTCCGCCGCAGGACCCGATTGTCAATGTGAGGAGTCCCGCGCCTCGCGGGCTGACGAAGCAATCCCGATATAGCGCGGGGGAAAGTGTACCGAGATTGCTTCGGTCGGGGCTTTGCCCCTTCCTCGCAATGAAGCGTTCCGCAGCGGAATCTCGGTAGGACACTAGTAGTCCCGTCTAACTTGAAGGAATGCTGATGATACGAAGCATGACGGGGTTTGGCCAGGCCACCATCGAGGAAGACGGCATGACCGTCTTTGCCGAGATTTCCTCCTTGAACCACAGGTATCTCGATATCAGCGCAAGGCTTTCGCCTCCTCTGAACGCGTTTGAAAACGAGGTCAGGAAGCTCGCCCAGCAGTACTTCGAGCGAGGCCGTGTCACCGTGTTTCTGACATCGGCCGGCGCGCTGGCGGAGGCGGCCGCCGTCGAGTTTGACCGCAACCTCGCCCGCCAATACGTGGAATACGCGCGCGCGTTTGCGCTCGAAACCGGAATCAAGGACGACATCGGCTCGGCGGCGATTGTGAGGATCGGCGCCCTCTGGAATCTGAGGCAGCCGCGAGCGGAGGAGTTGGGGTGGCTGTGGCAACTGTCGGAGCGGGCGCTCAATTCTGCGATGCGGCAGCTCTTGTACATGCGCGAGAGCGAAGGCGCAAACCTCTGGGCCGACCTTTCCCAAAAAATCGCACAGGTGCAATCGATCGTCAGGGATATCGCCGCGCGCGCGCCCTCGGTGATCGAAGAGTACCGCCAAAAGCTCAAGGAGCGCATCGAGACGCTGCTGCCGCCAGGCGCCGAGTTGGACGAGCAGCGCCTCGTCGGCGAGATCGCCCTGTTCGCGGACCGTGCCGACATCAGCGAGGAACTCGTCCGCATTGACAGCCATATGGAGCAGTTCCACGCCTTGGCCCGGCAGGAGAACAACGTCGGCCGCAGGCTCGATTTTCTCTTGCAGGAAATGTTTCGTGAGATAACCACCATCGGCTCCAAAGCCCGCAGTGCGGATATCTCTCACGCCGTTGTCGAGGTGAAGGGGCTGCTGGAAAAGATGCGCGAGCAGGTGCAAAACGTCGAATGAGGAATCGCAAGCTTTGCCGCAGGTGCGAATCTATTCGCACATCTCTCCGGAAATTCTGGCATTCGCCTTCGTGAGGGCGGCCTTTGGCTGGCATAATCAATATCGGATTCGGCGGCGCAGTGATGGTGGACAAGATCGTGGCGATTGTGCTGCCCGAATCGAAACCCTCGATCCGGCTGCGTGACGCCGCGAAGGACGAAAACCGCCTCATTGACGCAACGCAGGGCCACAAGACGCGGGCCATTATCGTCACCGACAGCAATCATGTGGTTCTGAGCGCGGTCAACCCGGAGACCCTCGCGCAGAGGATCAAGGAAAGCGAAACCGCAAAAAGTGACTGAACTCACGATACCAGAAGAACTGGATGCCACCGTCTCCGCCCTGCGCGCGAAAGGCGGGCTTCTGATAGTTCTCTCGGCGCCCTCGGGAGCGGGCAAGACCACCGTCTGCGAACGGCTCCTGCAATTGATGCCCGAGCTCAAACGCTCTGTTTCGCTTACCACGCGCCCAATGCGGCGGGATGAGAGAGACGGCGAACACTATCATTTCGTCAGCGAAAAGGAATTCCAGGAGGAACGCGCGAGCGGGCGACTCGCCGAATGGGCGGAGGTGCACGGGTGCCTCTACGGAACCCCTCGCAACCCCCTGGAAAGGCGAATGCGGGCGGGCAAGGATACGGTGCTCGTGATCGATGTGCATGGCGCCCGCTCGATTCGCGAAGCGTTCCCCGAGGCGGTTCTCGTGTTCCTCTTGCCGCCGTCGTGGGCCGAACTCGAAAGACGGCTCAGAGAACGAGGGCCGGCCCCCGCCGGGGAGATTGCGCTCCGGCTGCGCAACGCGGCGGCGGAGTTCGGTTGTTATCGAACTTACGACTACGTGGTCGTAAATGATAATATAGATGCAGCGGCTTCGGCGCTTGAGGCGATAATAATCGCTGAACGACACCGCGCGAGCTGCATCAGATTGGATTGGGTCAAACAGGAGGACTAATGTTTAAGATATCAATGGAAAAACTGCTCAAGAATACGGGGGGCCAATACCAGCTTCTTCAGGTCGCATTCCTTCGAGTGAAACAACTGAACAGCGGCATGCTCCCGACCGTGAAGCCGATGTCCAGGAAGAATGTTACCGTAGCCCTCCAGGAAATAGCGGAGGGCAAGGTCCGCATAAAGAGGCCGTCACCAACACAAGAAGAGAAAACATGAAGAATAACCAGGCGCTGCTGACTGGCAGGAACGTTGTGCTCGGCGTATGCGGCGGGATCGCCGCATACAAGGCGTGCGACCTCGCCAGCAAGCTCAGACAGGCCGGCGCGGAAGTCAGAACCGTGATGACCTCCGCCGCGCAGCGCTTCGTCAGCCCGCTCACGTTCCAGTCGCTTACCCATCAGCCGGTCATCACGGACCTGTTCACGCCCATCGAGGAGTGGGAGATAGAGCACATCTCGCTCGCGCAAAAGGCTTCCCTGATCGTCATTGCGCCCGCCACCGCCAACATTATCGGAAAACTCGCCTGCGGCATTGCCGATGACTTTCTTTCAACGATCGTGCTGGCGACCCACGCGCCCATCCTTCTGTGTCCCGCCATGAACTGCGAGATGTACGCAAACGAAGTCGTACAGCAGAACATCGAGCGGCTCAAGGCGAGGGGATTCCATGTGCTCGAACCCGAGCAGGGCGTCCTCGCGTGCGGAGACGTCGGCAAGGGACGCCTCGCCGCCGTAGACTCGATATTCGACCGCATCCTTTCTCTGCTTGTCCGCACCCACGACTTCGCCGGAATCAAAACCCTCGTGACAGCGGGGCCGACGCATGAGCCGATTGACCCCGTCCGCTACATCACCAACCCCTCAACCGGCAAGATGGGGTTTGCCCTCGCGCAGGCTGCCAAAGAGCGCGGCGCCGACGTCACTCTGGTGACCGGCCCCGTCAACCTCACGCCGCCCGCGGGAGTCGAGACGGTTCGGGTGAAAACCGCCGGGGAGATGGCCAGCGCCGTCCTCGACCGCGCCGATAAATGCAAGCTCGTGATCGGCTGCGCCGCGGTCAGCGACTACACGCCCGAGCAGACCGCCGAGCACAAAATCAAGAAGACAAAGAGCGAGGTCACGCTCAAATTGAAGCCGACCGTTGACATCATGGCCGAACTCGGAAAACGAAAGGGCAAGAAAGTCCTCGTCGGCTTCTCCGTCGAAACGCGCGACCTCATCGAGAACTCGCTCAAGAAGCTCAAGGCGAAAAACCTTGACATGATTGTCTGCAACGATGTGACCCGCCCCGGCGCAGGCTTCGCCGCCGACACCAACATCGTCACCATTCTCGACCGCCAGGGCGGCGCCGAACAAGTGCCCCAGATGACGAAACTGGAAACCGCCCACAAGATACTCGACCGGGTTCGGGAACTCCTGTAACTGACGCCAAATAACCTGAAGAGCCTGTCCCGCAATTCCAACTTCGGTAGCGCAGGCACCCTGCCTGCCCCGCTTCCCCGTCCCTTCGTTTCCTTCGCGGATCCTGTCATTCCCGCGCAAGCGGGAATCCATTCAACCATAAACCGTAAACCGTAAACCGAAAACCCGTCACATCTTTCAATGCGCATTGCGCAATCCGCAATCGGACAACCCGTAAATCGTGAACCGAAAACCGCTCGTCCTGCCCCTGTCCG
>CAZEBC010000165.1:0-8738 GCA_964510165.1 uncultured bacterium
ACCTGCTCGGGCCGCGCTCGCAAGAGCGCGGCGTCCGGGACACACGAAAGGACCGCTTGTCTTCCGAGTTCACCACATGCGCGTGGGAAGGAGCGCATGGCCAAGGTTGCTCGCCAAACGCGGCAGTGCGCCTTCAAGCGCATTGCTCCGTCAGCGGCAACTTGCCGCCGCGCCCGGGCGCGGCACCCCAGGCGTTTTTCAACTGCGTTGGGGGAAAAGCGAAAAAGGCGAAAGGGACAAACCGGGGTCATAAATCAGCGAAAATCTGTGAAATCTGCGGATAGCCCCGTCCGCCGACTCGCCGCAATCCGCATGCATCCGCGTGCATTTGCGGTTCCAAGGTTCTCCGCTTCGGGCCTTGGCCGGCTTTGTGGCTTTACGCCTTGGCGTGAGGCGGAAGGGAGGGACTTGCTTACGCGGAGCCGTGCCTCCGCGCGAAGAAGGCTTCGGAGCGGGCGGCGAGGTCGTTGAGCCGCCTTTCCAACTCTTGCCGCAGGCTTTCCAATTCGGCTCTGCTCGCGGTGGAGGGAACGAGCATCGGCTCGCCCAGGATGAAGACGAGGTGATTGAACGGGAGCGGGATAAGCGTCCTGTCCCATGTGGGCGCAAAAAGCCTCCATCGCGCCCATGAGCGCATTGGGTAGATTGGCGCGCCCGTGGCCTGAGCGATCAGCACTATCCCGATCTGCGCCTTGCGCGCCGGACCGCGAGAGCCGTCCACTGCAATACCGCACAGGACGCCCCGGTGAGTGTTGAGATACTCGATTATTTCGGCGAGCGCCTGTTTTCCGCCCCTTCCGCTTCCGCCACGCACAGGGATGAAATGGCATTTGTGGAATATCTCAGTGAGGACGTCGCCCAGGTTGCTTCGGCTCACCATCGTCAGGATATCGTGCCCACGATAACAGAATGGGCTGATGATGGCATCCTGATGCCAGACGGCCCCGAGCACGTTGTCGCCTCGCGCGATCGTCTCCCATAGTTTCGGCATTTCGATATACGTCTTCCTGCTCGTGTGATAGACGAACCACATATATGAGTTGTACAGGGTCGGGACCACCCACACGGCGAGACGCTTGCCGAGGGTGCGAAGCCATTTGAATTTCTTTTTGCGTGATTGTCTGATCATTGTCCGTAACCCAATTGTAGGGGCGAACCTCGTTTTCGCCCGAGCGGGGCCGGGCCGTATCGTACCACAATACCCAAGCGCCTTCAAGAATCGGGGCGGGGCCTCTTGTCAATTCGTAAGGCTTGATGGTAAACTTATCGAAAGTCGCTCCATGAGAGACGGTAAGGAGTTGCGGCAATGAAAGGCCAGGCGCCCCACGGTGCCCCTTTGTCCGAAACGGACACACATCGCAAGCTTGAGGAAGAGCTGCGGCTGGCGCAGGAGCGGTACCCGCGCATCCTCGACACATATCATGACATCGTGCTGGTCATTGATTCCGGAGCTCGCATCAGGTTTGCAAACAAGGCGTGGCACAAGAACATCTCTTACACTCTTGACCAGATCAATCGAATTGACCTGTTCGAGACCATTCATCCCGATGACCGCGCGATGGCGCGGGACATGTTTGGTCGGGTTTTGGCGGGGGGATCGGCGCACGGCGTCGAATATCGCGGGATCGCAACAGACGGCAGGATGAGGTGGTTTGAGGCGGATGCCGACCCCATTGACTGGCCCGGCGCCGAGAAGGCGCTCCTGCTGGTCGTCCACGACATTTCGGACCGCATGCGCATCGAGGAAGCGCTGCGCGCGTATCACCGATTCCTTGAGATCGCAAACAGGCACTCCGAGCCGGGTCCTCTGCTTGATGAATTCGTGAATGAACTTGCCAGCTTTACCGGCTGTCAGGCCGTTGGAATCCGCATATTGGACGAACAGGGGAATATTCCCTACAAGGCTTGGAGAGGATTTCCTCCAGAGTTCATAGACGTCGAAAGCCCACTTTGCATCCATTCACATTCCTGCGTGTGCATTAATGTCATTACCGGAGAGATCAAGCCCAATCTTCCTTTGACCGAGGCCGGCTCCTTTCTTACCGGAAGCACGACGGCTCTAATATCCTCCCTCTCGGAACGCGAAAGAGGAGAGGTGCGCGCGACGTGCAACCGATTCGGGTATGAATCGGTCGCTCTCATCCCAATCCGTGTGGACGCGCGCATAATGGGTTTGATCCACGTGGCCGACCCGAGCCCGCACAAGATATCCCCTGAAAGGGTGACGGTCTTGGACAAGGCGGCCTTGCAGCTTGGCGCGGCGCTCGCCCGGGTAAAAACCAAGCAGGCGCTTATCAAGTCGGAAGAGCGATATCGGAACATCTTCTGGGAAGCGCCCGACATCTTCTACATTCTTGACCTCGACACGTGGATCATCACCGACGCCAACAAATGCGCCCTGCAGAAGCTCGAGTACGGCCCCGAGTTCCTCGGCAGAATCCATGTGACCGACATAATCCATCCCGATGACATGGAGATTGCGACCGGCAGACTCAAGGATATGGTGATAAAGAAAGACCGCATGCCGAACTTCCCGCTCCGCATTCTGACGCGCACGGGAAAGATGCTTTACATCGAGCAGAGCGGCGTCATCTTCTGGGACGAGGAAGGACATGCCAGGTCATTCCTGGGGTTGGCGCATGACGTGACTGTGCGCAAGGCGCACGAGGAGACGATTCGTAAACGAAACGAGGAGCTTACCGCCCTTTATGAGGTCGCCAGGTCCGCCAATAAGAGCCTCGACCTCAACACGCTCGCGAATGTGATGCTCGACGTTGTTCCTCGGATAACGAACTCTGACTCAATGGCTATTTACTCTTATAACGAGAAGGAACAGATATTCACCTATCTCGCCCACCGCGGGCTTCCGGAAGAGTTCGTGAAAGGTACGGACCACCTCAAGCTGTACGAGGGCGTCCATGGTTTGATGTTCAGGGAAAAGCGCCCCCTCCTGCTGAATAGCGTGCGGACGCACCCGGGCCTTTCAAGACGGTCCGCCGTCGAACAGCTCGGAGACGACAGCGTCATCATGGCGCCGCTCATGGCCAAGGATAAGATTCTCGGTTCTCTGGTCGTGTCGAGGAGACCAGGCCACCCATACGACGAAAACGACCTTGGCATAGTGCAGGCGATCGCCAACCAGATTGCTGTCGCGATGGCGAACGCAAAGCTCCATTCCGAACTCCTCGAGAGGGAGGCAAAGCTGCATTCCATCCTCGAAACATCGAGGGACGGAGTGTTTGTCACCTCCGAAAAACGGAGAGTGATCTTTGGCAACAGGGCGCTGTTGGACATGTTTCGCTACACTGAGAACGACGACGTGAGCGAGATCGACACCATGCGCTATTTCGCGCCCGAGAGCTATCACGTGTTGGAGGAAACTCGCGAGAAACTGGGCCGCGGCGAGCCGCTCGACGAAATCATCAAGTTCAAGGCGAGGCGGAAGGACGGGTCCCTGTTTGACGCGGAGTTGCGGCTCGGGTTCTTTGTTGAGAACGGACAGAGATTCGACGTGGGGATCATCCGCGACGTAACAGAGCGAAACCGAATGGAATTTCAACTCCATCAGGCGAGCAAGCTTGCCGCGATCGGCGAACTGGCCGCCGGAGTCGCCCACGAGATCAACAATCCGGTCGCAAACATCAGCGTCCAGACCGGCTTGATGCAGGAGATTGTTGAGGAAAGCCGAGACAAGATTGACTCGACTCTTTTCCAAAGGATAAGAAAATACCTGGAACTTGTCGAGCAGCAGGCTGACCGATGCAACTCGATAGTAAACGACCTTCTCTCGTTCAGCCGGATGCCCGAACGCCATAACGAGACATTCGACCTCAACAAACTCATAAAGAAGACGGTCAACCTGATAACGCAACTGACAGACAAGGAGCCCAGAATAGAGTTCAGGCTCGACGAGCGACTTCCTCGCCTTAACGGAGACCCGAACCGTCTCGAACAGGTATTTGCAAATCTTCTGACCAACGCTCTCAAGGCGATAGAGCCGCGCGGGGTCATTTCGATCGCGTCACAATTCGACAACAAAGGGAACTTCCGAATCCTTTTCAACGACTCGGGCGGAGGCATCCCGGCAGAGATGCAAGACCGCATCTTCGACCCATTCTTCACGACCGACCCCGAAGGAACCGGGCTCGGGCTCGCCATAAGCTACTACATCATCAGCCAGATGAACGGAACGCTGGAGGTGGAAAGCGATCCCGGGAGCGGCACGACGTTCACGATCACCCTAAAAAGCGAATCGGCCGAATCAGGAGGCGAGGGTTGACCACTGAGACTATCCGCGTAATGGTGGTGGATGACGAGGACGTTTACCGAGAGGGCATTTGCGAACGTCTCGCCAGAAAGAGATTTGAGACCTTCGGGGCCGCAAACGCGAAGGAGGCTCTCGCGCTTGCCGCTCAGAATCTGTTTGACGTCGCGCTCGTTGATATCAAAATGCCCGGTATTGACGGGATAGAATTACTGGCCAGGCTCAAGGAAATCCATCCCACGCTTGAGGTCATTATCCTCACGGGAGCGGCCGCCGTCACTACGGCGATAGAAGCCATGAAGCTCGGGGCCTATGACTACCTCAGCAAGTCATGCAAGTTCGAGGAACTGCAGGCCCTCATTGAAAAAGCGCATGAGAAGAAAAGGCTTCGTCAGCGCAACACCGCCCTTGAGAAGGAGATCAAGCGGCTCAGCTTCGCGGGCGAACTCATCGGCGCCAGCGAAAAAGCGATGCAAATCCGGCGATTCATCGAACAGGCGGCGGCAGCCGATTGCCCCGTTCTTATCGAAGGCGAGAGCGGCGTGGGCAAGGAACTGGTGGCCAGGGAGATTCATGCGCGCAGTCCTCGAGGAGGCGCGCCCTTCGTCGTCCTTGATTGCGGCGCCTTTCCCGAAACCCTTCTCGCCAACGAGTTGTTCGGACACGAAAGGGGCGCCTTCACGACCGCTCTCGACACCCGGCAGGGGCTGCTCGAGATCGCCGACGGAGGAACGCTGCTCATCGATGAGATTGGCGAGATGAGCTCCGCAAATCAGGTGGCGCTACTGCGAGTCGTCGAGACCAGCCGATTCAGGCGGCTTGGCGGTTCAAGGGAACTGCAGATGAATATTCGCATAATCGCAGCGACAAATCGGGACCTCCGTAATGAAATCAGACGAGCCAAGTTTCGGGAGGACCTGTTTTACAGGCTCAACGTGCTCCACTTCGCCATTCCTCCCTTGAGAGAGCGCGGGGACGACGTGCTCCTTCTTGCCGACCACTTCCTTAATTCATTGAACCGCGCTAAGGGAACATCCAAATGGCTTAAGCCTGAGACGAGGCAATGGATCGCGAACCATTCCTGGCCCGGCAACGTGAGAGAACTGGCCAATACGATCGAACGCGGCTTCTTAGTATCGCCTCATGACGCGATCGAGGCGCGCGACCTTATGGGATCGGGCGAGGTCTTGTCGGTCACAGCATTGGCGCGGCCTTCTCCGGACGCTGTGTCCGTCGACTCGCGAAAACTATCCGATATCGAACGAGAGCATATACAGAACATGCTCGTTGCGAAGAAGGGAAACAAGAAGAAAGCCGCGCAGGCTCTCGGGATCAGTCGAACCCGTCTGTACAACCTGCTCAGAAAATATCATATCCCTTATTCAACTGGCAGTTAATCTCTGGGGAAGACGACTGCCACGTGTTCAGATTCTTGACACTTACCCCAAGAGTGCTCCGCTTGGACTAACTCCCTTGTATCCACCGCACTTACGCCTTGAACCGGCAAGTGCCGCTCACAGGCCTGCCTCGACTGCGCACACACGGTGAAGCGACACAAGCAAGCTGGAATTCTCCTAACCTATGTAAAGACAAATAGTTAGAATGGCTCGCCTTTTCGGCATCTCACTTGCTAAAACTTTCATATATTCGAATACTGTCGGTCAGCGCGAGGGAGATGATATCGAGTGTTTTCGAGCGTAATCCCTTATATGGAAAGCTATTAAGGGCCGTACTGGAGGCGAGCCATCTATGTATCGGCTCCTCATATTTCAGGAAGCGCTCACTCCGCAGTTGAGGACGAGCCTCACACGCATGGGCTGGACCGTGGACATCTCCGAAAGCGTGCTTGACATGCTGCGCCTCATTCAGCGGGGCGATTACGAGATAGTGATCTTAAAAGAGACGCCTAATGGACTTGATATTCAGACCATTGTGGGCGCCATACGAAAACTCGGACGGAATCCGAAAATCATTCTTAACGTGGCTGAAACGCCTGACAGTCTGTCATTGTCCGCTCTGCCACTCGGTCTTCCCATAATCAAAGGGAGACTGACTGCCGAGAACGTCGTCGAGGCTACACAATGTTAAGGGATTGACTTAAGAGGGAGGGAGAATTCGCATGGGTTCAGGAGCGTCACGGAAGGAATGTCATGTCGTTCGCAATGGGACCGCCGTTGTCAAGCACTTCGCAGATGGCTGCATGAAGCTCGAGGACCTGACGTGCGGCGCGAACCCGCAGCGGCTGGAAGCGATCATTTTGAACGCGGAGCCGGAGGCCTCGTGCTGGGAAGCGAGAGAGCGTGTGGAACAGAGATGGTATTACATCCTGGAGGGCAAACTCGAGGTCTTTGTGAACGAGAGTTCGCACATGCTCTCGGAAGGAGACAGCCTCTATCTGAAATCCGCGGACTCTCACATATGGCGAAACCCCACCAGCCGGAGAGCCAGAGCTTTGGTCGTCACCGCTGTGGTGTGATTCCGACTGGCATGCGGGACACCAGACGGAAGGTGACCTGTAGGGGCGCAATCGATTGCGCCCGCACGGGCGCGATGAATCGCGCCCCTGCAGAAGGAAAACAAGCCGGATTCGGTATTGAAAACAGAAGGATTCAGTTCCATTTTGTCAAATTCTCAATCTTTCAGTCTTTCCAGCTTCTCAAATTCTGCTTCAGGTATTCGATGTCGGACGGATCGTTCACGAACGTGAACTCGGCCACGATGTCGAAGAATCTTTGCGGGTCGGTCGGGCCTGGGGCGAGCGCGTACTTGTTGGTCGCCTGGTCGAGTTCGAGGTTCACGTCGTATGATCGCAGGATCGAGAGCAGAAACATCGGATAGTTCTCGATCTGGAAGTAATTCACCAAATCGCATTTCTCTTTGTAGTAGTTGAGTTCCTTGAGCGCCTCATTCAGCAAGTCGTCATCGCGCGGGAAGACTATCTTCTCGCCGGTCTCGGTGTTCCTCGCCTCAAAGCCTGTCCTCGTCCATGTGATGCCAATACCATAGATCTCTTGCAGAAGTGTCTCCCACTTTACACTCTCTTCTTGGTAGTATCTGCCGAGATTATTGAATCGAGCACTCACCATATTCCTCTCGGCGGCTTTCGGAGGGAGCGTCGCCTCACCCAGCAACCAAGTTGTCCCTCTGAGCAGTTTGTACAAGACGACTCGAACAAGCGCATTCCGCACCGGGAAATTCTCGGCGCTAATGGCAAGATAATCGGGCATCTGCCATCTGTCTCTGCTATAGGCCTCGAAACCAGACTTCAATGACGTTCCATGAGTATCGACGACATAGCTTGGATTAATATCGACTGTATGACTTTCAAATAGGTTATTCATGCTGCCGCGTACCCTTTCCACATTTTCGAGAATTCCTGATGTGGGGGGCAGCACGCAGCCGAGCTCTTGTAGTACGCTTAAGCCGAAGTTCCTGATTGAGGCTTATAGTAAGCCATTGTCATTTCAGCGGTTACAGCGAAATGCCGTGCTGCGGCACGGGAACATTATAGTCGAACGCCGAGCAAGTCAAGGGCGCGCTGTTGCACTGGGGTCGGCTGAGTGATTTTCTCGAAGGCGGGAACGGAACGCTCCCTGGGCTGAAGGCGATTCTTTACGATTGTTGCGAGGTCTTTGAGCAAGGTAGGGAAACTGTGAACGGAGAGCCCGTCCTCGGTTCGTTTCGTCCGCGCTTTGCGCAGAGCTTTTTGGGAGCGTTGCGCAGGGGCAACCACAGAAGCGAGCAGCGCCTGGCCCGCACGAGGGTCATGGTCGTCAAAGAGACCAGGCGCAAGAGCCTTGCGCATGTGCCACTCGACGTAATAGGCAAGCATACATAAGAGCACGTAGGACAATCTGAAGATTGCCCTTCTTCTCGTCCCGCGAATGGCCAAAGTGAGCCAGGGAGTATGTGCGCCCTTCAAAATACGTCGATGTCAAATCATACAGCACCAACACGCCCTGCCTCAGATGCTTCTTCGCCAACCCTTGCTCAATCCACTCCTTGCGCTCCAGGAGCCAGTCCAGCGCCCGGTACAGTTCATCCTCATCAGCGTCCTCCACCTCCAACAACTCGCCCAGCGTCGTCGAGCCGGTCTCCCGCGAAAGCCCTCTCGCCGTCGCCAGCTTCGAGGCCGGTTCAAGGATGCGCGCAACAATCATCGCCACCGCCACATCCCGCTCCCTTGAACGCCGCGTGCCCAGCAAACGCTCCATGCCCACACGACGCAGCGTGCTGAGCACAGCCGCAACATGCCCGTGCGGCCTGCTCCTTACCACATCGAAGCTCTCTTCAAGCGGCTGCGCCGCCCTGGCCCCTTTCAACACCGCGCGCAACGCTTCGACGCGATCCTTCGGCCAGTCGGTCAAGTTTGCCAGGGTCCGCTTGACCACCTTGTTTCCTTCGCGCTTTCCCTCGCGCAACAGGACTGCGGGCCTGGAGTGTCTATTCGGCACGATTTCGATATACATGGGAA
>CAZEBC010000166.1:0-8682 GCA_964510165.1 uncultured bacterium
CTAAAAGGAGAGGAGGCTGGGTGCCACCCCTAACACCCAGCCCGATGAGGAGAAAGATGTTTGCTTCTCTGCGCATGTGGCACACAAACATCACTTAAGCTGGGAGCAAGTACTGTGCCACTGGACACGCACGGTACCCCGACCGTGCCCGTCCATCCGTCCCCGCTCTCACGCCCCGCAGGTTCCTCCGAACAAACAGAACCAGAATGAATTCAACCGATTATCCACTCCAAATCCCGACAAAATCGGTCAAGTTGATTGCCAAATTTCCCCAGTCTTTCATCCAACTTTTCCCCTTCCTCGCCCACACGCACTCTCATCGAATTGTTTCATGAAACATGATAGTTAGTTTCATGTTGTTTCATAACCGTTTCAAATGGAACAATGCTTCGTTACCTCTTAACAGTTCGTCTACCATCAATCAACCCCGGCTGCACCCGCGCCGACCCCCAGCGCCGAATTCAGGCTGCGCGCAAGCGTCTTCAGCCGGTCATACTGGTCCCGCAAGCCCGGAACCAGAAAGGGAACGGCGCTGCTGTTCTGCAACAGCGGCTCGGCGGGATCCAATCCGTACAGCCTCACCGCATCGTCGAAATACGCCGTGCCCGGAATCGGCGAGAAGTCGGCCAGTCTCGCGACCGCGCCCGCCCTGTGTGCGAACCGCATCGTCCGCTCCACTTCCTGCAGCGTCTGGCCCGGAATCCCCATCATCACATACGCCTCGACCTCGCCGTGGCCGTAACCGGCCGAAAGCAGGCTCGCCATCGCCGCCTCAAATCCTGCGGGCGAAACCTTTCCGCCTGAATCTTTTAGCCTCTCCTCCCCGACGCTCTCCAGGCTGAGCCTGATAGTCGCGAACCCCGCCGCCTTCATCAGGCTCGCAAGCTCGCGGTCAAGCATGTCCGCATGCAGCCCGTTCGGCGTGTGCAGCCGAAGCCCCAGCCCGCGCCGTATCACCTCGCGCAGGATCGGCTTGATGTGGCGCTCGGGATTCCAGAGCAGCGCATCGTCATAGAACGCGATGTCCCTGATGCCCATCTCGCGCGCGTAATGCGCCAACTCATCCACCACATCGGCGACGGGCCTGGAACGATAATTCCTGCGCAACCGGCGAGACGCGCAATATGCGCACGCGAACGGACAGCCGAATGACGTCATCATGCTGACCGAATCGAGTCGCCCCAGCAGATGATACGCGGGCCGAAGCGCGTCAAGCGGGCGCGCCGCTCCCCCGCCGGCTTCGCGCCCCAGGATTTGGAGAAAGCGCTCCTCGCCCGGACCTTCAACCACGATGTCGGCCCCGCTGTGTCGGCGGGCGTGCTCCGGACACAGCGTGGCGTATACGCCCCCCAACACAACCGGGACACAGGGGAAAACCTCGCGCGCAATCGAGATGGTCTCCGCCACCCCGCCGCACCAATACGTCATCATCGAGCCGACACCGATAATGTCGGGTCTGGGACCGCTGGCAAGCTCGTTTCGGAAGGTTTCGGGCGGGATTCCGTACCGCTTGTATCTTCGTGGAACGCCTTCCAGCATGGGCGGTTTGGGGATCACCTCGCAACTGAACTTGCCCTTGCCGTGCGGATGCGTGCGCGCGCGTCGCCACGAAGGACCACGCGCCGCCTCGGGATGCAGGCGATCGAGGCAATTGATTACGCGGACATCGCAGCCGACCCGCTCGGCGGCGGCAGCGACATACAGCAACCCGAGCGGCTTGAGCCAGAGGTCGTACGCCGCGAAATCGTGTATGTAAGGCGCTATCAGGAGCACATTTTTGGACATTGCAAGCCTATCCTAACACGCCCCGCCGGAGGTGTCAAAAGCGCGCTTGCGGAACGGACGCCGGTAAAACAGGCTTGATAGGGAAAGACGGTTTCTGTATAATCTTCGTCATGGAAATCCCGGACCGGAAAAGCGACGGCGCCCGCATCCTCGTGATAGACGACGAGCAGGTGATACGCGAACTGCTGCTCGACGTCCTCTCGCGCAAGGGCTATTCCGTCGACACGGCAGAGGACGGTGAGCGCGGCCTGGAAAAGACGAGCAAAACCGAGTACCACGTAGTATTCACCGACCTGCGAATGCCGGGCATGAACGGCCTCGACGTGTTCAAGCATCTGAAGGAAACCTCACCCCGGACCAGGGTCATCGTCATGACCGGCTTCGGCCTGCAGGAAATGATAAACGAGGCGCTCAGCCTCGGCGCGTTTGCGGATGTGAAGAAACCGTTTGATCTGTCACTCATCTACGATTTGGTGGACAGAGCGCTGAAAAGCAGGGCAAGTTGAAGTTCAGCAAGGAGAACCGATGCAGATCACGCGCGAAATGATAGACCACGTGGCGGCGCTTGCGAGGTTGAGCTTTGCGGAGGAGGAACTCGAGGGGTTCACCGCACAACTCAACAAGATACTCCAATACGTGGAAAAGCTCAACGAGCTTGACACAAGCGCCGTGGAACCGACCTCGCACATGTTTTTCACCAGGACGCCGATGCGCGAGGACAAGGTCCGCGAGGAGCCGGCCCCGACCGAGCGGCTGCTTCAAAACGCCCCCCAGCGGAAGGACAACTTCTTCGTCGTTCCGCGAGTCATAGAATAGGAAACTGCGATGGCGAACCGACCTGAAGATTTGGCTCTTCTCCCCGCGCACCGGCTGCATGAGATGCTCGTCTCGGGCGAGCTAACCTCCGTCGAGCTGACCAACCACGTGCTCGACAACATCGAGCGGCGCGAGCCGCGCGTGCGCGCCTATGTGCTGATTCTGCGCGATTACGCCCTTTCGCTGGCCGAGCAGGTCGACAAGAAGCTCAAAGCGGGCAAGCCCATCCACCCGCTCGCTGGCATCCCCTTTGCGCTGAAGGATGTCTTGTGCATGACCGGCGTCGAGACCACCTGCTCGTCGAAGATATTGAAGGGCTTCATCGCGCCGTACGACGCGACCACGGTCGAGCGGCTCAAGGCGGTTGATTCCGTCATCGTGGGCAAGACTAACATGGATGAATTCGCGATGGGATCCTCGACCGAGCACTCGGCGTTCTTTCCGACTTGCAACCCGTGGGATACCACGCGCGCGCCCGGCGGCTCCAGCGGCGGCTCGGTAGCGGCGGTGGCGGCGGGAGAGGCGATATTGGCGCTCGGCTCCGACACGGGCGGCTCGATACGCCAGCCGGCCGCGTTCTGCGGCATAGTCGGCCTCAAGCCCACGTACGGGCGGGTGTCGCGGTACGGCCTGGTTGCGTTCGCGTCGTCACTCGATCAGATCGGCCCGCTGACCAAGGACGTGACCGACTGCGCGCTCGTGATGAACGTCATCGGCGGGCATGACCCGCGCGATTCGACGTCGGCGGAGATGCCGTTGCCCGACTTCACCCGGAGCCTCGTGAACAACGTGAAGGGATTGAGGGTCGGCGTGCCGCGCGAATACTTCATCGAGGGGATGGACCCCGAAGTCGAGAGCGCGGTGCGGACGGCCATCAAGGTTCTGGAAGAACTCGGGGCCGAGAGAGTTGACATATCGCTCCCGCACACCGAGTACGGGCTCGCGGCATATTACATCGTTGCGCCGGCCGAGGCCAGCGCCAACCTTGCCCGCTACGACGGCGTCAAATACGGGTACAGGAATCCGGCGCATGAGACACTGCTCGAGATGTACCAGAAGACCAAGAGCGAGGGCTTCGGGCCGGAGGTCAAGCGCCGGATCATGCTCGGCACGTTCGCGCTGAGTTCTGGCTATTACGACGCCTATTACCTCAAGGCGCAAAAGGTGAGGACCCTCATCAAACGCGACTTCGAGCAGGCCTTCGAGAAATGCGACCTGGTGGTCACGCCGACCACGCCGACTCCGCCGTTCAGGCTCGGCGAGAAGATTGACGACCCGCTCCAGATGTACCTCTCCGACGTGTTCACGCTCAACGTAAACTTGACGGGGCTGCCGGGGTTGGCCATCCCGTGCGGGCTTTCATCCTCGCGGCTGCCCATCGGATTGCAATTGATTGGGCGCCCGTTCGACGAGGAAACCCTCTTCCGCGCGGCGTACACGTTTGAGCAGAACACCGACCATCACAAGCTCAGACCGGACGTGGCGAAACTGGATGTTGCGTGATTCGATCACCAAGACTCCAAGGAAAGCACAAAGGTTTCTTTGTGGGTAGCTTTCTTTTCAAGCTGAGAAGAGATGCCAACTTGATTATTTCCATAAGTTTTCTCACCCTGATTCGATTTGCTTCTGATAGTAAGCTTTCTTTTCCTTGAAATGATGGTAAAGCGCGCTGCGCTGTCATTTAACATTGCAACGCAATTTGTCTTGAAGACGGAGAAAGTGCGATGAAGATTGATCATGTCGAAACCATCCATCTCTACTTTGAGTATCCTGAGGGCAAGAGCTTTTCCACTCCGGCCGGCCCGGTCAAGGGACGAATGGCTACTCTTGTCAAAGTCTATGCCGACAACGGCCTCGCGGGAATAGGCTCTGCATATGCACATCCGGCTATGGTGGAAGCGGCAATCCAGCATCTTGCACCCCTGCTGGAAGGACGAGCAATAACCGACACCGAATATGATCCATTAAGCCAGTTCATGCGGGGCGACCACCAGATCGAACGCCTCTGGAGAGGCATGTATGTGTGGACACGCTGGTCCGGACGCAAAGGCGCGGCCATGGTAGCCCTTGGCGGGATTGACCAGGCGCTTTGGGACCTCAGGGGTCAGGCTGAAGGAAAACCGGTCTGGAAGTTGCTCGGCGGCCAAACCTCGAAATGTCCCGCCTACGCGAGCGGAATGCTTTACGGGAACACTCCGGAGCAAACGGCCGAAATCGCGGGCCAAATGGTAGCGAAGGGCTTCCGTCGTGTGAAAATGCGCATCGGTTATAGCTGGGAGCACGACGTGGCCGCGGTGCGGGCAGTCCGGTCCTCTATCGGCAAAGATATCGATTTGATGTGTGACGGCACATGGCGGTTTGACCTCGAAAGCGCACGGCGAATGGCAAGGGAACTGGTCGCCAATCGCGTCTTCTGGTTCGAGGAGCCGTTTGAAGCGGACGACCTCGATAGTTATGTGGCGCTCCGTGGCACCGTAGGGTTACCGCTCGCCACCGGCGAGAACGAATTTGGCTTCGAGGGTTTTCGGGAGATCATTCGTATCGCAGCGGTCGACATCGTGCAGCCCGACGCCTCCCGTTGCGGCGGCATCAGCGAAGTCCTAAAGACGGCCAACCTTGCCCGGACAGCCGGTCTAAGGTTTGCTCCTCACTCCTGGTGTGACCCCGTCGCAGTCATCTCGAACGCGCACGTCGTCGCTTCTCAAGAGAACGGTATCACGGTGGAAATCGATCAAACAGGGAACCGTTTCATTGAGGAGCTTCTCGGTCATCCCCTGACCGTGAAAGACGGCCTACTCGACCTCGGCAATCGGCCGGGACTCGGCATTGAGCTTGATCCCGCCGCTTTGAAGCGATTCAGAGTCGCGAGTCCCGCGGACATTCCCATAGGCAATCATTGCGACATAATCCTCGGGCCACCGACTGTTCTGATGCCGATTCCACCGTACGAAGGACCCGGTGAGAACGACTAATCGTCACCCAAGCGGTGGGCGGATCCCTTGCGCCTCAGGCGGTGAGGTCGAGGGCGATGCCGGTGCGGCCGTTGGCAATTGCGCGGGTGGCCTCGGCGGCGCGGTCGCGGATTCGCGAGACGGCCAGGTCGGCCGGTTCGCTGCGAATCTCTTCGTGCAGGTCGAGCGCGCGCGAGGCGGCCTCGATGACCTGCTCGCGAAACGCGCGCAGGTCGGACTGGACGCGGCCGACGTCATCAATCGCCACGTTGACCACGATGATGGCGTTGGAGAACCGGAGCGGATCAAAAAGCCGGAACGGGTCGGCGATGAGGAGCGAATCGTCCAGGAGGAACTGGTCGTCCTCATTTGGCAGCGCGAGCAGGTTGATGCGCGCGAGGTCGGTGAATCCGGTTGAGTTGAGGATTCCCGTCCCCAGCCGGTTGGCGCGGAGGCTGGGAACGGTCAGCCCAAGCAGTTCGTTGTCTATGGCGAACGGCTCGTCGGCGAGTCCCCCGTCAAGCAGCGAGATGCCCGCGAACCGGGTGGTCTCGACGATGAAGTCTATCCTGAGTGCCGTCCGGTTGATGCTGCCCTGCGCGCCGAGCGGGTCGGCCTCGCCGCGATTGAGGGCATCGAGGAGAAGCTCGCGCAACTCAAGCAGGAGCGCGTTGATCTCGGCAAGCCCTTGCTCGGCGGTATCTACGATGAGCAGGGCGCGCGTGGTGGTGTTGGCGGTTTCGCTGAGCGAGTTGATGCGCACGGTCGTTTCGGGCACGGCATTATTGGGGGAGACCAAACCGACCTCGCGGCCGGGCGCGACGGTTTCGGGCGTCCGCGGTGGCCGCGCCGGTTCGATTAGCGGCGCCGGTTCGGTCGCAAATGGCATTATCGGAGTAATCCTGAGTCCCAACGGTTGGGTCCTCCTGTCTTATAACGTTTGCAGGCAGGACGCCTGCGCTACAGTTCATTCCTTACATCAAGTATGGCACTGGGGCAGGGATGTGGGAAGGGATGGAGAGGTAACTGTCTTGGAGGCAAGGAATTCGGGCCGCGGGCATGACGCTCAGCGCCGAGGTTAAGTGGAAGTGGCGCAGTATTTCGGCCTTCACAAGCCCAATCGGTTGTTCATCTCCTTCGAGGCGCACTCTGACCGGCGTCCAGCCTGTGTCGCTGAAACGGCCCTCGATGCCGACGTGCATCTCCAGGTCGGGGGCTTCTTCGGCGTGGGCATTCGAGTTAGGCGGGGCGGAAAACAGGAGGAAGGCAACCAGAAGAAAAATCGCGATGCTTTGGATTCCCACCGATCCTCTCCTTGGGTGTTGGTTCCGTGCGGGCAACCGGGGTTTGCAGATATGCCCATTCGCTCTAATTAACTTTCTTTTAATCTCAGATTATATCACATCTTTCCCGATTGTCAAGTTCTACGCAAAATTTTCTCCCCTCATCCCAACCCTCTCCCACTGGGAGAGGGCAACGGAGTTGTCCCGTCCAGACGGGAGAGGCCTGCGCTACAACCCAAGAGAACAAGGTGAAGGGTTCAGCCGTCCTGCTTGAAGGCCGGTTTGCGTTTTTCGATGAACGCCTGCGCGCCTTCCTGGATGTCGAAGCTGTCGAGCACGGTCTGGCCGACCTCGGCCTCGATGCGGAGCCCTTCCTCGAGCGGTCGGCCGTATCCCATGAGGGCGGCCTGTTTGTCGGTGCGCATCGCGCCCTGCGGCAACCGGCAAAGCTGCGCGGCCAGCTCTTTGGCGCGGTTGAGCGACTGGCCTTTGGGGACGACCTCATTGGCCAGCCCGATGCGGTAGGCCTCGCTCGCCTTGACGAATTTGCCGGTGATGATCATCTCCATCGCCCAGCCCATGCCGATGATGCGGGGGAGGCGCTGTGTGCCGCCGTCGAGGAGCGGGACATTCCACCGTCGGCAGGCAACGCCCATCTCGGCGTGTTCCTCGACGATGCGGATGTCGGCCAGGCACGCAAGCTCGAGTCCGCCGGCGAGCGCGTAGCCGTTGACGGCGGCGAGGATGGGCTTGTAGATGTCCACCTGTCGCGTGTAGCCCATGTAACCGGGTCCGTGGGTGATGAAGCGGCGCCGCGTGTGGCGGTCCACATGCGGGCCGATGCCCGGGCCGAGGGTATGGAGGTTTCTGAGGTCGGCGCCCGCGCAGAACGCCTTGTCGCCCGCGCCGGTGAGTATGGCGACGTAGAGGTTATCGTCGTCGCGGAACGTCTTCCAGGCGTTTTCGAGGAGGGAGGCGGTTTCGCCGTCCACGCAGTTACGCACCTCGGGCCGGTTGATGGTTATGATGAACGTCCTGTCGAGTCGTTCGGTCAACACCTTGCTCATCGCGGTTCCTCCGTGTGATGGGAATGGGGTTCGGCGGTATTTTATAAAAAGATTGGATGGAAAGCAAACGGGGAAACTGCGAAGGACGAAGAGCGAAGGATGAAGCACGAAGAGCGAAGGGCAGGTCAAAGAAAAAGAGAAAAAGTGTCGCAAAAATCGGGTGGTGCTCTTGCCGTTTGCGTGAGACGGATGAATAGTTGTGGTATGAAACCAAGAACCTTACATCTTGCAAGGGGTTTCAGGTTTCGGTATGGGGGGGAGTTTATGAGCCAGGCTGAGCCAAAGACGGCGCATATGGTGAAGTGCTGGCACTGTGGCAAGGAGTACGACCTGCTTGGCGCGATGTGGTGCGGCTGCGGCACGTGCGTGGAGCGGCCGTCCAAGGTGTGCCCGCACTGTCTTCAGTGCGTCTGCTCCCACCCCGATTACCGGAACGAGGCGTTGTGGGGGACGGCGCCCCGGTACCTCAGGCAGCACGGATTTGACCGGCTGTTCTACCTGTACCTGTAAAGAGTTCAAGGTTCAAAGTTCGAGGTTGACAGGGCGGGGGACGGTCGGAAGGTTGGGGTCCGTGGCTGCTTGCAGGAGTAACCCTGGCGCGAGGCTTGGGGCGCGATGAATCGCGCCCTTACAAGTGTGCCCGACAAACGTGCTTCCAATCGCGGATTGAAAAGGACAAGTGCGTCATAAAGTAGCAACCGAGGTGTGTCATGAAGATGAAGGACGTGTTGGCGGTTGTGCTGGCAGGGGGAGCGGGCGAACGGCTGTATCCGCTGACTC
>CAZEBC010000167.1:0-8622 GCA_964510165.1 uncultured bacterium
CGCCCCCATCCCAACGGGTCCCATTCATCGGCAAAGTATCGGACCGAGGAGCAATGTCACACAGCGATTCCCAAATCAAAGAAACCCTTACCCATCTATTCGTTCCGAAATCCGTCGCGTTCGTCGGCGCCTCGAACACCCCCGGCAAATGGGGCTTTCTCATCCTGCTGAATCTGCTGCTCGGCCGCTTCAAGGGGAAGATATATCCCGTCAATCCGAAAGAGAAGGAAATCCTCGGCCTCAAAGTGTATCCCTCGATGCGGGCGCTTCCCGAGCCGGTCGACCTGACGGTTGTCGTCGTGCCGCCGCCGCGCGTCGCGCCTGTCATTCGTGAATGCGCCGGCAAGTCGAAAATCGCGCTCGTCATTACTGCCGGCTTCGGGGAACTCGGTCCGGACCAGAAGAAGATGGAACTCCAGGTCGTCGAGGAAGCGAGGAAGGCCGGACTCCGCGTTGTCGGGCCCAATTGCAACGGCGTGATGTGCTCGAACCCGGCGAGCCTCTATGCGCTCATGCCTCCATATTTCCCAAGACCGAGCACGCTCAGCATGGTCTCGCAAAGCGGCAACGTCGGCGGCATCATGATGCGGACGTCGCTCATGCGCAATTGCGGGTTCGGCAAGTACGTCAGCAGCGGCAACGAGGCCGACCTACACACCGAGGATTATCTCCAGTATTTCCTTGAGGACGAAAATACGCAGGTCATCCTCTCGTATGTCGAAGGCTCGCGAGACGGGAGAAGACTGATGGAGACCGCCCGAAGAGTCACGCCCAAAAAACCGATCGTGATGATCAAGGGCGGCCGCACTCCCGCCGGCAGCGCCGCCGCCTTTTCGCATACCGGCTCGCTGGCCGGCTCCGATGATGTGTTCTCGGCCATGTGTAGACAGGCGGGAATCATCCTCGTCAACGACATGGACGAATTGTTCGACGTCGGGCTCGCGCTTCAGCGCCAGCCGCTTCCGCTCGGCGACCGTGTCTGCATCCTCACGACCGGCGGAGGCCTCGGGGTGCTCTGCTCCGACGTGTGCCACTCCATCGGACTCGATGTCGTACGCCTCAAGGAAGACACGGTGAAGAAGCTTGACTCCGTTCTTCCCCCGTGGTGGAACCGCGGCAACCCGGTCGATCTCGTGGCCGGCCTTTCCAGAAGCAGCATCAAGGGCTGTCTTGAAATTCTGGCGAGCGCCGGGGAAGTTGACTGCATCCTAATGCTGGGGATGGGCTTTGCCTCCCATCGAGTAAAGGCGCTAAGGGGAACCCCTTATTACGAAAACACGGCCCTCAAGGATATGTGCGAGCGCGCCGTAGATGAGGATATGAACGTTGCGCGCACCATCGTCGAGTGCCTCAACACGCACGGCAAACCGATACTCGTTGTCTCGGAAGGCGCGTTCCTCTCTAAAGAAGAGCGAGGCGAATCGCTCGAATTCCTGGAAACCAACGGCGTGTTCCCGTATCCCAGCTTCAAACGCGCCGCAGCCGTCATGAAGCGGCTTGTCGAACGCAAACAGTTTTTGGAGAGGATTGGGGGAAAAGGAGAAAACGCATGAACTACTTCCCACTGATAGTTTCCGAACAAGACCGGATGATCGTGCAGATGATCCGCTCCTTCGTCGACAACGAGATCATGCCTGTTCGTGACAAACTCGATGACGACAAGGACCATGTGATCATCAATGAAATCCTCGGCAAGCTCTCCGACCTCGGCATGTTCGCCGTCCGCGCGCGCGACGAGTCGGGCGAACAGAGCGGACCGGCCACCTCGCTGGTCACCTCCTGCGTTGTGCTCGAGGAGATGTCGAGGGGTGACGCCGGTCTGGCAATCGTCGCCGCCGTCAACGGGTGGGCGCTTGCGCCCGCCGCTGTCTCCGGCAACAAGGAAGTGCTTAAGCTGTTCGAGTCGCTCGTCGCCAAGAAGCGGCCCACCCTCGCCTGCTTCGCCATGACCGAGCCTGCTGGCGGCTGCGACATCGAGAACCTGCCGCTCCAGCACGGCCGCACCATAAAGACGCGCGCCGTCGCCGACGGCGACGAGTGGGTCATCAACGGCGCCAAGCGTTTCCCAAGCAGCGCGGGCGTCTCCTCGCTCTACTGCGTGGTCTGTCAGACCGACGTGGGAAAGGGAGAGGAAGGCATCGCGCTCATCTACGTGCCCAGCGGCGTCAAGGGCCTCAGCTTCGGCAAGTTCGAGGTGAAGGCCGGCATGCAGGCCGACCGCAATGCCGACATCTATTTCGACGATGTGCGTGTGCCGCGTTCTTACCGCGCCGCCGGTCCCGGAAGGGACGCCGAACTCCTCAAGACCAATCTGACCGTCGGGCGCGTCGCCAGCGCGGCCTCCGCCGTCGGATGTGCGCGGGGCGCATTCGAAGAAGTCCTCAAGTACACGGGCGAGCGCGTCGCGGGCGGCAAGCCCATTCGCGACCATTCCATCGCCGCCGGCATGCTCGCCGACATGGCGACGGGCATCGAGACCGCCCGCGCACATTACCTGCAGGTGGCCTACATGCTCAGTCATTCCGAGCAGTTCCCGCCGGCGCACTCTGACGAGATGCTGGGCCACGCCAGCATCAGCAAGAACTACGCGACCGAAATGGCCATTTGGGTCACCAACAAAGCCATGGAACTCATGGGCTCGTACGGCTACATCCGCGACTACCACGTCGAGAAATATTGGCGCGACGTCAAGGAAATCCAGCTCTGGCTCGGCGGCACGCAGCTCGGCCAGTTCGACATCGCCCGCGCCTATTATCCTTACCAGGTTAAGTAAAGAAGCAGAGACACCCGATGCTGATTGTTGACACGCTCAGTCATGGGCCGCTCGTGTGGGACGAGGAGCTTGTGGGCCTGAGCGACCGGATGCTCGCGTCCGGCGAGAGTCCCTTCAAGATCGCGCAGCAACTCATGTCCCGCGCCGCGACAAGAATCGCTTCGGACGAGCACTATTTTCAGCGGTATGCCGAAGCCTGGGTCCGAAGCGGAGTGACATGCGTGAGCTGGACGGTCGGCGCCATCCACGAACAACCCTATTCGCTCGAGGCGGCCTACGACAACCTTGCCTCGATGACCCACATGCTCGACAACAGGCCCGGCTTTTTTGTAAAGGCGCTCAGGGCGGCGGACATTGAGCGGGCGTATCGAGAAAATAAGCGGGCCATCATCCTCAACTTCCAGAACCTCGACCATATCGGCGCCGATATCGATCTACTCGACCGGTTCTATCGGATGGGCGTGCGTATCATGCAGCTCACCTACAACATGAGGAACGCCATCGGCTGCGGTTGTACCGAGGCCACCGACACGGGGCTTACCGAGTTCGGCAGGCGCGTGGTCGAACGACTGAATACCCTCGGCACACTCATTGACCTCTCGCATTGCGGACCGAAGACTTCAATGGACGCGATCCTGCATTCCACAAAGCCGGTCGCCTTCACGCACACGTTCGCCAGAAGACTTTACGCGCACGACCGCGGCAAGGACGACGACCTGCTGAAGGCGGTCGCCGAGCGGGGTGGCTACGTCGGAATACTCGCCGTCCCCGGATTTATCACCGCGCGCGAAAAAACGACAATCGACGATTTCCTGGATCACGTGGACTATGTCGTTGACCTTGTCGGCATGGACTCAGTCGGGTTGGGAACCGATTTCTTCGGGTTCTCGCTTCCAGCCAATCTCGCCGCAAGAATCGACGAACTGCTCGGCATCCTCGGGTTCCAGCCCGAGCACCGCGCCAGCTTTGTCCAACGCATACAGAAATTTGAAGACTACACGCTCTTTCCAAACCTGCTGGCCGGACTCGCCAGGCGCGGATATCGGGAAGCGAAGCTTGAAAAACTGGCGGGTGGCAACTTCCTGAGAATATTTCGGGAAGTTGTGGGTTAGAGCATAGGAGGGACCATGATCATTGACGCGCACTCTCACATCTGGGAAGAAAAACTGATGTCGCCTGAACTGAAGAAAATCCTTGACGCCGTCATCGAGCGGTTCGGGCCCAAAGACCCCGCGCAAATCACCGACGGCGCCATTGACCGGCTCCTCCGCGAAATGGATGAGGCTGGTATTGACAAGACCGTTCTGCTCGCGCTGGACGCCAGCATCGCGTTCACCCCGTCCATCACGCTCCGCGACTATAACGATTATGTTGCCGACATAGTCCGCAGACACCCGGATCGAATCGTCGGATTCGCGGGCATCGACCCGAGACGCGGGAAAGAAGGCATCGTCGAACTCCAGCGCTGTTACGACCTGGGGCTGCGAGGACTCAAGCTGTGGACACTCACCGGATTCTATCCCGATGACGAAAGATATTATCCGCTGTATGAGAAAGTCGCCGAACTCAAACTGCCCATACTCGTCCACACCGGCATGGGCCCGCCCGGAACCTACCTCAAGTACAATCAACCCGTTCATGTCGACAAGGTGGCCGTGGACTTCCCCGAAATAAACATCATAATGGCGCACTTGGGGGACCCATGGGTTGACGAGGCCATCACCATGGTCATCAAGAACCCGAATGTCTACGTGGATATCTCCGCATGGGAACCCTCGTTCAAGTTCGCCCCGTTTGTGCTCTGTCAGGCGCTGATCAAGATCAAGATGGCCACCGGTGACATGCGAAAGGTGCTCTTCGGGACCGATTGGCCGCTCTTCACGCCCGTCCTTTCCCTCAAGGAATGGGCCGACGGCATCAAGGAACTCTCGATGCCTACTCCGATGCAAATGATGGGTTTCAAAGACTTTACGGAGCACGACAGGCAGATGATCCTGGGCGGCAGCGCCGCCAGAATTCTGGGTTTGTAGCGCAGGCATCCTGCCTGCATGATGCGAGCCGGAATTTCAGGTCGGCAGGCCGGAAGTCTGCGCTACGTTGCGCGCTGACTACTAGGTTCAGCGCATGTAGGGGCACGGCGCGCCGTGCCTCTAGATGGCTAAGCGGGCTTACTGCTGAACCTGATTCATAAATTTGACTTGACTCAGTCACTGGCCGCCTTGTAAGATATGGGCTATGATCTAAGCACCACGCACGAGCAATTCGGGCATTCTTCAAAGGGGGGCGTCCTACCATGAAACGCGTTCTTTTGGCTACTCCTGTCACTCCATATCCCATCCAACCCTGGCACGACACGCCGACCGATATCATGCGGCAACGATTCATGAAAGGCCAAGGAATCTTCACTCACGAAGGCCACATGCACCTCGCCGGTCCCTTCATCATCGCGCAAAACATCTCAGCGCCCGCCACGGTGCTCGATCATCCCACGATGGAGAACTGGATCGACGAGATCAAGAAGGGCTACGACTACGTCGGCATCTCGGCGCTCACGCCCAATCTCGAGTCCGTCATGGAAATGTGCCGGATGGTCCGAAAGCACTCGCCCAAGAGCGAGATCATTCTCGGCGGATTTGTCGCGCAGAGCGTCGGCGCGTATTATCCGGAGGAGGAATGGAGGAAACTCACGGACCACATCGTGCTCGGCGACGGCGTGCGATGGTTCCGCCAATTCCTGGGCGACGACGTCAACGCTCCCGTGCGACAGCATTTTCTCCCAAGATGCGCCTTCGGCACGGTGCCGTGGCTCAACAAATGGCCCGAGGGCGAAACGACCGCGCTGATAGCCGCCGTCGGCTGCGCCAACGGCTGCGATTTCTGCACCACCACCACTCACTTCGGCGGCAAGCGTCATCTGCTGGTCACGGCGGAGCAGGTCAAGAACGAAATAAAGATGTGGCAGAAACACAAGCCTGGCACCCATTACATCATTTATGAAGAAGACCAGGACCGGAACTTCATCAATGAGGTCGGCCGCCTCATGCGCGAGGACTCGGAGCTTGACTTCTCGCAATTCTCGATTACGATCCTCACGAGCATCAACACGCTCTCAACGTACCCGGACCTCGACGAACTCGCGCACGACAACGTGCGCCACATCTTTATCGGCCTTGAATCCAAGTTTGCGCCCGACCACGGCTACAACAAGCGCAAGGGTGACGCGAGAGAAATCTTCCATGCGCTATATGCGCGCGGCATCGGCACGACCGTCGGCTGGATGTGTGGCTTCGATTTCCATACGCGCGAAACGATGGAAGAGGATTTTCAATATTTCCTCTCCTGCGAACCTCCGACGGCGCAGCTCACACGCGTCACGCCGTACCCCGGCACGCCGCTCTATAACCGTCTCAAGGAAGAAGGCCGCATCAAGCCGTTCAAATGGGAGGATGTCAGCTTCTACGGCGGCGGCATGATCCACAAGCACCTGTACGAGCATGAAATCATGGAGTTCATCCGCAAGGGCGACGAGCGGCTGTTCCACACGTGGGGCCCGAGCATATTGCGGATGCTCAAGCTGCACTTCAATGGATACGAGCGCTTCAGGGAATACAAGGACGAGCGGTTCCAGCAGATCGCGGAGGGCCACCGCCTGCAGGCCTTCGAGGGGTACGTGATGATACCCGCCATGGAGCGGTTCGCGCCCAATGGCCGCGTCAGAAAGATGGTGAAGGAACTCGAGCAGCGCTGGAAACACCACTTCGGCGAGCCGTCCACTTTCATGAAGGTGCAAGGCAAATACACCGACCTCAAGGCCGTATGGGCTTCGCTCAAGGAACACATCGATCCGGCCAACCGTCGCATCAAGATTCCGCCCGCGAAGCGCTACTATTTCTTCGGCAAGGACATCAAGGATGACGGCAGTCTGCCCTACAAGAAGGAATACCTTAACGAGAATCCAGAATACGTCCGCGACATGAAATTCCAGGCCGCCGAACAGTCGTTGCTCGGAGTTGCGCACGCGGTCGCGCAAGTGCTCGACTACCCGGACGCCAAACTGCGCGACACCGTCAAGGAACTTCGAAACGACGCGTCATCGCTGCTGCTCTCACTGGCTGAGCGGCTGCGCAAACCAAGCCTCGACACCGGCGAATTCCTGACCGAACTCAAGGACGGCGTTGTCGGGCTTCTGTCAAAAGCAGTCGAAGCCGGCGAGAATCCCGAGAACGAGATCGATTTCTCGGTTCAGACGGCGAAGAAGAATCTCGCCGTCGTGCTCGAGCATTATGCCGACCAACTGCAAAATGGCAAGTCAATGAAGAAACTGCTGACCCATCCGGCCCTGACTAGCTTCGCCAAGGCGACACTGGACGCCGTGGGCAGCAAGGTGTAGATGGATACAAAGTAACTTGTAGGGGCACGGCGCGCCGTGCCCCTACGTTTCAAGCGAATCTGACACCCCGAGAACCAATAAGTTCCAAGCACGATTTGCCTTCCGACGCTGCCGAGGAGAAAACACAAATGGAAACCGAAAAAATTTTTATCATTGGCGCCGGCATCGGCGGCCTTGCCGCGGGCCATTTCTTGCGGAAGGCAGGCCGCGAGGTTGAACTGTTCGAACGCGCTGCCGTGCCCGGCGGGAGAATCCAGCTTCTCGAACGGGACGGCTCGCGCGCCGATGTGGGCGCTCAGTACTTTCACACCAACTACGTGGAAACCCTGAAGCTGCTGGACGACGTCGGGCTTAAGGACAAGCTCCTGCCCATCCGCCCGCCGGTCAATCTGATGCGCAACGGCGTCGGCCATCTCGTCAAGCACAATACTATACGCTACAGGATGATTCCGCTCAGCTCCAACCTCAAGTTCGGCAAGCTCATTCTCACCGCGCTTCGCAATTTCGGGAAACTCGATCCGTATTCCAACACCCCGCTTGAGAAGTATGAGGAGACTGATCTTGCCGAGCATGTGCTTCGGACCTGCGATTCCGAGGTGCTGGAATTTCTCGTGCGGCCTCTGATCACGGCGTTCAACCTGTCCGACCCCGAGGGCGAGAGCCTCGCTCATTTCCTTCGGATATGCAAGCAGTTCCTCAGTTCATCCGACACGTGTCTCCCGACGGGCATGTTCACGCTGCCCGAGACGCTCGCGGCCCGGCTGCCCGTGCGCCGCAGCGCCGAGGTACAGCAGGTATTGATGGAGGCGAACCGCGTTACCGGCCTGCGTGTGACTATCGGGCGCGAGACCAAAACGATACGAGCGAGCCATGTCGTGTGCGCCACTCCGCTTAAGCAACTGGCCGGCCTGTTGCCCGGGCTCTCCTCCGAGGAACTCAGGACCATCAATGATTTCACATACTCTCAAATTCCGCTCGTAGTATTCTTCATGAACCGGCGCCTGTCGGAGAACCAGTGGGCATATGTATTCTCGCGAACGGAGGGCTTCAAGGCGTCATTCACCTCAGACGCGGCCTTTAAATGCGAGCAGATGGTTCCGTCCGGCAAGTCCATCCTGCAAGTCTGGTTCGCGGGCGAAGCGGGCGAGCAACTCGTCGATGAGCCTGACGACGTGCTCATCGAACTCGCCAAGAGGGAAATGGCCCGCGTCATGCCGGAGTTCAGCCGGATGGTCGAGGCGACTGAAATCGTCAGGCATCACACGGGCATGAGTCGCTATCAGGTGGGCATATATCCCAAACTGAGGAAACTGCTGCAGGGATTGGCTCGCTATAAGGGCATTCATTTCGTAGGCGACTATTACGGCCACTGCACTATCGAGACCGTCGTGCGCTCCGCCCGAAGAGCGACGGATAGCATAGTTGGTCAGGCGGGCAAACAGTCGGCCTAGGAGCCTGC
>CAZEBC010000168.1:0-8532 GCA_964510165.1 uncultured bacterium
CTGACCCCTTCATTTCCCGCAAGACGCATCTTGCCAACCCGGCGGAGATTCAGAGGTACAAAGGCCCAAAGTATGCAGACGACCGGCACGACGCCTTCTGGCTGGCGGAGATGCTGAGATTGGGGGTTCTGCCGGAGGGATACATCTATCCGAAGGAAACCAGAGGGGTGCGGGACCTGTTAAGCCTTTCTCTGGGGTCAAGTCTTGAGTTATAAGGTCGGGCTTCACAGGCAAACTCGATACGAAGCTGTCTCGCCATAATGCGCGATTATAACAAATCCTACCTTATAATTCAAGACTTGACCCCAGAGATTGCAGAGATTTCGCCATCGCTCCGGCCGACCTGCTTAACCTCAACAAATACGACAGGCTTTCTCGGAGGGTGGCAAAGCGCAAAATCGACTCGACTGCCTTCGACGGAATACTCAGGCGCAACCACCACGACAAAGGCTGCAATACGCGAAGGACCACTCCCTGTCGCACTGCGGCCTCATTTGTGAAGCGGCCTGCTTTGATTCCGGATCGGATCTCCTCGATGTCGGTCTTTAGCATCATACTCACTCCCTTTTGCGGCAGAAACTGTCGGCCCGTCTGTGTCCTTAGACTTGACCCGGAATGAGCTGTCACAGTGCGGAAGCCTGCCACGCGTTATCTCTCTGTCGCAGAAGAAGCCGGGCGATGAAGTGACTTGAGTTCTTCGCGTAATTTCTCTGATTTCCTTTTGACCGCCTTGATTTGCTCTTCCACTGGGAGGTCCTTTGTTTCCTCGTAGCGTTTGTCTCTGATCTTCCGCACCATCTCAACTGTCTTCACGGCCATAAGTCGTCACCTCCCTTGGTGAATGAATCGATACTGGCTTGTACCCCATCTCCAAATTCACGGCATTGAACTTTTGAATCCTTTCAAAATGAACGATATGTTTGAAATTCCAGCTTACGATTAAGTCCACGCCGGCAACTGTGGCCAATGCTATATGCCGGGCGTCGTCACGAAAGTTCATCGGCAGAATATTGTGATTAAGATATGCCTCGGCCAACTCTATTGCTTCGGGAGTGAGATCCATAATCTCGTCCGCATGCGCTCTGAACTCGGCATAGACACTCTTGACTTCGTCAGGCGAATCTTCTATTTCTGCATCCGTAAGTACGGAAAGGGACAATGAGAAGACTTTAAGTTGAAAATCCTTCAGAAGCCCGTTCGACCAGCGTTGGAATTCAGGGTCGCAACAGCCTCCAATTACCGAAGTGTCCGCGTAAATCCTAGTCTTCTTCATTGTCCAGTTATATCAGGCTGCCGGTTAAGCGTCGTCTTTCACCGTCAGTATATATCAGGCGTCCGCACAAATGCAACCGGCTCTTGACATTACTATCAGCGCCGACGACGCCGCATAGAGCAAGTTGTCCGTATAAGTAATTCATGCTTTCAGAGACCTTCTTCATTTGAATTCTCGCAATTAGCCGAGGGGAGAATCCTTTTCCTCACGCCATGTCCCTTGCTTGACCCACCTTTCATGGCGGGGCTATAATAAGCTTGGTTTGTAGAGTTGGCAGCGAGGTGAAACATAACGACTAAGTCCCATTTCGCAATGCCAAAGGAACAGATCGTAGGCTTTTGCAGGAAACACCATATTCGCAAGCTTTCGCTCTTTGGTTCAGTGCTTGGCGAGGATTTCCGGCCCGACAGTGACATTGACATCCTGGTTGAGTTTGAACCCGATCAAACGCCCGGCCTCATCCGGTTCGCTGGCATGGAGATCGAATTGAGCGAGATTTTGGGGCGCAAAGTCGATCTGAGGACGCCGGAAGACCTCCGCAAATACTTCCGTCAGGAGGTGCTTGACTCGGCAGAGGTTCAATATGCCAAAGAATGATCTGGTACGTCTGCGCCACATGCTTGATGCCGGCAAAGACGCAGTCTTCCTGGCGCGTGACAGGTCGAGAGAAGACCTCGACGCGGACCTTTCCTTGAGGCGTTCCCTCGTGAAGTCGATTGAAATCATCGGAGAAGCGGCCTCGAAGGTGACAAGAGATTGCTGAGCCAGATACCCGCGAATCTTTTGGACAAGCATTATCGCCATGAGGAATCGCCTTATCCACATGTACTATGACATCAACCTGGACATCGTTTGGAATGCGGTTATCCAAGATATCCCATCGCTCGTCGTTGAGCTTGAGAGAGCCATTGCATCCGAGGAAAAGAGCTAGAAGAACCTGCCCCTACAGCAGCGGCAAGCTCCCGCAAATCCTTGCAATTTGTGCTTCGAAACGGTAGAATTAAGATAGATTTTCGTGCCTGCCCTCGCAACTCCCGCCTGTCAAACAAACGGCGCGAGCCATGGGCAACGTATTGAATGAGAACCTCGATGGGGATGTGTCCTCTATGAAAGATTCGAAGCTCTACCTCCCGTTTACCGCCATTGTCGGACAGGAAAAGATGAAGTTGGCGCTCATCCTGAACGCCATCAATCCCAAGCTTTCCGGCGTCCTGATACGGGGCGAAAAGGGAACGGCCAAGTCCACCGCCGTCCGGGCGCTCGCGGTCCTGCTGCCAAACCTCAAGGCGGTCAAGGATTGCCCGTTTCATTGCGATCCCGAAGACATCCACAAGATGTGCGTCAATTGCCGCGAGAAAATCGGGCGCAAGGACAAGCTCGATGTCATCGAGCGGCAGACCCGCGTCATCAATCTGCCGGTCAACGCGACCGAAGACCGCGTCGTCGGCACGCTCGACCTGGAACACGCCATCAAGAAGGGCGAGAAGCGCTTTGAGCCTGGCGTGCTGGCGGACGCCAATCGCGCTATTTTATACGTAGACGAAGTCAACCTGCTCGATGACCATATCGTGGACGTGCTCCTCGATTCCGCCGCGATGGGCGTCAACTCGATCGAGCGCGAAGGCGTATCCTACACGCATCCCGCCGAGTTCATCCTCGTGGGCACCATGAATCCGGAGGAGGGCGAGCTCAGGCCGCAGCTTCTTGACCGGTTCGGCCTGTGCGTCAACATCGAGGGCATCTCCGAGCCGGAGCAGCGCGTCGAAGTTGTCAAGCGTTGGGTCAGCTTCGAGGAGAATCCCGATGACTTCATCGCGCAATGGCAAAAAGCGGAGGCCGAATTGCGCGAGAGAATCGTGCGTGCGCGCGAACTGCTGCCGAAGGTCCAGATTTCGGAGGAAATTCTCAACAAGATCGCGCAGATATCCATCGAGATAGGCGTGGACGGGCACCGCGCCGACATCATCATGATGAAGACCGCAAAGACCAATGCGGCCTTCCATCAGCGAACGGCCGTCACTTACGAAGACCTCGAGGAGTCCGCCGACATGGCGCTTCAGCACCGGGTCAGGCGGAGGCCGTTCGAAGACGTCGCGCTCGACCGCGAACGCATATCCGCCATGCTCAAGCATGACTCTTCGGTGACCAGATGAAGACCCGCGACGCGGCCCGGTGGCAGACTCTCGAGAGGCCGATCTTCCCCTTCACGGCGATAGTCGGGCAGGACCAGCTTCTGCTTGCTCTTATCCTGAACGCCATCAATCCCACGCTCTCGGGCGTGCTCGTGCGCGGCCACAAAGGCACCGCCAAGTCCACCGCAGTGCGGGCGCTGGCCGAATTGCTGCCCGAGGTGGAGGCGGTGGCGGACTGCCCGTTCGGTTGTCATCCCGTTGACGTTGACAAGATGTGCCTCAACTGCCGCCAGCGCGCGAAATCCGCGAAGCTGCCCGCCGAACTTCGGAAGGCGCAGGTCATCAATCTGCCCGTCGGCGCGACCGAGGACCGTGTGGTCGGGAGCATTGACTTCGAACACGCGCTGCGCGCGGGTGAGAAGAAGATCGAGACCGGAATCCTGGCGGCGGCAAATCGAAACATCCTCTACGTTGACGAAGTCAACCTGCTTGACGACCACATCGTGAATTTGCTGCTGGACACATCGGTCACGGGGATCAACATCATCGAGCGCGAGGGCATCTCGTTCGCGCATCCGGCCGTGTTCGCGCTCGTGGGCACGATGAACCCCGAGGAGGGCGAACTCAGGCCGCAGCTTCTCGACCGGTTTGGCCTGTGCGTCAGCATCGAGGGTATCGCCGACATCGCTTCGCGCATTGAGGTTGTCAAGCGCCGGGAGGAATTCGACGCCGATCCCGCCGCGTTCCGCGAGAAATGGGCGCCCGAGCAGGAACGAATGAGGAACAGGATTCGACGCGCGCGCGAACTGCTCCATCTCGTGGCAATCCCCGACAGGACTCGCGCCTTCATCACGCAGATTTGTCTGTTGAACCAGGTGGACGGGCATCGGGCAGACATCTTCATCGAGAAGACCGCCCGAACGCTCGCCGCCTATAATTTCCGCCTTGCGCCGACACTTGAGGACCTCAGCCAGGCCGCCGCGCTAGTCCTGCCGCATCGCTCCCGCAGAGCCGACATACCAAAGAAAACGCTCGAGGATTTTGAGCGCATGCTCGCCGAGGAACTGGCGCGCGAGGACAAGCGAGGCCAGAAGCCGGAACGCTCCGAAGACGACGACGGCCACCCGACCGACGGCGACGCCGAACAGACGCTTGACGGCGATTCGTGTGAAGACGGCGCTGCGGCGGGCGGGCCATGCGCTGCGGAAGCCGAGGATGCCGGACGCGCGCCCGACGGAGCCGGAATGCTTGAGCCAGGCACAGACAGCGCCCTGCCCGGCAGCGACACCGACCTCCACGGGAAAGCATCAAAGGACCGATTGTTCGGGGTCGGCGAGACGTTCCGCGTGCCGCCCCTCCTGCTCGACAGAGACCGAACCCCCCGCAAGAAGAGCGGGCGACGCATGCCGACGAATACACTTCGGAAAACGGGCCGCTACGTCCGAAGCACCCTCCAGCGGCGCAACGCCGACCTTGCGCTCGACGCGACCATCCGCGCCGCCGCCCCCCACCAGAAACGGCGGCCCAAGCGCGACGTGGCCATCGCCATCGAAGAATCCGACATCCGCGAAAAAGTGCGCCAGATGAAGGCCGGTTGCCTGCTTCTCTTCGTCGTTGACGCGAGCGGGTCCATGGGCACGCGCCTGATGACGGAAACCAAGGCCGCCGCCATAAGCCTGCTCCTCGACGCCTACCAGCGGCGCGACAAGGTTGCGCTCGTCACCTTCAAGGGCGACTCCGCTGATGTGATGCTCCCGCCCACAAACAGCGTTGACCTTGCGAAAAGGCTGCTGGAGAATCTGCCGGCGGGCGGGAAGACTCCCCTTGCGCATGGCCTGCTCAAGGCTTATGAACTCCTCGCCAACCACATGCGCCGCGACAGCCAGACCACACCCATGATGGTGCTCATCTCGGACGGCGAGGCCAATGTCGGCATCAGGCGCGACAAGTCTTATGAAGGCCCGGGCTACTCGGCCCTGCTCGACGAACTGTTCGAGGTGGCCACAATGATCAAGGATGACAAGAGGATCAAGACCCTCGTCATCGACACTGAGGAACGACGATTCTCCGTCTTCCGAAACGCGACCACCTCACCTTCCATGGCCCAGAGAATCGCCAGGGCCATGGGGTCGTCTTACTGCAAGATCGAGGACTTCCGCGCCGGCGGAGTCGTCCGCGTCGTCAAGGAACAAATGCTGTAAGCCCGCCGTTATCAGGCGGTTTCAATCCTCTACTAATCACGCTGGCTGAAGAATTATGGAATTTCTTTCTCGTTTTTCTCCCTCACCCCAACCCTCTCCTACCGGGAGAGGGCGTAGCGCTGGTTGAGCGGACTGAACCAGTCGGCTCCCGACCCTCCACCGGGAGAGGGCAGGGTGAGAGCGTTTGACAGCCATCGCGACAGATTGTATAATTATGCGAAACCCGCGGGACACGCTTGACTTCAGGAGCGACGAGCGATGCGCGAGACGGGGCGCGGTGGCGAAGTTTTGAGAAGGTTGACTGCGGCGAGTGCGACCGCGATCTTTATTGTCCTTCGGTCCACTGTGGCGGTCGCCCAACCCGCCGATACGACCACCATGGCGGCCACGCCCTTGCTTGTCACAACGTTCCTTCTCAGCGTCTGCATTCTCGCCATCTCCGGATTCACCCTGTGGCAATCCCATCGTTACTATCTCGACACCGCCCGACTCAGCCGCGAGATAACCGCCACCACCACGGAACTTCATCAGAAGATAGTCGAACTCATTTACAATTTGAAGGATTTTCTCGCGCACGAGTCTGAGATGGTCCGGCTCAGGGAGCGCCGCCCGGGCAAGTCCCATCCGTCGCCAGGCGCAAAGAACGTGGATAGGATCGCCGAGAGCATCACCGAAACCGAGAACAAGATCAAGGCGCTCGAGCAGACCCTGGGCAGGCTGAACGAACAACTGAATTTCAACTTCCAGGGCAGCGACCTCCCCCAGAAACTATCCGCCCTCAGCGATATCGAGTACGCCGTCCTGCTGAAACTCTCGCAAGACCCCAGATTTTTCGAAAAACACTCCTTTACGAGCTTCGGCGCTACGCCAAAGGTGCTCGATTCGCTGCTCAGCCGACAACTCATCGTCTTCGACAGGGATGGCCGCGCCCAAGTGCCGGATGAAGTCGCCTCGGCGCTGAAATATTTCCCGCCGGGCAACTGAAGACCGTCCGGCTTTTCATCGGGTGGCCGGACGCGTGCGCCTGTTTCCGCATAACTTGACGCATTACAGACATTTAGAGCCAAGGGCATGCATTTTCTCGCCTCTTTTATTGAATATCGACGCGATTGAGGCGTCTATATTCTTGGAGTAAATAAAGCGAATGACCTCAGATGAGGAACTCGTTAAACAGGTAAGACAAGGTGATCGAGCGGCATTCCAGGCGTTGGTCGAAAAATACCAGCGACGAATGTACGCGGTGGCTTACGGGCTGCTCGGAAACCGCGAGGATGCGCTCGACGCCGTGCAGGATGCGTTCGTGAAGGTATATCGTTCTCTGAATAGATTTAAAGGTGAATCGAGTTTTTACACTTGGCTATACAGGATAACCGTGAACTCCGCCATCGACCTGGGACGCAAACACGGACGCCGCGAGGAAGTCGAGTTTCGCGAGGAGATCGAGCCGGACGAGGAAAAGGGCGAGTTTCCCGTGGCGCCGGCATCCGAAAGCCCGGCGGAACGCCTCATGCAGAAGGAGACGGGCGAGTTGATCGAGAGAGCCATTGAACAGTTGCCGCCCGACCAGCGGACGGCGATTGTGTTGCGCGAGATCGAGGGCCTCTCCTACAAGGAAATCGCCAGGGTCATGGGATGCTCGGAGGGAACGGTCATGTCGCGCCTGCATTATGGGCGCAAGAAATTACAGGAGATGCTTGGTCCCCACCTCCAATGAAATTCGAACCGGGGAGTGTGTGAAATGGTTATGAAGTGTGAGAAAGTCAGGAATTTGCTCGACAGGTTCTATGACAACGAGCTCGGCAAGAGGAAGCATCGCGCCGTCAGCGAACACCTGCGGCGATGCCCCGGCTGCGCCGGTGAGCTCGAAAAGCTGAGCCGAGCCGGGATTCTGCTCAAGAATTACTACCGCGGATTTGCCGAGTCGGATGACATGTCACCCGTGTGGGCCGGTGTGGAGCGCGCGATGGAGTCGTCCGAGGCTTCCCAGGTCGACCTCGCCGAACCGCTCATCGAAAAGCTCGGCAGAATCTTCGCGATTCCGAAGCCCGCGTGGGCGGCGGTGACGGCCGTGGCGATTTTCATTGTTCTGGCCATCGCCTACCTGCCGGGCGATCGGGTTTCGACAGTTGCTGCAAATGATTGTATAATTGACAAAGTGGAAGCGGCGAATTATTCTGTCATGGTGTACGAAACGGGCAACAACGGCATGAAAATCATCTGGGTGATGAACGGATCTTCCGAAGAGACCGAAAAGGACCTGACCACATGATACACGCTCAGAGGTGGAAAGCATCCCTTGTTTTCGCAGCCAGCCTGTCGTTCCTCCTGTTGATCGACTCCGCCGCGTTCTCCGACGAGCCCGTTCCCGGCGGCCGTGTCCACACAATCGTCTATCTCATAAAGGCGTCAAATGACATGCCCGGTGTTGACCCCGAAATCCGTCACATCGTGCGCGAGTTTCAGGGCGCATTCAAATACTCCACGTACCGGCTCGTCTCCAAGGTTCCCAAAGATATCGCCATTGGAAGCGATGAGAAGATAGCGCTCCCGGGCCTCCGCGAAATGCAGATATACGCGAAGGGCTACGAGAACAACCGCATCAAGCTGCGGGTCAGGATAAAGGAAAAACAGTCGCGCGGCGGCGCCCGCGAAGTCCTCGACACCGACTTCCGCATCATGGAAGGAGGCACCATTATCATCGGCGGCTACCACTACCAGGAAGACAAGCTCATACTCGCCATCTCCGCCGAGATGAGATAGCCTCCAACATCTGGGGTCAAATCTTTAATCTTGAATCTTTAAGACCCTCCCCATTCGTAAGTTCTTGTAAACCAACGCGTTCAAGATTAGAGGCTTGATCTCCAGAACATATGCAAGATTCAAGATTAAAGGGCGTGTTGCCCGAATGGCCTTTTTGACCGAACTC
>CAZEBC010000169.1:0-8459 GCA_964510165.1 uncultured bacterium
TGCCGTCAAGGGGAACGGTAAGCATTAGAGCGGATGCAATGCAGGCTATGCATGCCCCCGCCAGAAACGGGGCGAACGCGCCGTACGAGTCCCACAGTATACCGGCGACGACACTTGCCGGGAAAAGGGCTAGGCCGACTGACGTGTGATACACGCCCATGGCAGTCCCCCGCGAGCGGGCCTCTGACAACTGGGCCACCAGCGCTCTTGATGCGGGGTTTACTGTGGCTGAGTGAATGCCGTAAAGCCCGAACAAGGCCCAGGCATGCCAGGCTTTCGAGGCAAGGGCGAAGCCGAGGCAAAGGACCGCGTAAGAGAGGTACGCAAGCATGATGACGGGCTTTCGTCCGAGCGAGTCGGAGCATTGCCCAACGGGAAGAGCAGCGCCGGCGTAGATGACGTTGTAGAAAAGGTAGATAAGAGGAATGTTGGCAGCGGTCAGCCCGAGATTCTGTGCCCGAAGAAGAAAAAAAGCATAGCTGAACATGCCGAGGTAAAAGAGCGAGTTGATGCCCACGAATGCCGCGAGGCGTTTGCGGCCTCCTCCCGAGCCGTCGCATGCCAACACGGCGTCCGCTTGCGTTGCCTCAGGTTCTCGCACAAGAGTGAGAAGGGTGATAACCGCCGCCACCCCGAAAACGGACGCAATCAGAAAGACGACCCGTATGCGTTGTCCTTCGCTCCCGCCGAGCGAGTTCATAAGGATGTAGGCCAGCAGCGTTCCCGCGACCGCGCCCAGCGTGTCCATCATGCGATGGAAACCGAAGGCGCGCCCAAGCGAGTGCATCTGCACGGATTCCGCTATCAGGGCATCGCGAGGGGCGGTGCGGACGCCCTTTCCGACCCTGTCGAGGAACCGGATCGCGAGGACATGGAAGCCCGTCGCGCTAAAGGCCAGCATCGGTTTGGCAAGCGCCGAGAGGGTATACCCGGCGACGGTAGGGGCCTTTCTCTTTTTTGCCTTGTCGGAATACCAGCCCGAGGCCACCTTGAGCAGGCTGGCGGCGCTATCGGCGATTCCTTCAATCACGCCGAGGAAGGTGCTATTAAGCCCGAGGACCTGCGTAATAAACAAGGGCAGGAGGGGGAGTATGGCCTCACTGTGGATGTCTGTCAGGAAGCTGACCCATCCGAGAGACCTTACGTTTCGATTGAGCTTCTCGGGATATTTCTCAAGTATGTCAAATGATACGGACCTCAAGGGACTGTCCTTCCCTTAACTGAAGCGCGCGCTTGAACTTAACCTTCACGCAGCCACGCACGGTCTGTGAGGAGAGGGCAAGCGGCTCACGCTCCACTCGCGCACTCACATGCTTCGCGTGCTCTTTTGAAAGCCGCACTTCGCGGAGCGTCACAGCACCATGATATACAGAAAGCCTGGCCGTCATCTTTCCTCTCGTAATGCGTTGAGAATAACGTCCCCATCCGGTTGAGGCGGCAAAGAAGCACTTGAAATCCTGCGGGGAAAATCGCGGGCGGAATCCGATGAGCGCCTTGGACGCATCATACACATATCCACACGCAGCTTCCAGTAGCACCCAACTGCTCATTGCCCTGACGTAATGGTCGCCGCACTCAACCTCGTTCCAGGGGCTGCGCAATCGTCCATCATGACGACTGCGCGCCGTCTCGGTGATCTTCAGTGCATCCTCAAGCATTTCCTCGAACAGCAGGAGAGCGGCAACTTCATATTCGATGCCCGTCCAAACCTCATCGGAATAGAGAAGCGGGGTTTCGGGGCGTTCGCCTTTGGGCCAGGTGCAGTTCAGGAGACCGGCCTCATCTTCGCGCAGGTATCGTCGCGGGAACTGCTGATGAGACTTGAAATCGTCACGAAAATTGTGTTTGGCGATTGAGGCAAGCGTTCGGCGGACGTGTGACCTCGGGAGGATGTAGCCGAGTCCAAGAGAATGCGCCCACCATTGCCCGAACAACTGATCGGAAAGGCAGCCCTGTCCGTAGGCCTGCGCCGCCTCGGTTTCTGGGTCGTAACGGTGAATGTAATAATCCCCGTTCCAGAGCAGGCGGTCGGCGTTTTCTCGGGCGGAGCGAAAGATATTCCGGTATCGTCGTGAGGCGGAGGTATCGCCCACTGCTTTGGCCATCTCTTCCCCTGCCCTGAGCGCGGCGAGATAGAGGGACTCTATGAAGCTGTTGGGGCCTTGGATTTCGACGTCATATGTGCATGGCTGAGGGCCATGGATGATGCCGTCACCGCGGTCGTACCGCTCGACAACGTGCTCGATCGCGAGACGGACGTGGGGCCATATTGAGGTGAGCCACGCCTTGTCTCCGCAGGCACGGAACTCGCGGTAGCTTTTCAAGACGGCGCCAAGGAGGCCGTCGAGGGCGGGATACGGCGGGCCCCCGATCCACTTGCCCCAAGGCCGGTTCAGCGAAAGCGGCACGACGACTCGATGGGGCAGATAGCCGGTCTCATGCTGCTGGTGGAGCCATTCGGTTTCGCGCATCGAGCGTTCAAGGTGGGGAAACAATCGCGACACGGTCATCGCGTAATTCCAAACGTGGGTGCAGTTCAGCGGGCAGCATCCGCCGACCGTCCCCTGATATTCAGTACTCGCCCCGTGACATCCCTCAAATCCGTAGAACCGTCCATCGTGCGACCGGAAACATGTGGGCGAACGAACGACCGAGATTTGTGAGGAGGCCGCATCAACCAGCGGCGCCGGGAGTGAAGTGTCGTACATTGCCTTCATGAACCTGTCGGCGATATCGTCAAACCGACGTATATGGAAGCTTGTGTACTTCGCCACGTCGAGGGCCGAGCCGAAGCGGGATGCATAGAAATTGCCAATCCAGAGCCTGCTCCTTCGCAGGTCTTCCTCGCTCTGGAGCGTCGGCTGTTCCCAGTCGACATATCTGTTGGGGAAGAACCACGCAAGGAGAAATGTCGCCCTCTTCCGTTGTCCCGGCTCAATATCGAGAGGACAGGTTATGGCGGCGTTGATTGTCCGCCCGACACGGCTTGGGCGCTCGGTTACTGAAGGAGTCAGGAGGCCGTCATCTTCGAAGTCTGCCCACAGCAGCTTGAGGTCTGTCCAGCGGGTGAGGACGGTCGCCGATTGGTCGAGCGCCGCGATGAGCATCTGCCCAAACCTGGGATGATCGGTCAGCAAGGACGTATTTGTCATCTCAACCGCGGTAAAGCCCGATTGGCTGATCAGCCGATTCCTGTTTCCCCCGAAAGAGGGGTGTCTCACCCCGCAAATGTCCGAAGACTCATCCCATCCGACGGCATTCTGCTGACTCATCAGAACCGATGCAGCCATGCGGTGATCTGTGGGGTTCAGCACGTCGAAATGGAAGACGATTGCAGGGATGCCCGAATCATCGGCGTCAAGCGGAACGAACGGAGAATAGGCTCGAAGGGATACCTTTGCAGGGCAATCACTGAGTCCGTAATCGATATCGACCACGGGATAGCGTGCGGTGATTGAAATGCGTTCGACACCGGGCAAGGCCTCCGTCAATAGTCGGGAGGCATGCGGGAGCACGTGATCGGAGACGGATGGCGCCGCCTCAAATACCTCATCTGGTTCTACTCTGGACTGAAGGAGCCTCGCAATCGGTTTCTTGCCGGATACCTGTATACGCAGCGCGAAGAATGAATCAGGCAGGTGCGCATTGTGGTTGATGTTGTTGAATATCTGCCATTGTCTCAATCCGCCGTCACCGCAGATGGTGAGGTGGCCAGTGCCAATACCGCCTAATGGAAAGGCGAAAGCTCTGAGTTTCTCGCCGGCATAGGCGAACGTTTCGGTGGGGCTGCGTCCCATTCCAGGACCTCCTTGGTCTTCAGAATCCGCCAATAATTGCAACGATTATACACTTGAACGGCCCATTTACTCCAGCCAATTCTCGCTTTTGAATGCTTTACAAGAAAAATTTATTTGATATTTGACGCAATATTTGCTATTCTATCGGTAGTCATGGTACTGACCCCGGACCAAAAAAGGCGCATCGCCGAACTCGACGTTAAGCCCGCGGAAGAGAAAAAGGATGAGGGCGGCTCCCCCGGCCTTGGGGAAAAGCTCAGGGCGGCCGTGCCCAGCCTCTCAACTGCTCGGCTCAAGCCCCTCATAATAAGAGGACTGGTGTGGTGCTTGTTGATAGCGGTGGCCGCTTACTATGTATCCCACTATCAGCTTCATAGGATCAACTTTCGCACCGTCTTGTCGCCTGGACCTGGCAACCCGCTCGACCGACTCATATATGCCGTGAAGCTGCAAAAAGAGAAAGCCGAGATGCTTGAAGAGGGGCACTCGCATTTTCTTGCGGGCGATTTCAAGGCCGCGCTGGATTCCGCGAAAGCGGTTGCGCAATTGGACCCCAGGGACCAGCGTGCGCAAGAGCTCATGGACCTTGCCGCCGAGGCGGCCTATCGCCGTTCGGCAAAAGAATTTGACATGGGCGAAATCGAGTCGGCCCTGTCCGATATAAGGCTGGCGCTTTCATACCGGCCTGAGCATGCCGAAGCGAAGGCGCTTTCCTTGCGTGTCGCAGACCGCCTCTTGCGAGAAGCACAGGTTCACTACACAAAGAAGGAATATCTGCCGCTCATAACGAAGGCGCAGGAGGTAATCAGGATAAACCCATCCGAGCCGGGGGCAATGAACCTGCTGATGCGCACGAACAGCGAACTGCTTGCGAAAGCAAGCGAACTTCTGGTCAGCAGACGATACTACGAAGCCGCCGAGAAAGTGCAGCTTGCCCTCAAGATAGACCCTACCAATTCGACCGCGCTCCGATTGCTTGAGCAACTGACGCTTTACGTTGAGACCCCCGACCTCAAGCTTCGAGGCATCACAAAGCTGGGGAAGGCTCATTACGCCATAATCCAGCTCCCCAACAGCAACCAGCCGCAGTATGTGAAAGAAGGCGAAACGTTCAGAAACGTCAAGGTCGTCGACGTCAATCCCGATGCTAAGACGGTAGAGTTGCTTCAGATTTACACCAAGCAGAAGTTCACGATTGCATTGTCCAAGTCGGAGTGACCGCCCCCTCCGCTTCTGCCCGATGGGTGTAGTCGTCGTCCTTCTTTCCGAACCGAATTGAACGCCGCCACTACTGGCGATTCCTATCGTTTATGAGCAAGAGATGTTAGTGGCGGGGCGCTTTCCTCTGTAGTGATAACTGTCGCCGACGCAGGCGTCAGTGCCGTGAATTGACAAGCGTGTCAGCCTGTTGTAGAATCTGTAAGGTCTTGGCACATAAGCAAATGAAGATTCGATCGTGAGCAGAACGATTCGGCGGGAGAGCAACCGAAATCGCGAAGGAGGACTTGAGGGTGAGAGCAGCGGCCGTTCCATGCGTCATAATCTATCTTTTCGCGGCGTGTCTAGCGGGTGTTTGCGATGCAAACGCCTATGCGCAGGAAGCACAAGACAAGGAGACCTCCGAGCAGACCGAGGCTATTGAGGAGGAGTATCCCAAGCGGGAGTTGTTATTCTTTGAGGAGGTACCGATAGTTGTAAGCGCTACGAAGCGCGAGCAGCCGATCACTGAATCGCCGTCATCCATAAGCGTTATCACGGCGGAAGATATTCGCCGCTCCAGCGCGACGAACATACCTGACCTTCTGAGGAGGGTGGCCGGACTGGACGTTTTAAGGGTAACGCCCTCGGACGCCCAAATCTCGGCCCGTGGATTCAATGAATCAAACAACAATGACATACTGCTCCTCATTGACGGGCGCTCGGCGTATGTCGACTTTTTTGGAGTCGTCGTATGGGACGACTTGCCCATTGTTATGGAGGAGATCGAGCGCATTGAGATCATCCGCGGGCCGGGGTCGGCTTTGTACGGGGCCAACGCGTTTTCGGGCGTCATCAACATAATAACCAAGACTCCGGAGCAAGCCAAGGGAACGACTCTCTCCGCGACGCTGGGCGAGTTCGACACGTATATGTGGACCTTCATGAATGCCGACGTGCTCGACAAGTGGAGTTATAAAGCCGTCGCAAGCTGGCAGGAAGCCAACTCCTTCGATGACCGCGATGAAAACGACCACGAGATGTTCAAGGGTAATGGTCTTGTGCAGTACGAATTCGATCCAGACCAAAGAGTTTACTTCTCAGCAGGAGTCAACGAAGGCGACGGCAATACGTTGACGCGAGTCTCACGCTTTGACCGTGAGGGCACCTTGGGATATGCCAAGGTCAATTACGACTATGAAAGCTGGAAGTTCCAAGCTTTTTACAACTTGCTCGATATCGATGTGGTGGCTGAAGGCGATGACAATGACCGTTCAATAGTCAACAATGTGTTTGATTATGAGATGCAGCATACGTTTGAGCCGATTGATAACCATATCATCACATGGGGTTTCAACTATAGGCATAATCGGGTCACCTCTCATGAAATCATCGGGAACGATGAACAGGAGGACCTGCTCTCCCTGTTCGTGCAGGACCAGTACAAGATGCTGGAGAACATGACGATCACTGCCGGAGTGCGTTTTGACTCGCATCCGTTGACCGGCACCCATCTCTCCCCGCGCTTGAGCGCGGTGTATGAACCATGGGAAAGCCACATTTTTCGAGCGTCGGTTGCGCGGGCGTTCCGCAATCCTTCATTCGTTGAATCGTTTCTCGATTTGAACATAGACGGTGCGGTAATCGCTACGGGGAACCGCGATGTGGACGCGGAGGAGATGACATCGTTTGAGCTCGGGTACCAGACCAAATTCATGGAGAACCGTCTCCAATTCAAGGTTGACACGTTCTACAATGTGGTTGATGAGATCATCGAGTTCCGTCAGCCCGACTTCAACCCCATTCCCCCGCCGCCCCCGCCAATCATCTTCGATTTCGCCAACGAGGGCAGGGCACTTGCTTACGGCGGCGAGGTCAGTCTGGAATACCACTTCTCTGACCGCGTCCAAGGATACGCCAATTACTCTTTCCAGGAGCTCAAGGCGAAGAGCGACGGCGTGCAGTTCCAATTGAACGAAGAAGGCGAGCTGATAGACTCGTCGCCAAGACACAAGATAAGCGCCGGGGTCTACGGCGAACTCAAGAACGGACTGAATGGTTCAATTGATCTGAATTTTGTGGACGACGTGACGTTCGGGTTCTTCGATCCGGACTCCCGGCCCGTGCCGTTTCGACCGACACAGGTCGAACTGGATGATTATGCCCGCGTTGACGTGCGCCTCGGCTACAAGTTCCCCGGCAGGGACATCGCGACGTCTCTGATCGTTCAAAACGCATTTGACGATACGCATCGGGAATTTCCGACCGGAGAAAAGTTCCAGCGTCAGGTCCTGTTCCAGGTTCTGGCAAGATTTTAGGACTTGCATCAGACATGTCTCGAAGAGTGGTCAGCATACTCATCCTAGTGAGCGCGATGTGCGCCGTTGGAGCATCGGCGACGGCATCGGTACCCACATGCAAGATAGCGGTGGTCAAGAGTTGGGACCTGCCGGAATATAATGTTGCGCTTGAAGGCTTTTTCGAGGCTTTTTCGAAACAGAATATTACCTGCGAGACCGTCACACACAATATTGGGGGAAAAGCGGACAACACTAAGGATGTCGTCAAGTCAATACAGGATTTCAAGCCCGATCTGATTCTCACCGTTGGCTCGCGTGCAACCAGCGTGATATCGGAGAATTTCCAGAAGACGCCCATCGTATTTTCCATGGTGCTGTATCCGGTGGCGAGCACTTTTGTGGAATGCATGGATAAGCCGGGCAAGAATGTGACCGGCGCAGCGATGGACGTGCCGGTCAATCGGCAGATCAAGACGTTGAAGCGAGTCATGCCCGATTTGAAGCGAGTGGGGGTCTTGTACAATCCCGATGAGACGCTTCCGGTCGTCCAGGAGGCGAAGCGAGTGATGAAATCCATGGAGATCGAGCTCGTGGCAGAAGAGGTGAACTCAGAGGGAGACGTACCCGAAGCTCTGCAAAGACTGGAGAAGCAGAAAATCGACGCTTTGTGGTCGGTCGCCGACGGTAAAGTGTTCAATCGTCAATCAACCCGGTACATCATAGAGCAGGTCGTACGCAAGGGTATTCCCTTTATGGGGCCGCATAACGGTTTTGTCCGAGCAGGGGCCTTACTTGCCCTGACGGCTGACTATCGCGAGAACGGTCGTCAGGCTGCGGAGATCGCCGGGAAGATACTTGAGGGGTCCAAGCCGGGCGATATCGCTGTAGCCGTTCCGCGCGAGGTTGAGATGGCTCTGAATTTACGGGTCGCCAACCACATAGGGCTGAAGATTCCGCAGTCAATGATCAAGGAAGCATCTCAGGTCTTTGAATGACGGGCCGAGTGAGAGAAACAATGGTCAAGCCGCGCCTGTCACTTCAGATTAAGTACATCTCCCTGATAGCGCTCGCGGTACTTTCAACGACCATTATCCTGAGTTGGTTCTATTATCGCGCGGTCAGGGCGAAAGAGATCGACGAATTACGCGCCAGAGGACGGTCGATT
>CAZEBC010000170.1:0-8455 GCA_964510165.1 uncultured bacterium
TATGAAATCCACATCAAAAACCTGTCCCGAGAAACCCGGAGATTCTTCATCGCTGCTCCCTTTCGTCAAGGTTGAAAATCACCAACTTTTGCTATATAATGAAGTTTTGCTTATCATGTTAATGAGCACCCTTTTACGATTGGAGGCTGTTGAAAAATGCCGACGTATGAGTATGAATGCAAGACCTGTGGACATGTGTGTGACGTGTTCCATAATATGAACGCCAGGCCCCGTGTCAAATGCCCCGAATGCGGCGGCAACACCAGAAAAAGGATAGGAGCCGGCGCGGGCATAATCTTCAAAGGCTCAGGCTTTTATGAAACCGACTATAAGAGAAAATCCAATGAAAGCACAAGCAGGCCCGCATCCGAACCCGCCAAGACGGAATCAAAAAAGGAGGAAAAGAAGACTGACACCGCGAAAGAAGACTGATTCGGACCGCGAGCACCAGCCCATGAACTCACGACAGATTATCGAACTGAATCACAGATACGTAATAGATACCTATGGAAAACAGCGGACCCTTGTCCTTGTCAGGGGCGAAGGTTCCCGTGTGCAAGACGCCGACGGCAAGCTGTATCTCGATTTCCTTTCAGGCCTTGCGGTCAATGGCCTTGGGCATTGCCATCCGGCTGTCGTCGACGCCATCAAGACCCAGGCCGAAACCCTCATCCACGTCTCGAACCTGTACTATAACGAGCCCCAAGTCCTCCTCGCGAAACGGCTTGTCGAGAATTCCTTCGCCTCCAAATGCTTCTTCTGCAACAGCGGTGCCGAGGCGAACGAGGCCGCTATCAAGTTGGCCCGAAAATGGGGGAACACAAACGGCAAGGGCGCGCGCATTGTCACGTTCAGGAACTCCTTTCATGGGCGCACCCTCGCCACGATAACCGCAACCGGCCAGGAAAAATTCCAGAAGAATTTCCATCCGCTGATCGAGGGCTTCCGATATGCTTCCCTTAATGACCTGCGCTCGGTCAAGGAAACGATTGACTCTGAAACCTGCGCCTTTCTGCTCGAGCTCGTCCAGGCAGAGGGAGGCGTACACGTTGCCGACCCAGAGTTTGTGAGAGACCTGAGAAATCTGTGCGATGAACGCGGCCTGCTCCTCATCCTGGACGAGGTGCAGACCGGGATGGGCCGCACCGGCCGCCTTTTCGCATACGAACACTATGACCTCAAACCCGATATCATAACACTCGCAAAGTCGCTCGGCGCAGGCTTCCCGATTGGCGCCATGCTTGCCGGACCAAAGGTCTGCGACGTGCTCGAGCCCGGCGACCACGCATCCACGTTCGGCGGCAATCCGCTCGCCTCGGCGGCCGCCAACGCCACACTCGACATTATGACCGCCGACGGCTTTTTCGATAACGTCCGCTCGTTGTCGGAACTGCTTTTCGCCCGACTCACAAGACTCGCTGAAAAACATGACTTCATCAAGGAGGTCCGGGGTCTCGGACTGCTGATCGGCGTCGAGCTCGACGCCCCCGCGAAAAAGCTCGTTGATGAGTGCCTCAAGAAAGGCCTTATCGTCGGCACGGCAGGCGAAAAGGTGCTCCGCGTGCTACCCCCGCTTATCGCCACGCAGGAGGAAGTGCAGGAAGCGCTTTCGATCATCGAATCGGCGCTGGAGGTATTCAAACATGAAAGCGCTCAAGCATAAGGACCTCATCTCCATCTTCGACCTGACCAGTCAGGAAATCCACCAAATCCTCACGCTCGCCGACGACCTGAAGAGAAAGCACCGAGCTGGCTCGCCCTTCACTCCTCTGGCGCACAAGACGCTCGCGATGATCTTCGAAAAACCGAGCTTGCGAACGCGCGTGACCTTTGAAGCGGGAATGACTCAGCTTGGCGGACACGCCATCTTTCTGGGACCCAACGATATCAGCCTGGGCGTTCGCGAGAGCGCAGCCGATGTCGCGAGAAACCTGGAGCGCTTCGTCAATGGAATCATGGCGCGAACCTTCTCCCATGAGACCGTGCTTGCGCTTGCGCAAGAAGCGTCCATCCCGGTCATTAACGGCCTCACCGACAGGCTCCACCCGTGTCAGGTCTTGAGCGACTGCTTCACTGCGATCGAGAAGCTGGGCTCCCTGGCCGGAGTCAAAGTGACGTTTCTCGGCGACGGCAACAACGTCGCCCATTCCTGGCTATACGCCGCCGCGCGACTCGGCATCCACTTCTCTATCGCGTGTCCGGCCGGTTACGAGCCCCTTGCCGAAATCGTAGCCGAAGCGCGTTCCGAGGCAACCTCAAACATTGAGGTCACTCATAATATCGCTGAAGCGCTCGATGACGCCGACATTGTCTATACCGATGTCTGGACAAGCATGGGACAGGAAAACGAGGCCGAGCAGCGGCGTGGTGTGTTCGCGCCCTATCAGCTCAATGCGGCGGCGCTCGCGCTCGCCAAGCCCGGCGCCCTCGTCATGCACTGTCTGCCTGCGCATCGAGGAGAGGAAATTACCGACGAGGTCCTCGACGGACCGCAGTCAATAGTGCTCGACCAGGCCGAAAACCGGCTTCACGTGCAAAAGGCCATTCTCACGCTGTTAATGGGCACTCGCCCTTAACCACGGCTATGTAGGGGCGAACCTCCTCCTCGCCCTCTCCCTCCGGGAGAGGGTTGGGTGAGGGAGCGTAGGGGCGCACGCCGTGCGCCCGTGATGCCGCTCGGAACCGCAGGTATCAAACCATGAAAAAGAACGTCAGGAAAATAGTCCTCGCATATTCCGGCGGACTCGATACGTCCGTCATCCTCAGATGGTTGCTTGATAACTACAGCGCCGAGGTCATAGCGTACACCGCCGACCTCGGACAGGGTGAAGAGCTCGACCCGCTCGAGGAAAAGGCGCGCAAGACGGGCGCCTCGAAACTCTACATCGAAGACCTGAAGGAGGAGTTTGTTCGCGACTTCGTTTTCCCCGCTTTGAAGGCCAACCTCGCCTACGAGGGAACCTATCTGCTCGGAACCTCGATCGCACGCCCGCTCATCGCAAAAAAACAAATAGAGATCGCGCGACGCGAGGGCGCCGATGCCGTCGCCCACGGCGCAACCGGCAAGGGCAACGACCAGGTCCGTTTTGAGCTCACCTATTTCGCACTCGAGCCGCAGATAACCGTCATCGCGCCTTGGCGCGAGTGGACCTTCAAATCGCGCGCCGACCTCGTCGCCTACGCGCGTGACTGCCGGATTCCCATTACCGTCACCCAGGAAAAGCCGTATAGCAGCGACCGCAACCTCTTCCACATCAGCTATGAGGGCGGAATCCTCGAGGACCCCTGGCGCGAGCCGCCCGAGAACATGTTCACCCTCACGGTCTCCCCCGAACGCGCACCCGACAAACCCGCCTATATCGAGGTCGATTTCGAACGCGGAGTCCCAGTCGCCATCGACGGCGAGCGCCTCGGCCCGGTCGCCCTCCTGAGCCGGCTCAACGCCATAGCCGGCATGAACGGCGTCGGCCGGGTTGACATGGTCGAGAACCGCTTCGTCGGCATGAAATCACGCGGCGTCTACGAAACGCCCGGCGGCACCGTGCTTCACATGGCTCATCGCGCGCTCGAATCAATCACTCTCGACCGCGAGGTCATGCACCTCCGCGACTCGCTCGTGCCCCGTTACGCCGAACTCGTGTACTACGGCTTCTGGTACGCGCCCGAAACCGAGCTTGTGCGCAAGCTCATCGACGAAACACAACTGAACGTGACCGGAACGGTCCGCCTCAAACTCTACAAGGGCAATTGCAGCGTCGTCGGCCGAAAGTCGCCTGCTTCCCTGTATCATCCCGACTTCGCTACTTTTGAGCGCGACACCGTGTACAACCAGGCCGACGCCGAAGGCTTCATCCGCCTCAACGCGCTTAGGCTCCGCATCAGGGCATTGCTCAACAAATAAGCCAGGAAAGGGGCACCCAATGACGAAGAAGGGCCGAAAAGCGTCTCCTCCACAACAGTCTCCATCGACAAAAAAACAGTGGGGAGGTCGTTTCAAGAAAGAACACGACGCACTCGCCCTCATCTACACCGAATCCATCTCGTTCGATTGGCGCCTCTATCCCTACGACATCGAGGGAAGCATCGCCTATGCCCGCATGCTCGCCCAATGCGGCATCGTTAAGAGCCGCGAGGCCGCCGCCATTACCCGGGCCTTGTCCCAGATCGAGACCGAAATCTCGGAGGGCCGCTTCCGCTTCGACACAAATCTCGAGGACATACATACCAACATCGAGGCGGCACTCGTCAAGAAAGTCGGCGCCAACATCGGCGGCAAACTGCACACCGGCCGCAGCCGCAACGACCAGGTCTCCCTCGACATGCGCATGTACGTTCGAGATGAGATATTCTCCATCGTCGAGCTCATCCAGGACCTGCGGAAGGCTTTGGTTCAACTCGCCCAAGACAACCTCGATGTAATAATGCCCGGCTTCACGCATCTCCAGCACGCCCAGCCGGTCCTCTTCTCCCATCACATGCTCGCATACTATGAAATGCTCAAGCGGGATGAATCGCGGTTCATCGAATGCTTTTATGCCGCAAGCGTCATGCCGCTCGGCTCTGCCGCGCTTGCGGGCACAAGTTTTCCGATTGACCGCGCCATGCTTGCAAGAGAGCTTCGCTTCGAGCGCATCTCCGAAAACAGCATGGACGCCGTCTCCGACCGCGACTATCTCATCGAGCTCCTCTCCGCCTGCTCTATAACAATGATGCACATCTCACGCCTCAGCGAGGAACTCATCATCTGGTCATCGCCCGAGTTCGGATTCATCGAACTCGACGATGCCTTCGCCACCGGCTCCAGCATCATGCCGCAAAAGAAGAATCCCGATGTCGCTGAACTCGCCCGCGCCAAGACCGCCCGTGTGTACGGCAGCCTAATGACGCTGCTCGGAATAATGAAGGGCCTCCCCCTCACCTATAACCGCGATTTTCAGGAAGATAAGCCTTGCGTCTTCGACGCCGTGGATAATGTCAAAAACACCCTGCGCGTGTTCGCCCCCATGATGCGAACAATCTCCCTTAACACAGAGCGCATGCAATCCGCCTGCGCCTCCGGATTCCTCAACGCCACCGACCTCGCCGATTACCTGGTCAAGAAGGGCATGCCGTTCCGACAAGCCCATGAAATCATCGGCAAGATCGTCACCTATTGCCTCGACCAGGCCGTTCCCCTCGAAAAAGTCCCTCTCGACAAATTACGCAGTTTCTCCCAACTGTTCGATAATGACGCTTACCAAACCCTCCGGCTCGCAAACGTCGTCAACGCCCGCAGCGTACCCGGCGGAACCGCGCGCTCCAACGTCCTGCGCGCCATCCGCAAAGCCAGGCGCGAACTGGGAATCTAAGAAAACCGTGGCGCTGCCTTGTCCGGCGCTTCGCGGGATTGGACGCCTTGGTGGTTGACTCCTTTGTTTGCCGAGCGAACCCCTATTTGACACGCCACCGTTTCAGAGGTATAGTAACGGACAATCCCCGGTCAACTCATCTTAAAAAGAGGCCGAACAATGCGCGCGATAACCAAATTCATCGGTTCCCTTGTCACCGTCCTGCTGCTCGTCCTCCTCTTCGCCTTGTATGTCCGAACCGAATCCTATGAGGACTCTTTCGACATAAGGGAAGCCAGGATCGCAGGCTCGATTCCCGCCCAGCTATATCTGCCCAAGGCGGAAAAGCCTCCCATTGTCATCGTCGCGCACGGGTTCACCGCCGATAAGGAGATCATGCAGTCGCTCGCCTACAGCCTCGTCCGCGATGGATTCGCCGTTCTCACATTCGACTTCCGCGGTCATGGCCAGAACGTGACTGATTTCGACCACGATCGTCTTCAGGAAGACATGGCGCATGTGGTCGCGTTTGCGAGAAACCTTAACGAGGACATGCCCCAGACCTTCGGCCAACGCCCCAAACAGGTCGACACGAAGCGCATCGCCATCGTCGGCCATTCGATGGGCGGCGGCGCGGTCGTCAATTATGGCCTCCACCATCCTCGCATCGATGCGACCGTGCCCATCTCCGGCGTCCCCGCTCCGGTGACCGTGACCCGCCCGAAGAACCTGTTCGTCATTTACGCGCAAAAAGACCCGCAAGACCTCATCGACGCCGCATGGCGTATGCTCAGGGACGGCGTCGAAGCCGACAACCCCGTCTCCGATACGACCTACGGTTCGTTTGACCTCGGCACGGCCCGTAGGCTTAGCGAGGTCCCAAAAACCGACCACATCACAATACTGTTTTCGATGAGCGCCCACCGGCAGATTCGGGATTGGCTGCGCCAGACGTGGAACATGCCGCCGAGCGATATCAAACCCGCCGACCCGCGCCTGGCCTGGATGGGATGGATGTATCTGCTGGCATTCCTCATCTTTTTCGGCCTTTGCTCCGCCATCGCCTGGTACCTGCCCGCTATCCCTCAGAGGACCGGCAAGGAGGTCGCACTGAACCTCGTCGCCTTTGTCGTCGTCTGCTTCGTCACACTGTTTGTCAACATGCTCGCGCCGCCGCTGTCCTTCTTCCCCATGCCCGTCGGCGATAACCTTGTCTCCTACTTCTTCGTCGTTGGCGTTATCTACTTCCTCGTCGCCGCCCGTAGAGGAAACATAGATTTCAATCATTTCAAGTCCAGCCCCGGCAAGACCGCATTCGCCGCGCTCGCCCTGTTCCTGTTCGTCTATCTCACATTCGGCTCAATCGCTACCGAGGTCTGGTTCCGCCAACTCCTCACGCTCCAACGGTTCTTCTGGGCGCTGCTGATCCTTCCTTTGCTGCTGCCCTTCTTCATCGCTTTCGAAGCCTCATTCAAGCGCGGCAACACCGTGGTCGCGCTTGTCGCCTCGCTGCTAGGTGTGTTCATCGCGCTCGGCATGCTCGTAGTGGGAGTCAGCATCGGGGTCGCCGACTACTTCCTCATGCTTATCATCGCACCCATGGCCGTTTACAACGTAGTCTTCCAGCTATTCTCGGTCTATGTGTATCACCTGAGCCGCAACTACTTCATCACGGCCCTGTTCAACGCGTTCATCATGGCCTGGCAATACGCCGTCCTGTTCCCGATAAGTTGAGAAACAGGAAAAGACGAATTATGCTGAACGCTGCCGACAAGGACAAGGTTCGTCAAGTAGTCAGAGTTCACTGGCTCATCTATTTCTCGTTCGTTACCGCAGTCATCATGTACGGCTTCGTGATAGCCCTCGTGACGAAGGACAGGACGATAGACGCCCCGTTCGATATCGGCTTGCTGCGACGCATCTTCCTGCTTGCCTCTGTCGTTATCGCAGCGGCAAAGTTCTGGTTACAGAGCAGATTCCTGTCGGATGAATTTTCTTACAGGAAATGCCGCAGCCTTGATGAGATAATCGGCATGCATCAGCGTTACTACTTCATTATCCTTGCGCTCTGCGAAGCGCCGGCCCTGTTCGGACTCGTCATTGCTTTCTTGACGATGCGGCTCGATGAGTGGTGGGTATTCTTTGGAATCTGCGCGTTTCTCTTTGCGACATCGGTGCCGCGCCTCGAGCGGCTGGAGCGCATCGCCGAAGCTCAAGCCGCGCACTGGCAGGCGGTTCCTCAAGCCCCCAAGAACGAATGAGGCTCCGACGGGCGGTTGCCCATGTCGGAGCCTTTCTTGCGCGCCCTGAGGGATTTGAACCCCCAACCTTCTGATCCGTAGTCAGAAGCTCTATCCAATTGAGCTAAGGGCGCTTGCTTTGGCGGAGAGGGAGGGATTCGAACCCTCGATAGGGATTTACGCCCTATAACACCTTAGCAGGGTGCCGCCTTCGACCATCTCGGCCACCTCTCCGTATGTTTTAAAGAGCGTTTCGGGCAGCGCGGCGGAGGGCGAGGGACTCGAACCCCCAAGCCCGAAGGCGCCGGTTTTCAAGACCGGTGCATTACCAGTTATGCTAGCCCTCCACGCAAATTCGCCTCTATTCTTGGGTTTCCGGCTTCGGGGCTGAAAATCAGAAAAACCCCTATTGTCATCGCAAATTATAGCAGATACGGAAAGGGGTGTCAATGAGTTTGCTTTGCGGAATGGCTCATGCCTGCGCCAGATCGTCCTCGAAGAGGCCGATGGTGTGCATCAGCGTAATCAGGCTCTGTTTCCCGTGTTCTCCAAGATCGTCGAACTCGGAACCAACGATGTAGAAACCATTGGTCATGGAGGGCCGGGCGTGAATCACGCGTATCTTTCCGGTCACTTCAGGACCGACTATCGGGCGGATTCCGATATGCAAGCAGTCGCCAACTTGCGGCTCAAAATTGCTTTCGAAGCACACGCCGTCGGCGCAGATATTGAGAAGCAACGCTCCCTTCCGTTCGATGACTTGTTCCCCTTCATCCGGTTTCACAGTGCAGGAACAGGCAAACCGTGCGCATGAGTGCCTCGAATGCTTGCGACGCTCGTCGCCCTGTTGACTTGTTATTATCGCCTCGTCAAAACTCATGATGCAAA
>CAZEBC010000171.1:0-8303 GCA_964510165.1 uncultured bacterium
CAGCAAGGAGATAATCCTCTCACTCTAGCTGGTACAAAAAACGGGGGCAGCCCATGAAAGCCTGACAGAACGAGGTATAAGGACGTGATTGCATTCGTCAAGCTGGATAATTATTGGGCTGCCTATTTGCCATACGCCTTTTTGCATATGGGATACCACCTGAAGAGGCGTAACATTGACTATAGGATATTCCACAACACATATTCAGCGAAATTCGAGGCGGATAAGAAACGGTTTCTCGATGAAATCGCGGTCTTGAAGCCGGCCATCGTGGGACTTTCCGTCATCACCGGGAGACAAGCGCAGGACAGCGCCGAGTTTTCCATTCTTTTGAAGGAACGAATGCCGGAGGTCAAGATACTATGGGGCGGCATCCACCCGACCATCTTGCCTGAGCAGTGCATGAGGCAGCCTTATATTGATTTCGTACTGCAGGGCGAGGCGGATTCATCGATCTGTTCGTTTTATGAGGCATTTGTGAACGGGAGAGGTCTGGAGGATGTGCCCGGTTGCTGGTGGAAGGAAGGCGGCGCAGTGTTCCGGTCGAAGTCCCCTTTTCCCAGAGAGGAGCCTGAGAATATCGGGCTTGATTTTTCAGAGATACGAGAGTGGGACGGGTATATTTACGATAATGGATTGTCAGTAATTACTTCGCGAGGGTGCCCGTTTAGCTGTCAATTCTGTGTGGTCCAATCGCTCGGCATCAGGAAGTGGCGGCCCTTTCCGATGGAGCTTGTCAGGGAGAGCATTGATCTGCTCAAGTCGAAGAATATTGGGAGGATTCACATCAATGATGACAATTTCTACGTGGATTTCGAGAGGGCGGTATCCATTTTGGAATATGCTCAACTTCCCTCCTTTTCCGAGATTCGAATCCCTACCCTTGTCAAAGATAACCGAATCAAGATACTAGCGGAATTGAAATGCAAGAAGGTGTTGTCCGGGGGCGAGAGCTGTGACGATGATATCTTGAGGATTATCCAGAAGGGCCAGACTTACGAGCAGATGCGGCAGGCGGCCTTCTTGTATAAAGAGCATAAGAGCGTAGAGCCTTCTTGGTCTTTCATTGTGGGAATGCCTGTAGAAACCTTGGACAATGTGAAGACCACCATAAGGAGAAAAGCTGAGCTAGAGGAGATAGTAGGCAGGTCGATCGGCCATATCGGAATCTACATGCCTTACCCCGGGTCACCCATCTACCAAATCGCGCTCGAGAAGGGTTTTCGAGAACCCCAGGATCCGTTGCAATGGGGTTGCATCGAACGGTATGGACGCAAAGGCAGGCGGTGTTCTCCAGATCACGAAATGCTTCCTTGGATTGACATCAAGAGTGTTTGGGCTTTGATCCCGGATAAAGAGTCAGGACAAGGGGAGAGGACCGGAGAGTCTTCCCAGCCAAACGTGGAGGCGGTGGGCGGGACGATCGGCGGTTTACTGAGAGGTTCGGTCAGGCGGGTGAAGAGTATTGTTTGGGATAGATGGAACAAGAACCTCGAGTATAGGCGGCTGCAGGCAAGGCGTTCGTTGCCAAAGGAATATGGCCACGGGCGACAGTTCGTGGACGACGATTTGGATATTTTGTTAGAAAGGGTAAGTCTTTCGCCATCTGACCGGATTCTAGATGTTGGTTCCAGGGATGGCTATGTGGTTGAAAAGCTGTCCGCATATTGTGATTGTACGGGAATTGAATTGGTGCCTGAAACCGCGGAGTATGCGCGGAGCATGGGCAGAAATGTGCTTTGCCAGGACATGCATCGCATCAAGTTTCCTACGAAGTATTTTAATGGAATCATCGCGCGGCATTCGCTGGAGCATTCTCTGGACTTCAGAAAGGCGCTGAGTGAATTCAAGAGGGTACTGGTCCCCGGGGGTTTTCTTTTTCTCGTAATACCGATAGAAGGCAAGAGCGCTCATATTCTTCATACTCAGAGCTTCAAGAATGAAAAAATCCTATATAACTGCCTCGAGGGATTAGGATTCAAGGTCACGTTTGAAAAGAACATCGAGCCTCGCGGCAATCCGGCCATAGATTATGAGAGTATCATCATTTCGGTGTTGAAGAGTTAGGGAACAGACAGGAACATGTCTCAGGAAGCAACTCCGACTCGGAAAATCAAGATTTCGAGAGTCTGCAGGGACGGCCGGCTGGCTTACCATGGCGGTCTGGGGGAAGACCCGCAGTACTGGGATGAGCATTGGGCACGCGTGGATTGGCGTTCCTGGCTCGACGGTGCGAAGGCAGGCGGCCTGGGGTATTTCGAAGCGCCGTTTCTGAGCCACCTTCCGAAAGAAGGAAAGATATTGGAGGCCGGGTGTGGAATCGGACAGATGGTCGTCGCCTTGAAGGCGAGGGGATACGATGTGGAAGGTGTCGAATTCAGCGCGAAGACGGTGGCGATGGTGAAGGGCTATCTGCCGGATTGTCCCGTACGCGTTGGTGACGTGCGCGGTCTGGACTATCCCGATGGACACTTTGCTGGGTACATATCGCTGGGCGTGGTCGAGCACTTTCGGGAGGGCCCGAGCGAAATTCTGGCCGAGGCTGCGCGCGTGCTCAAGCCGGGGGGAACGATGCTGATATCTGTTCCTCGATTCAATCCTTTGCGGAGGATGAAAGCGTCCTTGGGTCTCTATTCGTCGTCGTCGTCGGGAGAATTCTATCAATACGCTTTCCAAGGCAGAGAGTTGTCGCTGCTCCTGAAGAAGGCGAGGCTGATTCCTCGAGCAATCTATTTCTACGATGTGATCAAGGGTTTAAAGGACGAAATTCCCGTGTTCAGGTACTTTTTGAAGAGGGGCGTGATTTCCCCGTCAATTCAGAGTCGTATGAACAGCAATCGGACCCTGTTGCGGGCATGCTCCCATATGATTTTGTTTGTGGCGCAGAAAGGAGCGGGCGAGGAATCCTGATATGAAAGTTGAGGACCCAAGCCTCCCGGGACAGAACGCTTTTCTTGAGAAGGTGTCGCGCCGTATTTGGAGTCGGATGAATTTATCCGAATTGACCCGTCGCCGCATGAGCGCTTTTCTGTACGGTGCGTTGGGGCCCGCGCTGGTGCAGCCGCCGGTGATGCGTTTTAGGGGAGAATGGCAGACGTGGGTGCGGGTGGACATCATACGATTCCTGGATGAGTGGGGTCCGCGTATGGGCGGGAGGGTGTTGGATGTTGGCGGGGGGACATGGACATATCCGCGTCAGACGCTCGCAAAGAAGTGTGATTATCTCCTTGTGGATTGTCTTGAGCATCCAAATGTGGATGTGGTCGGCGACATACATCGGCTCACGGAGTTGTTCGAGTGCGATTCGTTTGATTGGCTGTTGTGTTGCGATGTGCTGGAGCATGTTGCCGATCCGGGGTGCGTGGCGAGGGAGATGCATGCGATCCTCAAACCCGGCGGCAGGTTGCTGTTGACGACGCCGTTCAACTTTCATATACACAGCACGAACGATGTTCCCGACCTTTGGCGGATAACCGAGCAGGGGCTGAGACGAATCCTGGGGATGTTTTCCGAAGTCGAGGTTGAGGCGAGGGGAAGCGCACGATTTCCGAGGTCGTATCGGGTGGTGGCGACGAAGTGAGGATTTTTCTCAACAGTGATGGAAGTGGTCCGGGCGGACCGGAGAGGTGGGCGGGCCGCTTCATAAGGGAGTTGCGTCGGCGGGGTTATGAGGTGACGCACGATCCGGCGTCGCGTTTTGATGCCGCTTACCTCAGTATCGCGGCGGGGGAGGCAGAAAGGTTTCTTGAGCGGGGAATTCCGTTCGCTTACAGGGTTGCCGGTTGTTGCATTCCGGAATGGTTCGAGGCGATGGGGAAGGAGATGACGGAGGAGCATCATCGTCAGAACGAGTGCATTCGTCAGGCGCTTCGGATATCGCCGCGAGTGATTTATCAGTCCAGATGGGCAAAAGCGCAGCTTGATCGCGTGCTGTACAAGAGGGAGAGGGAGTATGCGATCATTCATAACGGGGTCTCTTGCCGGGAGTTTCATCCTTCGGACAGAGAGAACAAGGAGTTGGTCATTGCTTCGGGTGGCAACCTGAGGTATCGGTATCGTCTGGCGACTCTTTTGGAGGTTTCGCGGATGCTCGAGGCGCCGCATTCGGTCGTCATTGCCGGCCCTTTGGATGGCGAATGCCGCGAGGTGCTCGATGAGTATACGAAGGATACTTCGGTTGCCCGGCGTGTACGGTATCTAGGGGAGCTTTCCGAAGGGGAATGGGCCGGTGCGCTGAGGGGATGCGACGTGCTGTTTCATCCTGTGTGCGGCGACTGGTGTCCCAATGTGGTTGTCGAGGCGTTGATGAGCGGTGTGGCGATAGTGACACCCCGATTTGGGGGGACGTCGGAACTGATTGGCAAAGGCGGCATAGCTTTTGAGTGCGAGCCTTGGGGCTATGAGGCGCCCTCGTTCGCAGCCAATGCGCTGGCGGCTATCAAGCATGTTGCCGAGAATCTTGCCGACTACAAGAGGTGCGCACGAGTCTGGGCAGAGGAATGCTTGACCGTGGAGGCGATGACGGACCGGTATCTTGCGGAACTGGATTTGCCGCGGCGCGTTCCGGTGCGAACGAGCGGCTGGGGTCTGGCGAAATCGAGGTTGCGGGCCTTCCTGAAGTCGCGCTCCAAGGAGTCGGGTCGGCTTACCATCGGATATTCGTTTGTGGATCTTGCGTTTGGTGGCGCGCAGATGTTTCTCGTCGATCTCATCGAGCGGTTTGCCGCGCGAGGGCATGAGGCAAAGTATCATCTGTTTGCGGACCAAGGCAACCCGACTTTGTGTGATGAGCGATTATACTCGCGTATCAATGGAGTTGCCAAACCAGTTTCCGTTAAGGATGTTCTTTCATGTGATGTGATACATCTTGACGGGTATCATTCGTCCGCGCATAAGGAATACTTCTCGTCCGTTTTGGGGAAGTGTATAGAGACGTACCATTCCGAGTATTCATTCGAGGTGTCGGGTCCGAACCACGTGGCGAACCGAGTGGCCGTATCACGGACGTTGCAGGAATGCCTGCCGCTCGGCTGCGACCTGATTTATCAGGGAATCGACACAGGGGGTTTCGCGCCGGTGAACGGCACAAAGGAGTATGACCTGGCAATCGTTGGCCGCATTCATCCGGCCAAGAATCATTTATTGTTTCTCGATATATGCAGTCTCATGGCGCGTGAGAGGCCGCTGAAGGCGGCGATAATCGGCGGATATCCCCGGGATGACGATTACGCGCGGGAGGTACGAGGGAGAATCTCAGGATTGCGGGGAGAAGGCGTTGAAGTAGAGGTTACGGGTTTCGTTGAAAACTCGAGGGTTTCCTCATATTTGAACCGGAGCCGCGTTGTTCTTGTGACTTCGCCCTCGGAGGGATTCGGTCGAATGGCTGCCGAGGCGCTGGCGTGTGAGGTTCCGGTGGTCGCGAGCCGGGTGGGCGGGCTGACGGAGATTGTAGAGCATGGCGTCAATGGGTTCTTTGCCAGATACAACGATGTAGAGGATTTCGCCCGATGGGCGCTCCTGCTTCTTAACGATGAGCCGCTTCGGCGCACGATGGGAGGTCAGGGCAGGAGAGATGTTATGAGGAAGTTTTCGGTCGCGGAAATGGTGGACAAGTACGAATCCCTTTATAGGGGAATCATGAAGAAGGACTACGACACAAGATTGCGTCAGAGAAGAGTTTAGCGTTCGATGAGAAAGCCCTCAATACATATCCTGTTCGCCATGCGGGAAGGCCCCTGGGGTGGCGGGAATCAATTCCTGAAGGCGTTGAAGGGAGCATTCGTAGAAAAGGGTGTGTATGAGGAGGATTCCAGGAGAGCCGATATCATCCTGTTTAACAGTAATCCGTCCAATTGCCGGGACATGCTCGGGGAATGTTATGTTTTGCGGAAGCGATATCGGAAGACTGTGATAAACCGGCTTGACGGACCTGTTCAGCTTGTGCGGGGGCGGGACTCATCGGTGGACAGGGCCGTGTATCACTTCAATTCCAGATTTTGTGATGGGACCATTTATCAATCGAAGTGGAGCCGCGAGCGGAATTTGGAGATGGGGCTGAGGCAGACCGGGCTTGATACAGTGATTCTCAACGCGCCGGACCCACGATGGTTCTATCCAGCTCCGCGCAAGCGGAGGCCGACGGGCAAGATCAGATTAGTCGCGACAAGTTGGTCGCCTAATATGCGGAAAGGATTCGATATTTACAGGTTTCTCGACGAGCGCCTTGACTTCTCGAAGTATGACATGCGTTTTTTCGGCAACTCACCGATTTCTTTTCGCAACATAGAGGTTCACGAACCTGTCAGCAGTGAGGTTCTTGGCGAAAGATTGAGGGAAAGCGACGTATTCATCACTGCCAGCATCAATGACCCGTGCTCCAATTCATTGATCGAGGCCATGCATTGCGGGTTGCCCGCGGTAGCCAGGAACAGCGGCGGGCATCCGGAGATTGTGGGGAATGCGGGCCGGATGTTTGAAGGAGAAGGGGATGTAATTGATGCGATCGAAACGGTCGCAGCGGGCGCGGAGCAATATCGAGACAAGATAGCGCTTCCTGCTATAGAAGAGGTGGCGGAGAAGTATTATGAATTTTGCGTGGAGGCGCAGAACGCTGCCAAGGACAAGGGCAAGGCGGGATATTTGGATTTTTTTTGGATCAAGTATTTGGTTAATCGGGAGAGGCGCCAGGGGATTCGAATGTGGTAGTAGGCGCGGAGGGACGGTTTACAACTGCATCGGGAGCGATGTGCCAAGATCATGAGCGTGACTATGGGAAATTTGGAAATTGCGGAACAGGTGTCTGTGGGTGAGGCAAGAGAGGATGTGAGGGCTTTTTTGCTTTTCCTGGCGGTGGTCGTTCCGGTGTTGGTTGTTCTCTACCGGGGATTCCTAAGCTGCTATTACGTGGGGGATGACATGGATTTCGTGAGGATGTCTTATTCGGTGGCGAGGGCGTTCAACCTGAAACATCAGAGTTATCATTTTGTGCCGCTGGGTGTGTATGCAAACGCGTTTCCCGCCCCATTCATCAAGGACGGGCTTGTAATTGCGAACATGTCTGTGATATTTCTGCATGGGCTGGCATGTTATCTGGTTTACGTTCTGGGAAGGCATTTCACGAGCAATCGCTGGGCCGCGCTCCATGCGTCGGTGTTGTTTTGCACGTATTATGCGAGTTCGCAGGTGGTGTATTGGAAGACGGGAAAAGCCACGTCCGTCGCGACGATATTCGCGATACTGGCTTTTCTGTCCTTCATTAAACACGCGAAGAATGGGAAATTGAGGTATTTCATAGGATTTAATCTTTGCCTTCTTGCGGGTTTCTTGTCTCTTGAGTATTCGGTCCTCATAGTGCTGATGTGTTTCCTGTATGAGATAATGGTGAGAACGGGCGTAAGCCGGGGAATGAAGGAAAGAATTCTGGCGTTGGTTCGCAGGAGATGGTGGGTTTACGCGGTTCCCGCCGCTCAGATTCTTCTTGTGATTTGCGTGCGTTTGTATTATGGAGAATTCCTGTCGCCGACGCATCAGCGGGGGGAGATTCTCAGTGCGCGCCCTGTCCTCAGCGGCGTTCAGGCATATTTCAATCTGGTTTATCTGAGGGATGCGGTGCATGTATACGAGCATCCGGTGGCCGACGTGACGCTGTTCTTGTTGATGATTGTTGCGGCGGTCGTCGTCATATGGCGGTGGTTTCGAGAGAGATACCTGGTACTCTTGTGCTGGGTATTCCTTCTCCCCTTCCTGATCAGTCTTGGGAGCGGCAACGTTGCTGAGAGATACCAGTATCTGCCGGTAGCGGGGTTTTCGATTTTGTTGTCGGGAGTGGTATTTGAGGTCCTTGAGAGGGCGATGAAGGGTGGGTGGCTGGGAGCGGCGTTGCGAAGGGAGAGACTAGCAGTACTGTTAATCGCGAGCGCGGTGCTGCTTCCGGTCGAAATCCGCGGGCTGGTTTCAATGATTCGAAAGAAGGAACTATGGTTGACCGCTTCCGAGACGCATCGCAACATTATCAGGAATTTTACTGATTATCATTCAGCCAATGGGGATAAGGATTACTATCTGGTCAATCTTCCGGACAGCCTTCGTGTGCCGAATATGGAAGTGCCGGTTTGTCGCAATGGGTTCGGCAATCAAGTGGCGCAAACGTACGGGAGCGATATTCTGAAAAGAGTTCATTATGTTACAGATCCTGAGAGGCTGCCGCAGAAGTACTGGGTTTTTGGGGGAAAGGCCACGCTGGATAGCGGTGGCCTGAAGAATCTTGCCGCCGACCCGAATAACGTTGTACTGCTGTTTGATGA
>CAZEBC010000172.1:0-8171 GCA_964510165.1 uncultured bacterium
CTCAAGCGTCACCGGCTCGGCAAAGTCCTCAACTGACGGGTTGTAATACTCGTACACACGTGAGGCGGGTGTTCTTGCCTTGATTGGATACTTGGCCTTGAGTTGATACGAGAAGTTCAGTGATGCTCGCGCATCCAATGACCTCAGGTACACGATAATCTGCCGCCCAGTCAAAGTATACTTCTCGACGGTCTTTTGCTTCACCAGTTCTTGCAACGCTTCACTTTGGACTTCGAACCCTGGCGGAACGCCCAGGTCTATGATGAGCATGTTGGCCGTGGCAGGCGCATTGTTGGTGATGCGGACCGCACACGTCACGATGTCGTTTTTTTCGAGATGGGTCTTGTCATAAGTAACCTGGATCGAGATGGGTTCGAAGACAAGCTCCTCGAAGGCCCACGGTAGATAGTAGCGTCCCACGATCTGGTAAAGCATGGCGCCCTTGCCGACAAACCCGATGTCCACCTGGTTCGTTCCTTTATGCGTGTGTTTCTTCAAGTCCACCAGACGCATGACGTCGCTGTCGGCAGGAGCAATCTTTATCTCTGCCACGGATTCCCCGTCAATTGTGACGGTGACTATGCCGTCAACCTCTTCGGTAGTGCTTCGCAGGGCGATTACCATCGCTTTCATCGCGAGCACAGTCGCCTGGGTGGACGCCCAAGTTCCGGACGGGTCCTTCGACCTGATGAGGTATGTCATGATTTTGTTGGCAACGTCGGGATAGCGGCCCGACCTGAGGAAGGCGATGGCCGCCAGAGCGGTCGTCTCAGTGTTCGCGCTGTCACCATGAGAATAGGCCATCGTATTAAGTTTCGACTCCCAGTGGACCGCGTTGTCTTTCTCGACCTTCCGCCCGTCCAGTTTGGAGAGAGCGGAGTCATCCTGCCGGTCTGCGAGCGCGAGCGCATTGGCGCAGAGCGCGAGAATATACGGGTCGTTGGCCCCATTCAGATGCTGTTTGATGTACCGCACAGCCTTCACAGTCTCCGGACCTTCGTACCCCGATTCGAGCAACGCCCAAGCGATATACGCCGTTACTGGCAGATTACTGTTCTGTATGCGGCCCCAACTCTCCTGGTGGAGGTAAGCCTGGTCGGGCGCCCAGCTTCCGTCCTCCTGCTGTCGCGCGAGCAGCCAGCGGCGCGTACGTTCGATGACATTGGGGTCGACCTCATACACTTCGGCCATGTCCTTGAATTCCATCAGCCCATATGCGGTGAGAATCTGATTTGCAGGCGGATTGCCGAACCATTCAAAGCCGCCGCCGTTCACCTCGAAACTGAGAAGCCGCTGATAGCCGGTGTTGATGAAGCCTTCCGCCTTCATCTGAATCTCCGGCGACAACTGTTTCGTCTGTTTCAGGTAGTCGAGCACAAGCACGTTCGGATACGTCACGGATGAGGTTTGTTCAAAGCAGCCGAACGGCATCTGCAGAATACTGTCCAGCCCTTCGACGACCTGACTGAACATGCCCGGATAGATTTTGACGAGGATAGTGCTTGCGTCATCGATTGCATTGTTGGGTATTTTGATTTTCCTTTCAACCGGCCCCTCAAGGCGGTCGTTGAAATTCACCACGAACTCCTTGCCGTCGGGCGCGACCAGAATCTGGCGCTTGACGGCGTCGCTCATCTGGCTGCCAAGTCCATGTACGGTGAGCGTATGCCAGCCAACCTTCTCGGCCACGATTGTGAAATAGACGACCGAGACCTCGTCTTGCTCGAGTTGAATGGCCTTAACCGGCTCGTCGAGGAGTTGGAACCAGTCTTCCTTCATTATTTCGAGTTCCACAGTTTGGGCTTTGGGCAAGAAGTTGTAAACCACGATGGGGATTGAGATTCTATCATGCTGCGTGAGCGCAACGGGGAGGTCAATGTCGATGAAGAAATCCTGAAACACCCGGATCGGCGTGGCGGCGCTTCCGAGCGCGCCATTGAGGGAGGACGCCATGCTCGCCATGCGCCACGTCGTGATCGAATCGGCCATTCGCAGCGATATCCGCGCCTTTCCGCTGGCACGCGTTATGATGGCCGGATTGAAGTACAGGGTCTCCGGAAAATACTCGCGGATGCGCACCTGTTTCTTGTCAACGGGCGGCTCGTATTTGCTTCCCGCAGCCGATTGCTCGCGGTCGGCGCTGTTCGCCATCTTCATCATCGCCATAGGCGCGCGGACGGCTTCCTCGACGACTCCCAGCAGCTCGCCTCGCATGCGTCGATCGAGCTTGGGCTGATGCCAAATCGCGGTGTCATCCTTCGTATCGGGGAGTTCGTCTGGTCCCAGTGTGACCAACTCGAACACAACGTGGTCTCTCCATTCAAAGTTGACGTTCCTGAGCCGATAAAGATTGCCCCAAGGGTCGGTCGCATCGTCCGCATCCAGGAGGCGCTCCTTGACAAGAATGTCCAGACCTTCGTCTGATGTGGGGAATCTCTCGTGGCGTTTGTAGAACCGGTTCAATGCCGTCTCTATCCTTTGTGCCTGGGTCTGCATTATTTTGGTCAGTTCGTCGGAATATCCAGTCAGTTTCTGGTCAAACGTATTTACAGTCAGGGACGGCTGCCAGAAGGTCTCGACCGAGGCGAGCAGCACCCTGGCCGCCTCTTGCCGTCTGGCGATTTCGTCAACAACGTCTTTTCGCGGGTCTTCCCGGACCACGTCATGCATAGTGTAACCGTGGATTTCATACCGCGGCTTCATCAATTCTCTCTCGAGCGTGAAATACACTTTTTCAAGCCCGGGCTGCATTTCTTGAAGGGCAAACACGCTCTCATCCACGATGCTCACGCCGATTGCGGCGAGCACCGCATGTCCATTTGGATCGCGAATCGAGAAATCTATGGTGGCCTTTTCACCGGGTCGGTACTCGTTCTTGTCGAGCCTCACTTCAATTGACAGGTCTTTGGCGGGATTCACATAGAGGAGCCTGGAATCCCTGATGACATCCGATGATGGAGCGATCTGATATGCGTTCATTTGGATGCTGCCCGCGAGGTCAGGTGTAAGTTCGACTTCGAACGAGCCGATTCCCTGCTCGATGTCGAGCGAACGGGTAAACATGGTTTGTCCATTCTTTACGATGTCAATGTACACCGTTCCTTTCGGGCGGGTGGATAGGATGGTCCCATGAACGGTGTCCCCGACCCTGTAAAGGGCCTGGTCCGTGCGCAGAAGCAAGTGCTGTTCGCCGGGTTCGGCATTGAGGGTGAGCGTTGTGTGTGCCGTATCACCCTTTCTGTCACGCATACTTATTGCCAACCGAAGCGAGTCGGCCGTTGGAAGTAGACTAATTCTGGTTATGCCCAGGCCGTCGGTTCGCATGTTCTCGAATTTCGTATCAGTCCCTTCGACGCGAACCGCTATGGTTGCGTCGGCAGGCGTGCCATCCGGATATGTGACCATGAGGTACACGGTGTTCATGACCTTCGGAACCAGGCTTCCGCTTTCGGGAACGGCGACCACGGTGAGCGGATCAGACGCGATGTTTACCGTGCGCGTCAGTTCCTCCTTATGGTCAGCGTTATCGACAACTCGAACTTCCGCCTTGACGAACGCTTTGCCCTGCTGAAGCGGTTGACCGACGAAATGGCCGGGGAGTGTGGTTTGGAATGAGAAATGTCCGGATGCGTCGGTCTTGCCTTCTATCCGCGCGAACTCAACGAATTCCACATCGAATTTCGACAGCTTGATCACGACTACGCCTTCGCTCACCGGCTTTCCGAAGAAATAATCGGCTTGGATTTCACCGCGCAGCGTTTCGCCGGGCATATAGTATTGTTTTTCCGTGGAAAGAGAGACCTTGAATTTGGGAAGGACATACCGTTCGACAGTGATATCTTTTTCCGCCTGTGATTCGTCGAGGATGACGCGAACTTTGTAAAGGCCCGTGTTGACCTCATCGGCAAGCGCAAAATCCACGGCAGCGAGCCCGAATTTGTCGGCTTTCATCACTTTTTTGAAGACTTTGTTGCCTTTCGAATCCTGGACCTCGATCGTCACGTCCTCCAGCGCTGCGGGTCGAAGCCCGGCGGCGGAGAGCGAAAGACTTCGGATGTGGATGGTCTGCCCCGGCTGATACAGCGGTTTGTCAGTTGTGAGTAGAATCTTGCGGCTTTTTATGATCCTGATTGGCTGCTCGATCAGGTCATCGCCCAGAGGTGAGCGCACCTCGACTACAAGCGTGTGCTGGCCCGACAAATATTCCGGAATCTTGTATTTGGCGTCAACTGTCCCGGCCTTATCGGTCCGCCCACGATAGAGAACAGCTCGCTTTGCGGCGTCTGTGAGTGTGAAGGAGACCGCGGCGTTTTCGATGGGCGTGCCGGTCGAGTGGTCAAGCGCTATGAGTCTGAGAGAGGACGGTCCGCCGCTCAACCAGTCCGTTGAACCGATAAGACGGGTTTCCAGCATTCCGATACACTCTGCCAGGCTTCTTCTTCCCTGTACAGTGCTTCCGTCAGATGCGGTGAGCTTGTATTTGACGGCGTAACGCCATGAATTCACAAGGTCGGGCCTGGGTTTCACAAGCATCCTGTAAACCTGGCGATTCTTGAAACCGAAGACGTTGCCGGACGTTCCGCTGATTCGCTTTCCATGAAGGTCCACGATTTCGACGTCAAGTTTACCCCACCCTGCCAAGCCAGCGTCCCACTCCACGGGAACGGCGATGACAACGCCGCCCTCCTCAGGCCGAGCTTGAATACTCTTTTCGTCCACTCGGGCCGGAGCAGACACGTTCTGGCCATCCGGAGCTGCCAGGAGTTGGTAAGCCGACAAGGTGAAGAACGCCATTACCAGCGCAAATACATAAACGGTGGACACTTTCCTCATTGGTCTCCCTTCCTTTCAGGTACGGATTAGGTGCTCTGTCTGTTTAAACGAATGAAAAACCGGAAAGATTTGAGGAAGAGGGACCGTGGCCGGTCATGCAGGTCGGATATTCAGGATCGTCGGAATCTTCAGCCCCTCGGTGCACGCCGAGTTTTTGTAGCCCATGTCAACTACTACGCCCTCGCATAGTCTTGTTGAAACGAGCATGAAGTTGAAATCCTTGTCGAGGCACGCTATTGATCTGCCTCGTTCATAGAAAGAGGTGAATCCCTTCTTGAAATCGCCGTCGCCCGCTGTCCAGAGAGACTCGACAACCTTCTCGTAAACCAGGGCGCTCCCGTCCAGTTGGCGGTCATCATGTACGAAGACGATGCCGATATCGACTGGCTCATCGGACGCCATGTTCGCGATTACCAGCATCTGGGTGCATGCCTCTTCGTCAGCGAGTTGAAACCGCTCGGAAGCAGGCCGGTACTTCTTGCCCCATATGCCATCTGTAACACTGTTTCTGCCGAAGACATGGTCAAAGTAAGCGTCGAGGCAGATTGCCTGAAGCACGCGAGTAGTGTAATCAAGCTTGGCCGAACTTGTGATGACATGGCGGCATCCCTTATTGATCATACGATTCAGCGTCTTTATGATATCGGAGCGCAAAGAATACGAGTCGTTAGGGTTGGGAAACGAGCCGCCGCTTCTGGCCGACACGATGTTGCGGAAGGAACCGAGAGTGTCGTCAAGGTCCCAGCAAATGATTTTGGATTTTGGCATCGAGTCCCCCTACTTACCGGACCTCGCCGAATGGGCAACAAGAATTGCGCATAGTATATCATATTTGCGGCAGACCGTGACAACCTGAACCGCCTTGACAACTTCTTTCAGAAGCCTTTATAATGGAACTGCTTTGCTGACTGGCATATACGGCTTCTCTGCCACCCCGGCCGACGATTCCGAATCGGCAAAGCGCAAGTCGAAAAGACAGCTTATAGGAGAGAAAACATGGATGTCGAACGAGAAAGCATGGAAGTTGACGTGTTATTCGTTGGCGGCGGTCCGGCGAATCTCGCCGCCGCGATCCATCTTAAGAGACTGATCGAGAAACACAATGAGGATGTCGAAAGCGGAAAGAAGCAAGGCGAAAAGTTCAGCGATGACATGATGGTCGCGCTCATCGAGAAGGCGCAGGAAGTCGGATTGCACGGGCTTTCCGGCGCGGTCGTGGACAGGAAAACCATTTTCGAATTGTTCCCCGATTTCGATGAAAATTGCGGGGCGGTTGACTGCAAGGTGACATCCGAGGACGTCTTGATGCTGACCGAAACCGGCAAGATCAAGGCCCCAATCACGCCGCCTCCATTGAACAACCATGGGTTTTACACCGTCTCGCTCGCCAAGTTCACCAAGTGGATGGCGGGACAGGTCGAGGCGGCCGGTGTCGACATGTTCGCGGGCTTCCCGGGCGTGGAACTTCTTTGTGAGGGCAACAAGGTCATCGGCGTGCGAACCGGCGACAAGGGCATCGACCAGCAGGGTAACCCAAAATCGAACTTCGAACCCGGTTACAACCTCTTGGCAAAAGTGGTTGTGCTCGGGGAAGGCCCGCGCGGCTATCTGGCGAAGCAACTTATCGAGAAGTTCAATCTGCAAGGCCTGAACCCTCAAACGTTCCTTACGGGGGTCAAAGAGGTGTGGCAGCTTGCCGAGGGCAAGCTCAAAGCCGGCCACATTATTCACACGATGGGCTACCCGCATGATTCGAGGACGTATGGCGGAGGCTTCATTTACAGCATGAAGGATAACATGGCCTCGATCGGAGTACTGACGGGGCTCGATGCGAGAGACCCACAGGTCGATCCGCACAGGTATTTCCAACTCTTCAAGATGCATCCGATGGTGAAGGACCTGCTCGAGGGCGGAAAGGTCATGCAATACGGCGCCAAAACCGTCCCCGTTGGCGGATGGTACTCGGTTCCGAGGCTGGCGGTGGACGGGGCCGTGCTTGTGGGTGATTCTGCAGCCTTGTTTAACCCGATGCGTATTAAGGGGATTCACTTGGCAATGAAGTCGGGCATGCTCGCGGCTGAGACAATCTTCGAAGCGCTCCTCAAGAAAGACTTCTCACGGGCGCAACTCGGCAAGTACGAGGAAGCCGTGAAGAACAGCTATATCAAGGAAGAGATGTGGAAGAGCCGCAACTTCCACCAGGGCTTCCACGGCGGCCGATATGCGGGCCTATTCCATGCAGGCCTCCAGTTCGTCACGGGCGGTCGCGGCCTCGTAGACCCGATGCGCGCCGAAGAAGACCGTAAGCCTACAGTGACTGTCTCTCAGTATTACGGAAGCCGGGACCCCGAAGAGGTCAACAAGATCAGCTTCGATGGCAAACTTACATTCGACAAACTGACCGACGTGTACCATTCAGGCACCGTTCACGAAGAACAGCAGCCCTGTCACTGCAAGCTCAAGAACCTCGATTACTGCAATAAGGAAGAGAATTGCAAGAAGAAGTACAACCGTCCGTGCGTGAAATTCTGCCCCGCGTTCGTCTATGAGGAGGAAATCGAGGAGAAATCGGGCAAGACACGCCTCAAGCTCAATCCGTCAAACTGCCTGCACTGCAAGACGTGCGATATCAAGTGCCCGTACGATAATATCACTTGGACTCCGCCCGAGGGTGGCGGCGGGCCGAAATACTCGCTGGTGTAAGACAGCATACGCGACACACGAAAAGCCCCGGCTCGATACCGGGGCTTTTTCTATCTGAATGAGCGTGACTGGAGACACTATGCTGCATTATGTCTTCGATTCAATTCTTATTTGTTATCGGCAGTTTCAGACTCGTTGTGCTTAGTTAATCCGTAACCGGCCTTTTTCCAACCCTCCACTCCACCTTCCAGCGCCTTGACGTTTGTATAGCCTTGTTCGATGTATTCCGCTGCCCGACCGGCAGACGTCTTCTCGTTCGGTCAGGCGCAGTAGAAGATGATCTCCTGGTCCTTCGGCATAGAAACAAGCCGCGACTTGAATTCGCCGAGGAAGATGGATTCGGCGAGATGGATTGACTTGCAGGTTTCCTCGCTTTCGTACGCGCAGACCAGCAACGCCTTGCCAGCCCTCACTCTCTGGTGAGCTTCATCCGGAGACACGCGAAGGACTCTCCCGACTTTCTCCTCTGGCGGGGGCGTTTTGGGGAACTGCGGCTCCGGAGGACGACTTGAACATGCCCAAAGAATGCACGCTGTGACGAAGGCTGAGATCAACAAGGTCAACGCACTTTTTCTTTTCATGCTTTGCCCTCCAGAAACCAAGAAAAGCATGTCACAACGCATACACGTCCGCTA
>CAZEBC010000173.1:0-8105 GCA_964510165.1 uncultured bacterium
GGCGCTCAGCATTCCCAAAACCTCGAAGCTCACTTCGTCCACACCCCCGGATTGAAGGTGGTCATGCCCTCAACTCCGGCCGATGCCAAGGGACTGCTCAAAGCAAGCGTGCGCGACCCCGACCCCATCATTTTTCTGGAGCACGAGGCGCTGTACGGAATGAAGGGTGAAGTCCCCGACGACGACGATTACACGATCCCTCTCGGCGTAGCCGACATCAAGCGCGAAGGACGCGATGTCACCATTGTCGCCTACTCACGAATGCTTCACTATGCCCTCGAGGCGGCTCAAGAGCTCGAGAGCGAGGACGGCATCAGCGTCGAGGTGGTTGACCCGCGCACGCTCAAGCCGTTCGACATCAAGACCCTGGTCAAATCAGTCGAAAAGACCGGCAGGCTCGTCATCGCGGAGGAGGACTGCCGCACCGGAGGCGTGGGCGCCGAGATAGCCGCGTCGGTCGGCGAGCGCGCGTTCCACTACCTCGATGCGCCCATCATTCGGGTGGCTTCCGCCGATGTGCCGATTCCATACTCAAGACATCTCGAGAAAAGCACCATTCCACAGCCCGATGATATCGTGTTCGCGGTCAAGAAGATGCTTGCACGAAAGTAGCCTCAAGTGAAAGGGTTCAGCCATGTCAAACAAGGTCACCGTCCGCTACATCGAGAACCTCCAGCATCAGGTCATCTCTCACCCGCATTCCTTCATAGCCGATGAACCCCTGGAGGAGATGGGAGACGGGCTCGGGCCGAATCCATACGACCTGCTCCTCAGCGCGCTCGGCGCGTGCACCGCGATGACGCTTATCATGTACGCCCAAAGACGGAAAATCCCCATCGAGACTGTGAGCGTGGAACTCGACCACGAACGCAGCTATCGCGAGGACTGCGAGGGCTGCACGGAGGAGGAACGGCGCGTCGAAAAGATCACCCGGCGCATCACCGTCAGAGGCGCGATTAGTGAAGAGCAGAAAAAGAAGCTCCTCGACATCGCCAAGAAATGCCCCATCCACAAAACCATCACCGCGAAACCGATCATCGAAGACACCGTCGAAGTGATTGAGTGAAAAGGGAGACCGGTCATGGCCGTCGAAATCATCATGCCCAAGTTGAGCGACACCATGGAGGAAGGCCGCATCATCAAGTGGCTGAAGAAGGTTGGCGACCACGTCAAGGAAGGCGAGCCTCTTCTCGAGATCGAAACCGACAAGGCCGACATCGAGGTCGAATCGTTTGACACCGGTGTGCTCACCGAAATCATCGCCGAAGAGGGTGAGACCGTGCCCGTCGGTCAGAAGATCGGCATGATCGGCGCCGAGGAAGAAGCAAGAGAGGCCGTAAAGCCTCCGAAGAAGAAGCCGCAGGAGGAAAAGGCCGTAGCGGAAGAAGAGGCTGTAGCAGAGAAAGAAAAGGAAGAAGAGGAAGAAGTCGAAGCCGGGGAGAAAAGGGAAGCGGAAGAACGAAAACGGGTCGCGGAAGAAGAAAGACGCAAGAAAGAGGAACCCAAGAAGCCGAAGGAACCCGAACCTACAAAGGAAATCCGGAAACCGCCAGAAGAAGAACGAAAACCCCGACCCGAGGTGGAAGTCCATATGGAATCCAGGGAGGCCATCGAACGGTTCGTCGCTCGGCGCGCTCCCGCCAAGGTTTCCGCCTCGCCCGTCGCCCGTGAACTCGCGCAAAAACACAAGATCGACCTCTCCGAAATCGAGGGCTCCGGCCCAGACGGCGAGATCGTCAAGCGCGATGTCGAAAAGGTCATCGCGCAGAAGGAAAAGCGGCCCCCGACAGTAGAGGTAAAGCATCCAAAAAAGGCGATAAACGCAACACCGCTTGCCGTTGTCCTGGCCGAAAAGGAGGGCGTTGACCTCGAAGAAGTAAAGGGCACCGGCATCGGAGGCCGAATACGCGAGTCGGATGTCAAGGCCTACGTCGCGCGCCGGTGCGCGCAGCGCGGGGAGGAGTATCAGGAACTCAGCCTCATGCGCAAGACCATCGCGCGCCGCATGACCGAAAGCAAAAAAACGATCCCGCACTTCTATCTGACGATGCCGGTCGATATGGGCGCGGTCATGCAACTCCGAAAGAAAATCAACGAGGGCAAGAAGGATGACGAGAAGGTGAGCGTCAACGACATCATCGTCAAAGCGGCGGCCCTCGCGCTTCAGGAAATGCCCCAGGTGAACGCCTCGTTCAGCGACGACAAGATCAAGATGAACAAGAATATCAATGTCGGCGTTGCCACCGCCACGCCCGACGGGCTGGTCGTGCCCGTCATCCCCGACGCCAACAAGAAGCCCGTCGCCATAATCGCCGCCGAAACACGCGACAAGATCGAGCGCGCCAAGAAGAGAAAACTCAAGCCTGAAGAATACTCGAACGCCACGTTCACCGTCTCCAACCTCGGCATGTTCGGCATCGAGCATTTCTCCGCCATCATTGATCCCGGCCAGAGCGCGATCCTCGCCGTCGGCGCCGTGGCGAAGCAACCGGTCGCCGTGGATGACCGCGTCGAGGTGAAACAGATCATGCGGATGACGCTCTCGTGCGACCATCGCGTCGTGGACGGCTACACCGGTACCCAGTACCTCGTGAAGCTCAGAGAGATTCTCGAATCGCCCGAAAAGGCAATCGGCTGAGCAGCCATGTGTGTCCATGCCGTCCAAGATCAATGACCCAGGTCTTCCTTCGTGTGCTTGGCGTCTTGGTGGTTCAATCAACCGGTTCCCTCAGCGGCCATCGTCCGCTTCATCCGATTCTCCATGCTTCTGGAATTTCCCTTTGGGATGGTTTATAATTGGCTTAGGTGTTGTATATGCAGCGGATATTGCCAACGACAAAACGCTACTACCAATTCAGCGACTACCTCAAGGAACGCTTCGGCTGCAAGGTGTACAAGGTCACCATTGACGCCGGGTTCACCTGCCCGAACCGCGACGGCGCGCTAGGCTGGGGCGGTTGCACGTACTGCAACAACAAGGGGTTTAGCGCGAACTCGCGAGGCGCCCCATCTCCGATCCGCCGACAGGTCGAGCAGGGGATGGCGTTCATGCGGAAGCGCTACAAGGCCGAGAAGTTCATCGCCTATTTCCAGGCGTATACGAACACTTATGCTCCGGTCGAGACCTTGAAGTCGCTCTACGATGAGGCGCTTGCGTTCGAGGAGATGGTGGCGCTCTCAATTGGCACGCGGCCCGATTGCGTCTCCGAAGAAGTGCTCGACCTGATTGACGAATATCAAGCCACGCACGAAGTATGGGTCGAATACGGGTTGCAATCGATCCATGATGCGACGCTGCGCCGCATCAATCGCGGGCACGATTACGCTGCGTTTCTCGACGCGCTTGAGCGCACGAAACGGCGCGGCCTGAAGGTGTGCGCCCACGTGATACTCGGGCTGCCGGGCGAATCGCGCGCCGACATGATGGCGACGGCGCGCGAGGTCGGCCGGCTCGACATCGACAGCCTGAAAATTCACCTGATGCACGTGCTCAAAGACACCCCGATGGAGAAGGAACTCCGCGAGGGACGGTTCAAGCCGCTCGAGTTCGAAGAATACATCGGGCTTGTCTGTGACTTTCTCGAATACATCCCGCCGCACGTTTCCATCCAGCGCCTGACCGCCGACGGCCCGCGCTCGATCCTGCTCGCGCCCGCCTGGGCTACCGAGAAGAAACGGACGCTCGCCGCCATCGACGCCGAGCTCGAACGCCGCAACTCCCACCAGGGCTTGCGCCTCGCGTGAAGCGAAAACCCGAAAGCATTTCTCACGGCAGGGAGGCCTGATCCTTGCCGTCGCTTGACATTCTGAGGATTCCTCCATATAATTGCGCCAATGTGGAAACAGTTGTTTGGTCTAGGCCAAGAACTGCAAGAATCGGAGGGGAACAATGAGAAAGCAATTGAGAGGTGTTGCGGCTGTGGGTCTGGCGACGTTTTAGCAAATCCATAGAAGATGCGGATTGAGATTTGTCCCAATGATGTGAATATAAATTCACATATGAAGGTGATCGATATGAAAACGAAAAAAAGAGTCTTGATAGCGGCAGCGCTGATTATCGCGGCAGGCGCTATCTCCTTCACGCTCGTGAAGGATAAAGACGGCACCGACTATGGCCTCATCGAGGTCTCGGGCAACATTGAGGCGATGGAGGCCGGCCTGCTCACGCTGTTTGGAGTCCTGATGGCACTGCTTGCGAATCGCAAGTTCAAGAAGAAGCTGGTGTGGCCATGTTCGAACGCGTCAAACACATGCTCATCACCGATACGGGGAAATCTCGTCGTGCTTTTTTTCGCGACCGCGCTCTACCTCATGACCACGCTCGGAATGGGGCTTCTGATTTCTACCGTCAGCCAGACTCAGCAGCAGGCAATGATGAGCACGTTCTTCTTTTATTTTCCAGCGGTGCTGCTCTCGGGCTTCATGTCTCCGGTCGCGAACATGCCTGTCGCCGTGCAATGGCTCACATACCTCAACCCGCTGCGTTATTTCCTCGTGATAATCCGCTGCGTGTTCTTGAAGGGGGTCGGCCCGGCCGTCCTCTGGCCGCAGATGCTCGCGCTGGCCTTCATGGGCCTTGCCACGCTCGCCCTCGCCAGCGGCCGCTTCAGAAAAACGCTCGCGTGACGTGGATACTGAAAGGGCGTTGATTCAAGAGGGATGCATGTGATATTCTGCCAATTGCAACTTCGATTGCGGTTACTAACCACCAAGACACGAAGAGCACAGAGCGTTCACCAAGGAATCTTGGTGCTTTCTTGGTGAGCTTAGTGGCTTGGTGGTTAAGAAGGCAGCAACTCTGATTCAGCATTCCCGCCTTGTTTTCTATTGTTTCAGCGAGGAGAACATCAATGGAGAGCGTAGGAATTGACAAATCAATGAAAATAGAAGACCTGTTTTCGGTGAGGGGAAAAACCGCGCTGGTGACTGGCGGTTCGAGAGGATTGGGGCTTGTCATTGCTCGCGCATATGTCGAGAACGGCGCGAGGGTGTACATCACATCGCGGAAGGCGGACGCCTGCAATCAGGCCGCCAAAGGACTTTCCGGGTTTGGAAGTTGCATACCTCTGCCCGCTGACCTCTCGAAAACCGGGGACCGCGAGCGACTGGTCGGCGAGCTGAAAGCCCGCGAGGAGTCGTTAAACATACTCGTCAATAATGCGGGCGCCGCGTGGGGCGCACCGCTGGAGGAATACCCTGAGGACGGTTTCGACAAGGTGATGGACCTCAACGTGAAGGCCATCTTCATGCTGACGCGCGATCTCTTGCCTCTCCTCCAAAAGGCGGCTCGGCCCGACGACCCCGCGCGCGTGATCAATCTCGGCTCGATGGAAGGGATCATGGTGTCGGGTTACGAGAATTATGCTTACTCCATCAGCAAGGCGGCGGTTCATCACATGACGAAGGTGCTGGGCGTGAAGCTGGGCAGGCGCGGGATCACGGTGAACGCGGTCGCGCCCGGCTACTTCGAGACGAAGATGACGAATTGGATGCTGGCGACCTATCGCGATGAGATCGTGGCCAATGCCCCCTTGAAGCGACTTGGCACTCCGCCTGACATCGCTGGGATCGCGCTGTATCTTGCATCGCGCGCCGGCGCGTACGTAAATGGCGCCGTGATTCCGGTTGACGGCGGCACCTGCGCGAAGTGATTGGGACGGTTTCAGGCGTCCGCTTTCCTCGTATGCTCAGCGAGCGCCTCAATGATCTGCGGCCAGACGTCGACCGGAAGGCTGTGGCCCATGCCCTCGATGATGAGAAGCGATGCGCCGGGCACGGCCTCCGCCGTGGCTCTGCCGCATTCGACCGGCACCAGCGGGTCGGCGCCGCCGTGGATAACAAGCGTGGGCGCGGCAACCGATTTGAGCGCAGGCGTCCGATCTCCATGCGCGAGGATTGCCATGAGCTGTCGCACTGCGCCTTGCGGATAGAAGCATCGGTCGTAGGAGCGGGCCACCCTTGTCCGTATCCATTGCTCGTCGAAATGAAACCCGGGACCGCTGATGGTCCTCCAGAGCTTCAGGCCGTGTTCAATGCACGCTTCACGCTCCTGGGGCGGCGGCGTGAGCAGCAGCATCATGACTTCCGGCTTGGCACGGGGCAAGGTGGGTGCGCCGGTGCTTGACATTATCGAGGTCAAACTTGCGACGCGGGCCGGATGCCGCATGGCAATGGTCTGCGCGATCATCCCTCCCATTGAGGCGCCGCAGATGTGAGCTTTATCAATGCCGAGCGCATCGAGCAGCCCAACCGAATCCTCGGCCATATCGTCTATCGAGTAAGGTGATTCGATTCTCTCGCCCTGCATCAGTGCGGTCATGGCCTTCATGACGTTCGGTATTCCCGCCTTGTGCAGCTTGGTCGAGAGGCCGACATCCCGGTTATCGAATCGCACTACGAAGTGGCCCTTTGCGGCAAGCCTCTCGCAGAATTCCTCATCCCACAAGATCATCTGGCTGCCCAGTCCCATGATCAACAGGAGCGGCGCGGACGAGCTTTTCCCGAATGTGTCGTACTCGATCTGGATTCCATTTGCTTTCACGCTTGGCATGGTTGCCTCCTTCCCAGCGGCCGTCCTGCCAGCATATCACGTTTTCTTTCGAAGCGGCAACGCCCCCGATACCAAGGGGACAATGTTTTCTTGAAACGGCTGCGTCGGTGATATACTGAGATGTCAGGCTGTACAGACGATATATTGAAAAACTTACTGATGGGGAGCATTCGATGAGAGAAGTGAAATTGCCGGTGCGCCGTGTTCCTTTGGGTGAGGTGCTATGGAGGCTGGAATCCGCCAAGTCGCAGGATACGGACTGGAAGAGCGGCAGGATGTTCAGCCTGATTTACAACGCGGGCGAGGAAATCAAGGAAGTCGCGCGCCAGGCGTTCAGCATGTTTTTCATGGAAAACGGGCTCAGCCCGTTCGCGTTTCCCAGCCTGAAGAAGCTCGAGACCGAAGTCATCGCGATGACCGCGAGCCTGCTCGGGGGCGACGCCGAGACTGTTGGCAGCTTCACGTGCGGCGGGACCGAGAGCATCTTCATGGCAGTGAAGACGGCCCGCGATTGGGCGCGCGTTCAGCGTCCGGCGGTGACGGCGCCGGAATTGGTCAAGCCTGCCACGGCGCATCCGGCATTCAACAAGTCCGCTCACTATCTCGGACTAAAAGTGATCAACGTGCCTGTCGGCAGCGATTTCCGCGCCGATGTGAAGGCGATGGCCGATGCGGTGACCGAAAACACGGTCATGATGGTAGGCTCGGCGATGACGTATCCGCATGGCATGGTGGACCCGATCGAGGAACTTGGCCAAATGGCGGCGAGGCGCGGCATCTGGCTGCACGTGGACTCGTGCCTGGGCGGCTTCATTTTGCCATTCGTAAGAAAGCTGGGGTACCATGTTCCGGCGTTCGATTTCAGCGTGCCCGGCGTCGTTTCCATGTCGGCCGACCTGCACAAGTACGGCTTCGCGGCCAAAGGGGCCTCGACCGTCTTGTACCGAAACAGCGACTATCGGCAATACCAGTATTTCGCCTATGCGGATTTTCCTGGCGGCGTATACGCGACTTCGACGCTCACCGGCGCGAGGCCCGGCGGGCCTATCGCGGCCGCATGGGCCGTGATGAACTACCTCGGCGAGGAAGGCTACCTGGAGCTGGCGCGGACGGCCATGACAACCACAAGGAAGTTGATAAACGGGGTGAACGCTATCCCGAAGCTGAAAGTGCTGGGCAAACCGCATGCGACCGTGTTTGCAATTGCGAGCGATGAGATCAACGTGTACGCGCTTTCGGATGCCCTCAAGCAGCGCGGCTGGCTTGTGGAGAAACAGCACTTGCCCGCGTCGCTTCACATCACGGTTTCGCCGTTCCACGCGCACCTAGCCGACGAGTTCCTTCGGGACCTGGCGGCGTGCGTGAAGCAAGTGGAGACGCTCGACGCGGCCAGCCTTTCGGAAGAAGCGGTCATGTACGGCATGATGGCCAGCCTGCCCGACCGCTCCGCCGCCTGCGACTTTGCGGTGCAATACCTGAATCAGTTGTATCGGACGGAGTGACTTCATCTCGGCCTTTACAGGAGAGAAACATCCCTCACCCTGCCCTCTCCCGG
>CAZEBC010000174.1:0-8102 GCA_964510165.1 uncultured bacterium
TTTTTCAACCGGTTATTCGCGGATATCATGCGGCCCGTTGTCCCAGAATAACCGGCGATAACCGCCGGCTGTTGATATGCCAAGCCCTTGCAAAACCAGGGAGGCCTGCTATAGAATTAACCGGGGATTGGGAATATCGGAGAATGCCCCAGCCAAACCAACCAGGGAGGTCGCCGTGAGCCTTACATTCATGAAGCGAGAAGCCGAGGTCGTCGTGGTCGGTTCCGGACCCGGCGGCGCCACCGTCGCTCGCCAGCTTGCGCGAGCGGGCAAGAAGGTCATCCTCCTCGAATGCGGAAAGGACCACCGAGGCAAATTCTACTACGGCACCCACTTCGGGTGTCTCCTCTACTGCGACAAGATGGGCCTCCTCATGACCAAGGAAGGCCTCAACATCATCCGCCCGCTTATGGTCGGCGGCGCCACCAACCTGTTCTGCGGATGCGCGTCGAAGCCGCCTTCCTGGCTCAAGGAAAAATACAAGGTCGACATCGACGACCAGGTGAACGAGACCATCGAGGAACTCAAGATCGCGCCGCTGCCCGACCACCTGCTCGGCTCGGCGAGCAAGCGCGTCATGGAAGCCGCCTCTGAGCTCGGCTATGACTTCCAGGCGCAGGCCAAGTTTATGGACCCGGCCCGTACCCAGTTCGACTGCGGCGCCAAGTGCATGCTCGGCTGCCGCTGCGGCGCCAAGTGGTCCGCGAGCGAATTCGTGGATGATGCCGTCGCCGCAGGATGCGAACTCATCACGCAGGCGAAGGTGACCGACGTCATGATCGACCACGGCCACGCCGTCGGCGTGCGCGGCAAGCTCAAGGGCAAGGACCCGTTCGAGATTCACGCCGATACCGTCGTCATTTCCGCGGGCGGCATCGGCTCGCCCATTATCCTCCAGCACTCCGGCCTCTTTGACGCAGGCAAGGGCATGACGATGGACCCGACCGTCATGGTATACGGCGTCGCCAACTACCGGGGCAACTCATGCGACCCGCCCATGACCGTCTCGTGGTGCGACGACGAGAACGGCTACATGCTGAGCACGCTCATCGACCCGTGGCTCCTCTATCCCATGATCATGTCGCTCAAGGGTCCCAAATATCCCCTCACCGCCGTCCATTACCGCAACACGATCGGCCTCATGATCAAGGTAAAGGACGACATCGCGGGCGGAATCACGATGGAAGGAAAAATAAGCAAGCCAATGACCGAGCGCGACCAACAAAAGCTTAATCACGCCTCCATCGTCTGTCGAAAAATACTGATCAAGGCAGGCTGTGATTCGGACTCCATATTCGTCACGCCGCTTCGGGGCACGCACCCCAGCGGAACCGTCCGCATCGGAGAGATGCTCGACACGGACCTTCAGACCGAAGTCAAGGGCCTGTACGTCTGCGACGCGAGCACATTCCCCGAAGCGCTCGACCGGCCGACCGTGCTCACCATCATCGGCCTCGGCAAACGGCTCGCCGACCACATCCTGAGCAAGAAGGCCGCCAAGCCGAAAGCCAAATCGGCGAAGTAATAGTATCCCCGTTAGGGACACAATGGCGTATTGCGTCCCCAGTCAAGTCCCCCGTCACGGAGGGAGATGGACGACATGAAAGCAATCGCATTCAACAGCAGCCCCAGGATGGACAAAGGCAATACGGCCAAAATTCTCGACCCCTTCCTTGAAGGCATGAAGGAGGAAGGCGCCGAGGTCGAGCTGTATTACCCCGCGAAACTGAAGATAAAACCATGCCAGGGAGAACTGCATTGCTGGCTGAAACATCCGGGCAGGTGCTTCCAGAAAGATGACATGAACGACCTATACCCGAAGCTCCATGCCGCAGATATCGTGGTCCTCGCCACGCCAGTCTATGTCGACGGAATGAGCGGTCTGATGAAGATGCTCATGGACCGGATGGTTCCGCTGGTGCAGCCCTTCATCGAGCTTCGAGACGGCCACTGCCGCCACACGGTCCGCAGCGAACACAAGCCCCACGGCAAAGTCGTCCTGGTCTCAAACTGCGGATTCTGGGAGATGGACAATTTCGACCCGCTTATTGTCCATGTGAAGGCTGCGTGCAGGAACATGGCGCGGGAGTTCTCGGGCGCGCTTCTGCGTCCTCACGGCGCCGCAATGAGAATCATGCTGGAAATGGGCATCCCGATTGACGATGTCGTTGAGGCGGCGCGACAGGCTGGCAGACAGCTTGTCCGCACCGGCAGGATGTCCGAGGAGACCCTCGCGACGATCAGCCGTGAACTGATGCCGATGGAAACCTATGTCGCGGGCGCCAATCAGTTCTTCCAAGCGGAGATAGAGAGAAATAGAAGCGAATAAAGTGACCTTAGCTCGCTTTTTTCGCAATAATAAACATCTGTCTGCCAAAGAAACGGTGCAGGATTGGCAGCTTGAGGTAGGTGCGCACGAAGAACTTGCCCTTCGGATAACGGCTCCGAAAGGTATAGGGAAGGAAGCGCGCCTTGTGAATCTCGATATCGAACCCTGACGTGACGATGGCCTCGCGCATGCTCTTGTCGCTGAGAGCGATCTGGTGGTCGAAGTAATCCCAGTAATGTGTGTACAGATACTTCACGTTTGGCTGCACGACGATGAGCCTGCCGCCGGGCGCCAGGATTCGCCGTATCTCACCGAGGGTGTCGAGCACCGCCTGCCTGCTGGACAGATGCTCGAAGAAATTCGATGCGAACACGACGTCGACCGAGCAGTCTTCGAGGTTGATCCGCCCCTCGCTCTCCGGTCTCAGCACCGTCACGCCTCTGGCCGCGAATTTTTCGGTGTCAGGATTGATATCGACCGCGTACTTCTTTCGGCAGATGATGTTGTTGATGAACTCGCATGTGCCCGCGCCCATGTCCACCACGCAATCCGATGAGCGGATGTACTTGCAGAGGAAGTCGCGGCAGATGACGTTCCAGACCTGGTTCTTCTGCGCGAGCGCGCGGTCGTCGAAGCGTTCTCGATAAATGGCCACGATATTGCTCAGGGGGCCTTTCTCGTCGGAGTGCGCCACGACTATTCCTCTCGAATCTTTTCGGCGACCGATTTGGCCAGCCCGATCATGCCGCTGAGCGTCCGGTCGGATGGATACAATTGGGTAGAATCGATTATGTAGAACCCTTTGACAGGGGTTCGCTGGTCGGGGATGACCTCGGAGAAATGCGTGGTGCAGACCGCCTGGGCATAGGGATCGCGAAAGACGCGCCAATCCTGTATGCTGCCGCGGCTGAACTCGGGCGAGACGAGCCTGAGCGCCGAGGAGTATTCCGTCAGCAACGCCTCGTCCGCGTACGCATACCGTTCATTCGTCGTCGCCAGGTAATACGGTATATAGGCTATCTTGCTTCCCTTCAGGTCGGGTCTCGGGTTGAGGTTTGTATATTCAATGACTCCATTGAATGAAATGCGCGCGTCATTAATGTTGACCCAGAAGCTGTCCGTCAGCGGGTGTGAGAGTTTAAGGGTCATGCACACGACGCCAATGTATTTTATCCGTGCCAGTTCGTTGCGATAGCCGGCGCATTCGTCCGGCAGCAGCCTGCACACGAGCGGCAGGGCCAGGGTGGAGACCACTCGATCAAACCGAAGCTCGCGCCCGTCGCACCGCACGCCTTTCGCCTCATTGCCCTGCACAATGACCGATGTCACGGGCGACGAAGTCCTCACCTCTCCCCCCATCTGCCGTATCCGTTCGGTCAATCTGTCAAACAGCATCTTGGAGCCGCCCACCAAATAGCCCAGCATTTCCCTTTGAAGGAATTTCCTTCTCGACTTGGCGACGCGGTGAATGCGGTGCCACATCCATGAGGCCGACACCTCATCGGCATATTCTCCGAACTTTATCTTGAGGAGCGGCTTCCAGATGACGTCATACGCCCGTTTGCCGATATGGCGGGTGAGCCACGCGCTCGCAGCCTCTCCCTCCAGCGCCTGCCAGTAGCTGATCGAACGCGCATATATGATATTGAAGCCAAACCGAATCCGCCCAAGCACGCTCACCGGCTTGAAGCGCAGGAGGTCCAGCGGCGTCCCGAACGGGTAGAGCTTCCCTCCATAATAGAAGCTCATCTTGGAATCGCGCCACGAAAGCTTCGGCCCGAGCCCAAGTTCCTCGCAAAGCGCGATAAGGTCCTGGTCGCCAAGACAGATGAAGTGGTAGTACTTTTCGATGAAAGCGCCGCCGAAATCAAATGAGGAGGCCAATCCGCCCACCGCGGCATCGCGCTCGAAGACGGTGACTTTATGTCCCTGCTTGGCCAAGAAGTAAGCGGCGCTGAGCCCCGAAATCCCGCCGCCTACCACTGCTATGTTCAACCGATTGCTGCCTTCCTAACGCCACTGCGCGCCGTAGCGAGTGTTCTTGATTATGTTATCCCGCATCTTTTTGCCGCGAACCAGGTAATACCAGCCGTAGTACCACATCCTCGCGCCCCAGCAGCACAAGGGGAACACCGGCGTGTCAAAGAACAGCCATTTCACAAACGATTTTCGGAGCGCCAGCTCGAGCCATGATACCAGGTTGTGGCCCGCAGGCTTAAAGTTCAGGTTCAGGCTCAGGTCGTCATCGCCCACCACCTGAATTTGGTCGAGCCGGGCCGTCCCGAGTTCCAATTGATGGCAATTCTGGATATGCTTCACCTGGCCGGGATCAAACCCCATAATTCTTGCCGCGACCGCATCGAGCGCCACCATGTCACCCGAGGCGAGCACCCTGTCAACCACTCTCGGTTCGCCCGACTTCGGACTGTCGCCCTCCAGACCCACGGTCGCATCCATCACGGCAAACTTTGGCCGAATCGCATTATTGATATCGGCGAGCGCTTCGTTCAATACGAGGTGATAATTGTGGCGCAGCTTCGGAAGGCAGCCCCATTGATTCTTGATCGCGCCCGTTATCGTGGTCTTGTTGTGGGTCTTGATGACCGGTATCGTGATAACCTGGGTCCGAAGCAGGATTTCCGGCACTTGTATCTCGCGAAAGGCCATCCCGCGGGGCATCGGCACCGTGCGGAACCCGGAGTTGGTCATGTTGACCCATTCGGCATCGTACCGCGCACACAGCCGGTCGATCCGGGTCTGCCGCAATGCCCTCTCCACGTCCACCACCACCTGGTCCGATTCCACGACGTAGATCCTGCCCACGTGCTCGCGTATCGTCTGGATCACGCCCTCGACCACCCACGGGCCGGTCACCGCCCCTGGCAGAAACAGGTCCCATCCGAGGTTCACCTTCAGCGACACCTCGGCCCCCGGAGAAATGAACTCGCGCCAGCGCGCGAGCTCCATCGCCTCTCGGACAGCCTCCTGCACGCTGTTCTTGATTCGGACTATGCTGACTATGGCTCCGTTCCTGTGCACCTAAGCCGTTCTCCTCAGTTTCAGTTCCTCGCGCAACTGCGCCGGGCGGTTGGATATGATTACATCCACGCCGGCGTCCACCAAACGTTGGCCGTCCGCCGGGTCGTCAACCGTCCACGTGCCGACAAACCAATTCTTTGACCGCGCCCTTCTCATCAATGCATCGTTGACCAGGCGAAAGCGCGGATGCAGGCCGTCGAGCTTGAGTATCCGTGAGGCCCATGCACGTCTGAGATGGATCGGCTGATCATCCGCGAACAGGAGTGCAACCGTCATGTCCGGCTGCGCCCTTCCCGTGCGCCAGACCGAAAAGGGATTGAAGGAGGACAGAATTACGGACGAGGCAAGACCCATTCTCCTGATGAGGTCGGTCACCTTGGCCTCAAGGCCGCGGTCTCCTAATGTCTCCTGCTTCAGCTCGACGTTCACCAGCATCTTCCCGCCCAGGACGCCAAGGACTTCCTCCAGCGTGGGGATTCGCTCGTTACTGAATTTCTCCGAGAAGTGGCTTCCCGCGTCGAGCCTCCTGATTTCGTCAAATGTCAGATTGGCAACCGGGCCCGATCCATCCGTCAATTTGTCCACGTGAAAATCGTGGAACACCACAAGCTCGCCGGACTTGCAGAGCTGCACATCCAGTTCAACGCCGTCAAGCCCGACCTCTACGGCCCTTTGAAAGCTCGCAATCGTATTCTCGGGCGCCTCGCACGGCACTCCGCGATGCCCGAAAATCAGGCACGTGCCCTTTCGCCAATCCAATGATTTTGCCAACTTGCGTCGCCCATCAAAATTTGAGTGCAATGGTTCTTTATGATACCACCTGCAATTCTTGAGCGTCAAGGGGATAGCGGAGCAAAGAGAAGAATAGAAACAGCCCTCCGCTTACGGGGCCGCCTCCACATAAGTCCCCTCAGGAGGTTTTCCCGTAATTTGGCATTTGGCCGTAGGAGCGGCCCTGTGTGGCCGCCCGGGCGCCCACATAGGGGCGCCCCTACAATTACGGGACAGTCTCTCAGCCCTGTTTCTTCGCCTGCTCGAGTGCGCTTGCAACAAAGCGACGAAACATCTCCGAGGGTTTGTCGAGCGTTGAGGTGAGTTCCGGATGGAATTGGCTGGCCATGAAGAACGGGTGGTCCTTCAGCTCGATGATCTGCATGATCGGCTTGCCCCTCGCCTTGCCCGAGAACACCATTCCCGCCTTCTCAAGTTGCTTGATGTAGCGCGGGTTGACCTCGTTCCGATGGCGGAATCTTGCGCGCGTCTTGTTCCCGAAAAGCTCGTAGGCAAACGTCCCTTTCTTGACAACCACGTCGTGGCCGCCGAGCCGCATTGTGCCGCCCTTATGCGTCACCCCGATCTGCTCCGGCAGATAGTCAATGACCGGATGCTTGGTGTCCTCGCATATCTCGCGGCTGTTGGCCTCTTTCAGGCCGCACACATTGCGCGCGTACTCGACCACGGCCAATTGCAGTCCGTAGCAAAGCCCGAGGAATGGTATCTTTTTCTCGCGAGCATGCTGGATGACGGATATCTTGCCCTCAGCCCCGCGCGCGCCGAATCCGCCCGCTATGATGACTCCATGTGCGCCCGCGATAGCCTGCTCCACGCTGATCTTGCCGCGCTCGATGTCGGTAGTCTCCACCCATTTCTTGTTCACCTTGCAGTTCAAGTGCGCGGCGCTGTGGACAAGCGCTTCTTCGATGCTGATGTATGAATCGGCAAGTTCCGTGTACTTCCCGCAAATCGCCACAGTCACGGTTTCCTTTGGCTTCCTGATATGGCTGACCAGCTTCTTCCACTCGTCGAGCTTGTTCGGGATTCTGATGCCGAGCTGTCTGCCGAGCACGCGCCTCAGGCCCTCTTCCTCGAACATCAGCGGCAACTCGTACACGGAATCAAGGAACGGGTCGCTGATCACGTTCTGGATCGGAACATTACACAGCCAGTGTATCTTCAGCTTCGTCCGCTCTGTCAGCTTTTCCTTCGAGCGCCCGATGATTATCTGTGGGAACAGCCCTCGTTCCCGCAGAAACAGGATGCTCTGCTGGATCGGCTTGGTCTTCTGCTGACCGAGTTCGTCGAGCACCGGCACCAGCCCCAGGTGAACGAACACGATATCCTTCGGGCCTACCTCGGCGCTCAGTTCCCTCACCGCCTCGAGGAACCAAAGATTCTCGATGTCGCCGACCGTGCCCCCAATCTCGACGAGCACCACGTCGGCCTTTTCCTTCCTCGCTATCCTCTTGAAGCGCTCGCGGATTTCGCCTGTAACGTGAGGGATCACCTGCACCGTCTTGCCGAGAAAATCGCCCCGTCTCTCCTTTTCCACGAGCGACTGAAATATCTTGCCTGAGGTCAGGTTCCAGTCGCTCTTGCAGTGTATGTTGAGGAACCGCTCGTAGTGCCCGAAGTCGAGGTCCACCTCGCCGCCGTCATCGAGTACGAACACCTCGCCGTGCTCGACGGGGTTCATTGTCCCCGGGTCCACATTCAGATAGCCGTCGCACTTGATGGGGACCACCTTGTACGTCGGCACAAGCAAACGCCCGATCGAGGCCGAGACAACACCCTTCCCAAGGCCCGATAACACTCCGCCGGTCACAATAATCCACTTTGTCTCTGGCATAGGTTTTCTTCCGAAAGGCTGGCTCTAAGCACAACAGTTGTAGGACGCTCTAGTCATCTGAGTCTAGCACACACCCGCCACCTTAGTCAAAACGCTTCCTGAGAACCC
>CAZEBC010000175.1:0-8040 GCA_964510165.1 uncultured bacterium
TGATGATGTTCTTTGTGCTCTTGGTGTCTTGGTGGTTAGACCTCTTTTGCAAAGGGAGACCAATATGAAAATCGTCAGCCTGCTTGCGACTCCACATGGATTGAAGGGAAATACCGCCGCGCTGTTGAAGTTGGTGCTTGAGGGCGGCGCAAGCGCCGGCGCTGAGACCGAAATCATTCAGCTTCGCGGCGACACGGTGCTTCCATGCCGCGCGTGCGACCATTGCCACAAGAAGGGCACATGCGCGCAGAAGGACGACTTCGAGGCGATCAAGCAGAAGATTTACGAGGCCGACGGCCTTGTGCTCGCCAGCCCCAACTACATCTTCAGCGTGAGCGCGCAACTGAAGGCGTTCATGGACCGCTGCTGCGGGGTAGTCCACTGCATGTCGTTCGAGGGCAGGTACGGCGCGTCGGTCGTCACGTCGGGCGGAGGCGGCGAGATGCCCATTGCCGACTATATGAACCATTTCCTCGTCATGACCGGAATAAGGCCCGTGGGCGCGGTGTGGGCGACAGTGGGCGGCATGTCAACGCCCGATTTCACGGAGGAAACCCGCCAGGAGGCTCTCGCACTCGGCAGGCGACTCGTGGAGTCGTGGAAGAACAAGGTCACCATCCCCGGCGTCGAGAAGGAGATGAACGAGTTCAGGGAACGCATGCGCCTGCTGACGATGTACCGCCAGGAGGAGTGGCCGTACGAATGGGAGTATTGGCAGAAGAACAAGGTCTAGGGCTCAGGCCTCCTCCTTCTTTGTCGCAGTCACCAGGCTGTCCATCTCGGCCTTATGCACGAGCTTGACATCGGTGAAACCCGCCGCCTCCAGGCTTTCCTTGATCTCGCCGAATGAATACGTGCCCCCGCCCGGGGTATGGATGAGCATGTTGATGGCGAAGTACGCGCCCTCCGCAGTCTGCGTGTGGTCCTCGCTCATCACGTGGTCGCGAATCACAATTTCGCCGCCGGGCACGAGCGCGTCATGCACCTTCCTGTAAAGGTCTATGTTCTGCTGGTGGCTGTTCTGATGAATGATGGCCGAGAGCAGCGCGACGTCATGTCCGCCGGGAAGCGGGTCTTTGTAAAAGTCACCGGGCGCGAATTCGACGCGCTTGCTGAGTCCCTCTTCGGCGACTTTTTGTTTTGCGATCTCGAGCACCGGCTTGAGGTCGAAGATGATAGCCCGCATTTCGGGCGCGCGTTTGAGGACGGCGATTGCGTATACGCCCGAGCCTCCGCCGACATCGAGGAGTTTCTTCCTGCCTGAAAGGTCAAGCTTCGCGACTACGCCGTCGGCCAATCCTCGGCCGATGGTGTGCATCGCGCCGATGAACGCCTTCAAGCCCGCTTCGTCCCGCTCGGGGCGCTCCTCCTCGCGCTTGCCGTGCTTCACTATCTCGGTCAGCGTGCCCCAGCTATCCCACATGTGCGCCATGTGCAACATCAGCGGGATGACCGTCTCGGGCGTCGAGCCGGAGAGCAACCGCTCCAGGCCGGGCTTGACCCTGAACGCGCCGTTTTTCTTGTCGAGCAGACCCATCGCCGCCACCGCGTTCAGCAGGTATTCGGTCGCCCTGGCGTCATAGCCGCGCTCAACGGCCACCTGCTTTGCCGTCTTCGGTGTGTCGGCGACCGCCGAGAAGATATCAAGTTCGGCGGCGGTCATCAGTATCCGCGCTTCCCAGAAGCCGCGCGCCTTCTGGAACACGCCCATCACCACTTCTCTTGAGTTCATTTGGAATCCTTTCGCTTCTCTGTGATAGCCGGTGTGGCGCTATGATAATCCATGCCGTCGAGACAGGTCAATCGGATGCTCATATGATTATGATAGTGGCGAGGACGATTCGCAATTGACTCACACGCTTATCATCGGATATAATAATTCAGGTTTTTCTCCGATTCAACAGGCCTAAGGCCGTGAAGGCTATGGCGGTTGAACGGCAGGTTCGGATGGAAACGTCCGCGCCCCCCATCCTCGGAAAGGAGAAAATCGGGACGCCAGTTCCACGAGGTATGGGGACTGGCCGAATTTTTTTTGGGAGACACGGCATGAGGTCGTTGAGCGTGAAACCGATACTGTGCATCGTTTCTGTCATGTCTTTACTGCTGCTCGGGATTTGCCCGGCAGCCTCCGCGCAGGAATTCATAAGGCTCGCGACGACCACCAGCACCGACAACACGGGCCTGCTCGCGGCGCTCTTGCCGCCGTTCGAGGCAAAATACAAGACGAAGGTCGCCGTAATTGCCGTCGGTACGGGCAAGGCCTTGAAACTGGCTGAGAACGGAGACATGGACGTCGTGCTCGTGCATGCGCCGGAAGCGGAGGATGAATTCATGAAGAAAGGGTTCGGCGTCAACCGGCGCGATGTCATGTACAACGACTTCGTACTGGTTGGCCCGCCCGATGATCCCGCCAAAGCGAAAACAAGCGTAAACGCGGCGGAGGCGTTTCGGAGAATCGCCGAGGCGGGCGCGTCATTTGTCTCGCGCGGGGACGATTCGGGCACGCATCAGAAGGAGCGCAGCATTTGGAAACAGGCCGGCGTCGAGCCGAAGGGGACCTGGTACATGGAGGCCGGCCAGGGCATGGGCGCGGTCCTTCAAATCGCGGATGAGAAGCGGGCCTACACGCTGACAGATCGCGGCACCCTGCTCGCATACGCGCAGAAGCTTGAACTCGCAATACTCTACGAGAACGAGCCAACTCTGTACAATCCATATGGAATCATTGCGGTCAATCCGGCGGTCCATCGGCATGTCAATTACATGGGCGCGATGCAGCTCATCGCGTGGTTCACCTCGCCCGAAGGGCAGGACATCATAGGCAACTTCAAGAAGGATGGACTCGCGCTGTTCGTCCCAATGGCCGTGCCGATGCCGGCTTCACTGAAAAACTAGCCCCCCGCCCTGCCCTCTCGCAAATGGGGAGGGTAGGGTTGTAGCGCAGGCTTCTCCCGCCTGGGCGGGACAATTCTGCGCCCTCTCGTACCGGGAGAGGGTTGGGGTGAGGGAAGAAACTTATCGTTAGTGGATCAAAGCAGAAGGTATGGACTATCTCTCGGAAGCCGTCCAGAAAGCCTTTTGGCTGATCGTCCACTTCGACAGGTCGCTCGCGATCATCGTGTGGACGTCGCTTCGCGTGGCGCTTGTGTCGACTGCGCTCGCGAGCCTCGTCGGAGTGCCGCTCGGGTTCCTGCTGGCGGTCACGCAGTTCAGGGGAAGGCATCACGTTGAGGTCGCACTCAACACTTGCATGGCGCTGCCCACGGTGGTGGTCGGCCTCACGGTCTATTCGTTCATCTCGCGGCGCGGGCCGCTGGGGGCCTACGGGCTGCTCTTCACGCCCACCGCAATGGTGATAGGACAATTCATTCTGGCGACTCCCATAATCGCGGCGCTCTCGCTTTCGGCGACCAAATCGGTGGATACGCGGGTCGGCGAGACCGCCCGCACACTCGGCGCCAATGCCGTCCAGACGGCCGCCGCGATCCTGAACGAGGCGCGCTACGCGATAATCGTCGCCGTCGTTGCGGGGTTTGGCCGTGTGATCGCCGAGGTCGGCTCCGCGATGATCCTCGGCGGCAACATTGACGGCTACACCCGCACGATGACGACCGCCATTGCCCTCGAGACCGGCAAGGGCGAGTTCTCGCTGGCGATGGCGCTCGGGATAATACTGCTCCTTATCGCGCTTTCCGTGAACGCGGTGGTTCAGAGCTTCCGTCTCAGGGGCGCGTAAGACGTTAGGATAAATGGAAACCAAGCCAATCTATCAACTCATAGACGTGACGAAGCGGTACGGGACCGGGATTGTGCTGGATGTTCCGAATTTCAGCTTCGCGAAGGGCGAGACATGCGCCCTCGTCGGGCCAAACGGCTCAGGCAAGACCACGCTGCTCCGGATACTCGGCCTCATCGAAAGGCCGACGACCGGCAGGCTGCTGTTCGATGCCCAGGGCATGTGGAACGGCTCGGCCGATCAGAGACTCTCCGCTCGGCGCATCACGATGGTCACACAGCCTCCGTACCTGTTCAATCGGTCAGTCACCTACAACATCGCATACGGCCTGAAGCTGAGAGGCGTCCCGAGACGCGAGATACGACGCCGCGTGTCGGAAGCCCTCGCAATCGTCGGGCTAGACGGCTTTGAAAAGCGCGACGCCAGAAGACTTTCGAGCGGCGAGCAGCAGCGCGTGGCCGTCGCGCGCGCGATTGCGGTCGAGCCGGATGTGATGCTGCTCGACGAGCCGACCGCCAACATTGACAAGCGACACGCCGAGATGGTTGAGTCCGTCATCGCGCGTCTTGCCGCCCAGGAGAGCATGACGGTCATATTCTCCACGCACAATTATCACCAGGCGGTGTCGCTGGCAGGCAGGATCATCTCGCTGTACGGCGGGCGCATCGAGACATTCGACTATGAAAACCTCTTCACAGGGACAATATGTGAGGAGAAAGGCCAACACCGGCTTCGCCTCAACAGTTCGCTCAGCTTTCACATTGCCGCCGGAAGTGTCGGCCCGGCAAGCGCCTCGATAGACCCGCGCGCCGTCGCTCTCTCTCGCGAGCCGATAACCGACCCGTCACTCAACTGCCTCCACGGGGTAATCACCAGCATGGCAAAGCACGGCCCCGGAGCAAAGTTGACGGTTGACATCGGCGTCAAGCTCGTGAGTCAGGTTTCCGAGAATACGCTCAAACTCCTTCGTCCCACTCTGGGCGAGAAAGTCTACTGCGTTTTCGACAAAACATCGTTGAAGATCATCTGAGGGTAACCGATGACTGAATTGTCCCATTTCGACGAAAAAGGAGCATCCCGCATGGTGGACGTCGGGGAAAAGGACACCACCCGCCGCACAGCCCGCGCGCGGGCGACGGTAAAGATGAGTCCCGAGACCCTTCGCCTCATCGCGGACAAGAAGCTCAAGAAAGGCGATGTGTTCGAGGTGGCCAGGCTCGCAGGCATCATGGCGGCCAAGCAGACTCATCACCTCATCCCGCTGTGCCACCCGCTCCCGATCGAGAACGTTAAGATTGATTTTCGCGCCTTCAATGACACCGTCGAGATAATCTCAGAGGTGCGCGTGACCGCGAAGACGGGCGTCGAGATGGAAGCGCTCACCGCCGTGTCGGTCGCGGCCCTCACGGTTTATGATATGTGCAAGTCCGCCGAGAAGGGTATCGTAATCGCCGACATCGCGCTGCTCGAAAAGACCGGGGGCAAGAGCGGCGACTATAAGAAAGGCAAGAAGTGAAAAAAGGTCTCGTCGTCTCAATTTCGATAAGCGCCGAGAAGGGCGTGCGAAAGACTCCTGTCGAATCGGCGAAGTTGTGCGTTGAGCACGGCATCGAGGGCGACGCCCACGCAGGCGCCTGGCACAGACAGGTGAGCCTGCTCGCCGTCGAGAGCATCGAAAAGATGAAGGCCGCCGGACTCGACGTCGGTTTCGGCGATTTCGCCGAAAACATTACCACTCAGGGACTCGTCCTGTACGAAATCCCGGTCGGCACGCGCCTGCGCATCGGCGACAATCTGCTTGAGGTCACCCAGATCGGCAAGGAATGCCATGACCGCTGCGCCATCTACTACGCCGCGGGCGATTGCGTCATGCCGCGTGAGGGCATTTTCGCCCGCGTCCTGCAAGGCGGTATCATCAAGAAAGGCGACGAGATTATTGTCGAGGACGATACGCGGGCGGCAACCGTCATGCGAACGGCCATCCTCACCATAAGCGATAAAGGCTCGCGCGGCGAGCGCGAGGACAAGAGTGGCGCGGCCATCCGCGAGATGATCGAGGAGATGGGCGGGACCGTCGTCGAGATGCGCATCGTGCCCGACGAGAAGGAACAGATCACATCCGCGCTCAAGGAAATGGCACGCTCCGCCGACCTCGTGCTCACGACAGGCGGCACCGGCATCGCGCCCCGCGATGTCACCCCGGAGGCCACGCGCGCGGTCATTGAAAAGGAACTTCCCGGGATCACGGAAGTCATGCGCAGCCGAAGCGTCGAGGTCGCGCCGACGGCGATGCTGTCTCGCGCCGTCGCCGGTACTCTCGGGCGCGCCCTCATCGTCAACCTACCCGGCAGCCCCAAGGCGGTCCGGGAATGCCTCTCCTTCATAAAGCCGGCCATTCCCCACGCGCTTGAGCTTCTCCGCGGCGAGGGCGGCGAATGCGGACATGTTCAATAAAGGGAGTCGCCGGACGAGGAAGGTTTTAGGAGATTCCTAAGCATTCTGGAGCGTTTCGCGCTGCACGTCCGCCCAGGCTACGGTCTTGTTTCTTCCAGTTCGTTTCGCTCGGTAAAGGGCCTGGTCCGCCTTGTGCACCAGGTCTTCGGCGTCCGTCGCATCGTCAGGATAGCAGGCGACGCCGATGCTCACGGTGAGTTGGCCGCCGGGGACAACGTCTTCCCGTTCGAAATCTGTCTCTGCCACGACACGTCTCAATCGCTCGGCAGTCAGCTTCGCGTCAGCGCCGCACGTTTCCGGAAGGATTATCGCGAATTCCTCGCCGCCGTAACGGAATACGGTGTCCGAGTGACGGGAGTGATGCTTCAGGAGCCAGGCAAGAAACTTCAGGGCCTCGTCGCCCGCCGGGTGTCCGAGGGTATCGTTATACACCTTGAAATGGTCAACGTCGAGCATCAGCACGCTGAACTTCCGATTGGTTCGCTTGGAGCGGCTGACCTCGGCGCTCATGGTCGAATGGAAATGACGCCGGTTGTAAAGCTCGGTCAGTCCGTCAGTGAGCGACATCTTGCGGTAGTATTCGCCTTCCTGGACCTGTTTCATCAGGCGCCGCCGCTCGCTCACCCGATGGGCCACTATCAAAACATGATCGAGGTTGAACGGCTTGGTGATGAAGTCGGCCGCGCCCAGCTTCATTGCCTCCACGGCCACATCCACCGTGGCGTACCCCGTCATCATGATGACATCCACGTCCGGACTGAGATGCTTTATCCGCCTGAGCAACTCCAGCCCGTCCATCTTCGGCATCCGAATATCCGTGAACACAAGGCCAAACGGCTGTCGCTTCAGCTTTGCAAGCGCTTCCTCGCCGTCAGACGCGGCCTCAACCACGTACCCCGACTGTCCGAGTATGTCCTGCATCACGTCCTGCAGTACTTTCTCGTCGTCGACGACGAGAACACGTGGAAAATTCCCGGTGTTCGTATCGATCATTTGCATCCTCCGGCGGGCAAGTTCCTTTGATCTCCGTACTTCCTTGATGCTCTTTGTGACCTGCAGGTTAGTAAAGGCTTTCGTTGCGGCCCCGCCGTGCCCCTCCGCACTGCGGGAAACAAAAAACGACGATTACGGGACAGTTCTCCAAGGCGATTTTAGCGCACAGCGTAGCATATATTTTTAGGCATGTCAAGCACTTATGAGGAGCGCAGCGTATCTTGACAATCCACATGGATTCTGCTAAACTTCTGTGGTAAGCAGGGTTTATATTTCCGCTTGACTTTTCGTCTCTAAACTGGTAACATTTCTCGTTTGTAGCTCCGGCTATGCTGGCGTAGCTCAAAGGTAGAGCAGCCGCCTTGTAAGCGGCTGGTTGGGGGTTCGATTCCCTTCGCCAGCTCCAGCCACGTGGAGACATTCCGGGACCCTGTTTCGGGGAGATACCCAAGCGGCCAAAGGGGGCAGACTGTAAATCTGCTGGCGATGCCTTCGGAGGTTCGAATCCTCCTCTCCCCACGCGATGTCGTGTGCGGGAATAGCTCAGATGGTAGAGCGTCAGCCTTCCAAGCTGAGGGTCGCGGGTTCGAATCCCGTTTCCCGCTCCAAAATATAAGGTCGTTCGGCGCCCACGTAGCTCAGGCGGTAGAGCACGTGCATGGTAAGCACGCGGTCAGCGGTTCGAGTCCGCTCGTGGGCTCCCTCGTAATGGCTGTTGGCATGTGAAGAGGATCGTTGATCCCCGCTGAAAGAGCGGCAGAGCGGCAAGTTTGTGTGATTTGCCTGGAGCCGGGAGGTTATCATGGCCAAGCAGAAATTTGAGCGGACCAAGCCGCACATCAACGTAGGGACGATAG
>CAZEBC010000176.1:0-8021 GCA_964510165.1 uncultured bacterium
TAGGTTGTGCGGTCTTCCGTGGAGCCTTGGGGTGTGGGCGGGAAATAGGCGGGGGTGACGAGGCCGCCGGATATGACCATTTTGAGGCCGTCCTCGGTGCTCATGTCGAGCTGGATGACATCTTCGCGGGGAACGAAGACAAGCATGCCGGAGGTGGGATTGGGCGTGGTGGGCACAAACACCCCGACCACTTCTTGCGCGGTCTTGTATTGGACTTCGCCTCCGACTTCAGAGGTGATGAAGCCGAGGCTGTAGATTCCCTTTCTGGGGTATTCGATGATGACGACCTTGTCAAACAGTGCGCGCCGGGAGGCGATGAAGGCGTTGCTGATCTGCTGGACGGCCTTGTATATGCGGTTGGCGAGGGGGATGCGGTTCATGATGCGTTCGCCGAACGAGATCAGGCGCTTCCCCATGATGTTGGTTGCGAACACGCCGACCAGGATGATGACGGAGAAAAAGAGAACTACTCCGACGCCGGGAATACGGGCGATGGATTCGACGAGAAACCTCTTGGCCAGTCCGTCGAGAAAGGAGAACATGTTCCACAGCACCCATAAGGTGACCACGGCGGGAAGTGACACCACTATTCCCGTGATGAGATAGCGGCGCAGGTGAATCAGCACCGAGCGCATGAACCGGGTCTTGCCGGGATTCTGTTTGTCTCTATCCACAGTGTGTTCTCCTGGTTACGTGTTGTATGTTACGTATTCCGTGTTGCGTGTTACGTGTGTTCATTCCGACTGCTTCTCGGCGTCGAGGATACGCTTGAACCTGACGCGCGTGACGGCCCGCTCGGTGGCATCGAGGACGGTTACCTCGAAGTCGTTGTACCTAAAGCTCTCGCCCTTTTTCGGGACTTTGCGAAGCTGCTCGAGGATGAACCCGCCCACCGTTTCATATTCGCCCTCGGGCAGTCGAACGCCCAGGAGTTCCTCGGCGTCGTCTCTGTGCATCCGGGCGTCGAGCACGAACAGGCCTTCGCCCACGTTGGTGACGGGCATCTTTTCGACATCGTACTCGTCGTGAATCTCGCCGAAGATTTCCTCTATGATGTCCTCGAGCGTGACCAGGCCTGCGGTGCCTCCATACTCGTCGACCACGACGGCCATGAACATCTGTTTTTGCCGAAGCTCGTGTAAGAGGTCGTGAGTCTTCTTGGACTCGGGGACGAAGGCGACGGGCCGGATGAAATCCTTTATCGAGCTCGTCTCCAGAGGAGCGCCGCCTCGCATGATGTCGAACAGATATATTATGCCAATGATGTCGTCGATTTTCTCGTGATACACGGGCATCCGCGAATGTCCGTGTTTCTCGAACAGGTCGAACACCTCGTCCCAATTGGCGTCGTCGCGGATGGCAATCATGTCAATGCGTGGGGCCATGATTTCCCGGACGGTGGCGGTGCCGACGTCGATGACCCCCTTGATCATCTCGCGTTCTTTCTCCTCGATGACGCCGTGATTCTTGCCTTCGATGAACAAGATGCGCAGGTCCTCACGGCTGATGAATGGAGAGCGTTTCTGTTCGCCGCCGATGAAGGCATTCAGCCTACCGGTCGCTTTCCGAAGCACAAAGACGACGGGCGAAAACAAAGCCATGATGGCGTGGAGCGGATCGGCAAACGCGGGCGTATACGAGTCGGCCTTGTGGCGAAAGATTGATTTGGGCAGGATTTCGCCGAAGATCAGGATAATGGGGGTAACCACGAGCGGCGCGAGGAATTCGGCCCGGCTTAATCCCCACATGCGCATGGCCCACACGAGGAAAATCATCGTGGCGGTCACATTGACCAGGTTATTGCCAACAAGTATTGTGGCCAGCATTTGTTCGGGCTTCTTCAGGAGGCTGCTCAGAATGATCGCGCGTCTGTCGCCCTCATCTTCCCTTTGGCGCAATCGGACCCGGTTCAGAGAAATGAGGCCTGTCTCTATGCCGGAGAAGAAGGCTGACAGGAGAATCATGATCACAAGCCCCGTAAACAGGATCATGTCAATCGGCTTGATCATCATGAGGGCGGCTCCCGGTCTGTCCCTTGCTCAGAGATAGACGACACGCGCACTGTTCGGATGCGGCGGTTCTTGATGTCTTCCACTGTGAAGCGGAAGCCCTCATATTCCACGGATTCATTGGGGGCCGGCACGTGTTCAAGCAGGTCATACACCAGGCCGCCGACGGTATCGCATTCGCGCGAGTCAACGCGCCTGCCCAGAATCGCCGAGAGGTTGTCGAGGCGCATGCGCGCGTCCACCCGGAGGGAGCCATCGGGCAGGCGTTCGAGTTCCTTGGTCCTGACGTCGTATTCATCGAATATCTCGCCGACCACCTCTTCAATGAGGTCTTCGAGGGTTACGAGGCCGGCGGTGCCGCCATGCTCGTCCACGACGATGGCCATGTGGAGGCGGCCGCTCTGGAACTCCCGGAGCAGGTCGCGCACTTTCTTGGTCTCGGGCACGTAGTACGCGGGCCGGACGAACAGGGAAATGGGCATGGTGTTCAGCCCCCGGCGGAAATAGCGGGTGAAATCCTTCGCGTACACGACTCCCCTGATGTCGTCAACGGTCTTGCCATAGACGGGGAATCGCGAGTGCCCGGTTTCCCGCATGATGTTGGTGAGCTCTTCGATGGTTGTGTCGAATCTCACGCGGACCATGTCGGCGCGCGGCACATAGACGTCGCGGACCAGCGTGTCCCCGAATTCGAATATCCGGTGAATCATCAGCCGCTCGCTCGACTTGATGACGCCCTCCTCCTCTCCCATGGCGAGCAGCGTCTTTATCTCCTCTTCGGTAATGGCGACGTGAGACTCGCCCTGCCCGACGCCCACCAGCTTCAGGGCGGAATCGGTCAGCAGCAGGATCACGCGAAGAATCGGGTAGACCATCCTTGCGAAGAGGCGCAAAGGAAAGGCCACCGCCAGGGCAAAACGCTGTGCGTTGTTGATGGCGAGTGTCTTCGGGGCGATCTCTCCGAAGAAGAGCAAGAGGAGGGTGGTCACAACGACGGCCACAACGCTTGCCACAAACGGATGTTGGACAAGCCTTAGCGCCCAGACCCCTATGATGGCCGAGATGAGGATGTTCACGGCCAGGTTCCCGATGAGTATCGTGACGAGAAGCCGGTTGGGCTGGTCGAGCAGGTGAGCCGCCTGCCTGCCGCTTGCAGATGTCTGCCTCAGCCGTTCTATGACGACCCGGGGAAGCGAGAAGAGCGCGGTCTCGGACCCTGAGAAGAAGAACGAGAGGGACAAGAGCACAACAAGCAGGAATATGTGTTCGAGAACCTGGGTGTTCAAGGCAGAGCGGCCCTTGAAGGGCCTTCACCTCCGGATGCCGGCCTGCCCTTCAGGTATGCGCGCGCCAGCCTTACCATGCGGGCGCTGCCCTTCCCGGTTTCGTCCTCGTAGCCCAGCAGGTGAAGAGTTCCGTGGACCGCGAGCAGTCGGATTTCAGTCATGAGGTCATGACCTGCGCGCGCGGCCTGCGCTTCGGCCCTGTCGGCGGAGATGACGACATCGCCGAGCAGGTCGGGGTGGACCGAGGCAAACTCGCCCTCAGCCATCGGGAACGCGAGCACGTCCGTGGGAGAATCAATCCCTCGATAGGAGCGATTAAGTTCGCGGATAAGGGCATCGTTGACTATGAGCACGCTGACCTCGGCCTCGGTCCTTCTCTCGCCTGCCAGCGTGGTTTCAACCGCCTTTCGAATCGGATCGGACTTTATTGCCGGTCTTCGCACCGATTTTCGTATCAACACTCTCAAATTTTCCCTTGATCTCCGGAATGGTCTGTTCCTCAGGGTACTCGACGCGGGAATGGAGGAAACCCGCCAACACCCTCACGAAGCTGTCGGCTATCTTGTGCAGGTCTTTCAGCGTCAGGTCGCATTCGTCGAGCTGAGAATCGACGAATTTGTTGTTGATTATTTTTTCCACAAGGCTCTTGATGCGGCCGTGCGTCGGGTTGGCCAGTGTGCGAGACGCGGCCTCGACGCTGTCGGCCAGCATGCAGATGGCCGCTTCGCGGGACTGAGGGTTGGGTCCCGGATACCTGAAATTGTCTTCCTTTGCGTTCGCGTCCTGTTCGAGGGCCTTTTGGTAGAAATAAGGCATGAGACTGGTGCCGTGATGTTGCTGGATGAATTCGACTATCGGCGGGTTAAGCCTGTATTCGCGGGCGAGCTCGACTCCTTCCTTGACGTGCGAAATCAGGATCAGGGCGCTCATGCTGGGAGTCAGCTCATCGTGCTTGTTTCTGCCGTCGCGCTGGTTCTCGCTGAAATAGAGCGGCTTGTTCATCTTGCCCACGTCATGGTAGTAGGAGCCGACCCGCGCCAGCAGGCTGTTGGCGCCTATCTGCTCCGCCGCAGCGTCGGCCATGTTGCCCACCATCAGGCAGTGGTGATATGTGCCGGGCGCCTGCATGGCGAGTTTCTTGAGCAATGGATGGTTCAGGTCGGATAGCTCGAGCAAACGGATGTTGGTCGCGATCCCGAAAAAGGTCTCCAGCGGGATCAATATTCCGGGCACGGCGGCGATGGCCGTGATGAGCCCGCTTGCCGCGCCGACAAGAATTGCCAACTGATCGCCCACGATGCCGACGAGCCTCAGCGTGGCTATCGTCGCCATGTTCGCGCCCGCCACCACGATGCCGGGCCAGAAGATGTCGCTCCTCTTTCGGATGGTCCTCAGGTAATAGATGCCCGCCAGGCTGCCGACGACGCCGACGACCAGGAGGTCGAAGCGGTTGCCGCCCTGGGCCGCGTACAGAATGCTTATGAAGAACGCATAGGTGAACGCGAGCTTGTCGTCAACCAGCGTCGAGAGCAGTATCCCCCCTGCCGCGACCGGCACAAGGTAGAGCCACACCTCGGGCAGCAGGATGATGAGTATGCGCCCGAAGCCCAGCGTGAGGAACACCATTATCCCGATCAGGAACAACGCGGTATTGTTCCCGTATATCTCGGGCCGATAGCGATAGAGATAGTAAAGAAAGCAGCCGAACAGAATGACCAGCAGGAGGGCGTTGCCGAGGTACACCTGGAAACCCGTCGCCTTGCTGACGGCGGTCTCGTGCGCCTCGAGTTCGAGCAGGTCCTGTTTTGTCACTGGCTCGCCCTTTTCAACTATCTTCTGTCCCTTGCTGAATGTCCTGAGCACGGGCGGGGTGAGTCTTTTCTGCTCCTCCTGCGCTATCTGGGTGAGTTTCTCGGAGAAGGTGAGAGTATTCTTTATGAACGGCAAAGATATTTCGGCGAGCGCCCGTTGTTGCGGCTTGCTCTTGAATCTCTGCTGGGTCAGTGGGACGAGGGCATCCGCGACCTTCTTGAGCGTGAGCACCTCATCGACTTTCACAGTTCGCTGAGTCCGGTCGTCCCTGGTGTATATGGTTATATCCTTCGCGCTGCCAGGGACATCGCTCAAAACACCTTGTCGCGAGACCTCCTCGACCATTGCAAGGCAGGCGCCGCGCATCGACTGGAATCCTTCCTCGTCCATGTCTGCAATCAACTCCAGGGTGCTCTGCGAGGTCGAGGAAAGCATGTATTTCGACAAAAGGGAAATCCGTTCTTCCCGCGTGAATACCGGGTTGAGGACGTCCATCTGAATCTTGTCGAGATGTTGCCGGGCCGCCTCGACCGAGGAACGAACCAGATCACTTTCGAGCTCGTACACGGGCGGCGTCAGGCTGGCCGCTCGTTCGCGCACGAGTCTGGTCTCTTCACGGTCTTCCACCTGGAAGTCGGTTTCGGCGTAGACCGAGTCCTCTGCCGGTTTCCCTTCCTGATACTTATCCCAGCGCAGCCTGAGTCCGGGCGATATGGAGTAGAGACAGAGGAGGAACAACAGGAGAATACCCAAGTTTCTGGATGCAAAGACCTTTCGGAGCCGAATCTTCGGTATCCGGTCTTCCAGAGGGGGTCGGGGCGGCTTTTTCTTAGGCTTCTGAACGTGGTTGACCAAAGGTCACTCGCCTCCGCGAGAGGTCAGTTCGCTCCGCTCATAGGCGTCCACGATCTTGGCAACGAGCGGATGCCTGAATATGTCGCGACTGGTGAAATAGCAGAAGCGTATCCCCTCGATCGTGCTCAACAGTTGCTGGGCTTCGATCAGGCCGGATCCCTTGCCTGCGGGCAGATCGATCTGGGTGACGTCCCCCGTAATTATGGCCTTGGAGTCGTGTCCCAGGCGAGTCAGGAACATCTTCATCTGCTCATGGGTGGTATTCTGGGCCTCGTCGAGGATGACGAAACAGTGGTTAAGCGTGCGCCCCCGCATGAAGGCGAGCGGTGCGACCTCAATCTGGCCCCGGCTGAGGAGTCGCGATATCTGTTCGGCCTCCATCATGTCATAGAGGGCGTCATAGAGAGGCCGCAGATAGGGGTTTACCTTTTCTTGCAGGTCGCCGGGAAGGAACCCGAGTTTCTCTCCCGCCTCGACCGCGGGCCTCGTGAAGATCATTCGTTCATATGAGCGCTTGACGAACATTGAGACCGCCATCGCTACGGCCAGGTATGTCTTGCCAGTTCCGGCGGGGCCTATCCCGAACACGATATCGGAGGTCCGTATGGCCTCGATATACTCGGCCTGCCCCCTGCTGCGAGGACGTATTGGAGCACCGACCCCGGAAAAGATGACGGTTTCGTCCACCGCGCTCTTGAGCGAAGGCTGAGAGGGGTCGGCAGCAGCCTTCATTGCATGTTTGAAGTCACCCGTGTTCACATGGTCGCCGCGGCGTAGTATTTGAAGCACCTCACCCAAGATTCGGTGGACCGTCTCCACGTCCTTATCCGGACCACTCACTAGCACCCTCTCGCCCCGGTCCACTATTCTTACCGGATATTCTTCCTGAACGAGCCTTATGTGTTCGTGATTCTGGCCGAGAAGCCTGATGGCTTCCTCTTTGTCTCGCAGAACGATCTGCTTAGACGAATTCATGTCTCGTAAAACTGACCTCTCGGGTCAAAAGCGACCCGACTTCGCCGACTGAACTGAACGCCTCTCGTATCCTCACCAAAACGGGGACCGCTCCGCTCCCTCGAGGTCGGAACTGCCCCCTTCGTCTCCATGGCGTCCAAGATTGTTTACTTGCCCGAATTCTCAGGCTTGAATATGGCGTCAAGTTTCCGGTTCAGCGAGTAGATGTTCTGACTCGCCTCATACAACGCCTGATTGAGCCTGATCACCTCGGCGCGAAGCCAGTCGTTTTCCTCCTTTAATAACATATTCTTCCAACGGACTTCCTGGAGCTCCGATTCCACTTCTTCGAGCGAGCGCTTCCTCGGCTTCTCAACGGCGCGAGGAACAGGCTCGGCTTCGGCGATAATAACGCTCTCCTCGACCGGTTCCCCAAGCACGGCTTCCGTCGCGGGCGCATTTGTGCCGGCGTTTCGTGCGCAAGCCATGGCAAGAACCAGCGCGCAGATCCCCACACTCAGCCACACGATACGAGAAAAAACTGCATGCCGTAGCGGCATTCACCCTCCTCGAAACAGCCCGATTTTCCCGCAAACGCCGAATCTTCGCATGTCTTGTTCCCTTAAATATTAGCATGACTTTTCAGGCCATGTCAAACCGGACGGACCTCCGGTTTGGACCGATCTCTAATGAGATTTGTAATCTCGAACTCGTTGGGGTAGAATACTCGTAACGGGATCAGAGAATCCGGGAGAGGGCTCCGTGACTAAGGCCTTCGATACGAGAGAATTTCTCGAAAAATGGAAACAGGGACGCGAGAAGGAGGAATGGCTGTTCGCTGTGGCCGTCGTCAAGGCCGGCCTTGAGCGAGAGGGCAACCTGGACGAGGCGGCGGAAAAGGAGATTGATGCCGCTCTCGAGGAGTTTCAGATTTCCCGGGAAGAATTCGGCAGATATCTGCGCAAGCACCGCAAGCGACTCCTGCAATTCCTTGACTCCCGCCCCGCATAGTCAGATGATTTCACTGCGCCACTCACTGTTAGTTTCTTGAATTTGCGTCCCCCTTTTTTCCCTCACCCCAACCCTCTCCCGCTGGGAGAGGGCG
>CAZEBC010000177.1:0-8019 GCA_964510165.1 uncultured bacterium
GAAATAATTATAGCAGTCGATGACGCTCCTTGTCAATTTGAATTGAACTTGCAAAACACGCTTTTTCCCATGCGTCGCTCGAGGCTCACCCCAAAAACGAAGGGGCACGGCCAAGCCGCGCCCCTTCCGATTCCTTGAGATGTTCAATCCTTCAAAAGCGAGTGAACGTGACGACGTCCGAGCTGAGCACCGCGCCAGGGCCCGTAAGCGCCTCCACCGTCACCGAGTACGTTCCCTTGGGCATCGTCTGCGACGGCGGCACCGTATAATAGGGAACGGTCGTCTGTATCACCTTTGTCCCTCCGCCAGGCAGCGCAGCCGTGATGCGGTATTTCGCGGCTCCCGTCACCGGAGTCCACAGGAGGGCCACCAACGAAACGGGTCGGAAACCCGCGCCGTTGGGCGGTGTAAGTATCTGCAACTCGTCGGGCGAGGGCGTGGGTGTCAGAAGCAATTGCGCGACGTTCACCCGGCCATAACCGTAATACTTGTCCCATCCCGCGGTCCCGCAGTCCACAATCCCGGCCTGCAACATCGCTCTGACCTGCCAGTTCTGTATGCCCGAATACGTCGAATACAGAAGCGCGGCCAATCCAGCAACGTGCGGGGTGGCCATCGAGGTGCCCGACCACATCGCCGACTCGTAGCCTCCCCCCGGCACGGTCGAAAGAATAGTTACGCCGGGTGCGCACACCTCGACGAATTCGTTATATGTCGAGAACGGGGCGATGATATCGCCACTGTCGGTCGCACCGACCGACATCGTGAACACGTAGCAGGCGGGATAGCTCAACGGATTTCCCGAGTTCCCCTCATTACCCGACGCCGCCGCGATGAACACGTTGTGATCCCAGGCGTATTTCAATGCATTATATTCCGCGAGGCTCGAGCTCCCCCCGCCGAGACTCATATTGATGACCGAAGCCCCATTGTCCGTCGCGTAGATGATGCCCTCGCATATGTCGCTCGAGTAGCCTGTTCCCAATAAGCCCCCAAGCACCCGCACCGCCATGAGCTTTGTACCCGGCGCCTCGCCGGAAATCCCTGTCGCGTTGTCTTGCTGCGCCGCGATTGTCCCCGAGACATGCGTCCCGTGACCCACATATGCATCCTCGGGAATCGGGTCGTGCGCGCCCTCCAAAGGCAACCAACCGTTCCCGGCAAAATCATATCCGTTACGATCATCGGCATATCCATTGCCGTCATTATCCAGGCCGTCGCCCGGAATCTCGTCGGCGTTTATCCACAGTTGATTGACGAGGTCGGGATGGTCCAAGTCGATGCCCGTATCCAGCACGGCAACTATTACCTCAGGCTCTCCCTTCTCAAGGTCCCAGAAGGCAGGCATCCCGATAAGTGTCATATCCCACTGCTGACTGTACAGCGTGTCGTTCGGGATATGAGAGGCGAATCGCACGAAGTCGGGCTCGCAAAATTCGACGAGATCGCTTCCCTTCAGTCTGCGAACCACGTTTTCAACTCGCTCGCCGCCCGATACCATAAAACGGAAAACTCCGATCTTTGGAATTGCCCTGTCTAGTTTTAGGCCGTTCTCCAAGGCAAAGCCGCGCAGTTGGCTTCCCGATGGAAGGTGCTTGAACTTTACAAGCACACGGCCCGGATGAAACGATGCTTCACTCTCATCCGCACCCCACACAGTTGCCGTCAAAGTCAACAGCAGACCCACTACAACAAGACCTCTCCATAGCGTCGTTTTCATGACATGACTCCTTCTTCCCGCGATGCCTTGCTACGGACGTGTTAAAGTCATGATACCCCATCGAGGCTAACTATGGCAAGCACTTTTTCAATCCCAGCCATGTTTCTTGGGGCAAGAACCGTGCCGCTTGTCAGATGGTGGACACCCGTTACGACCGGGCTCACTTAAGCGAAACCATACGGCAATACCTCCGCAATCGGTTTCCCCTTTGGGATCAACGACTTGGGATGATTGGGATGTTCCCGCCTTCTTGACTTGATTTCCGGCGGATGGTATACTAATAACATCAAGAAAAAGTGTGGCCATGTACCAATTAGCCGGGGGCGCATCATGCCGATATTCTCCTATCAAGCTACCGACAAAAAAGGGCAGGACGTAACGGGAATGGTCGAGGCGGATAGCCTGGCGCTTGCCATTAACCAGGTTCGCAGCTTGGGCTACTTCCCGACAAAGGTCAAAGAGGACGCTGGCAAACTTGCTCGCCGCCAAAAGGTCAAGGGCAAGGGCTTCACCATCACCATTGGCGGATTCGTAAAGAGAAAGCAGGTAACACTCATGACCCGCCAGTTGGCTACCCTCATCGACGCGGGTCTGCCTCTTCTTCGCAGCCTTTCCATCTTGCACGACCAGCAAAAGCCCGGCAAGCTCAAGAATATTCTCGATGAACTGGTCAATGACGTCCAGAGCGGTACCACCTTCTCCGAAGGATTGGCAAAACATCCCAAGGCTTTTGACAAATTGTATGTCAACATGGTCCGCGCCGGTGAGGTCGGCGGTATGTTGGAAGTCGTCCTGAACAGGCTGGCCGACTTCGCCGAGCGAAGAGAAGCTCTCGCCCGCAAAGTCAAAGGCGCCATGATCTACCCCATCATGGTTATGTTGGTGGCCGGCGGCGTCGTCACGTTCCTGCTCATAAAGGTGGTCCCCACCTTCGCCGAGATTTTCTCCGACCTCGGCGGCGCCCTGCCCGCGCCCACTCAGTTCCTGGTGAACACGAGCGAAGCTCTCAAGCATTCGTTCCTGAAGATACTCGCATACATAGCCGGTATAATCATCGGCATCAAGATGGTCTTCAAGATCGAACTCATACGCGCGATAAAGGACCGTGTTGTCCTTAAGCTGCCTCTTTTCGGGCAGCTGGTCAGAAAGATCGGCGTCGCCCGATTCTCACGCACGTTGGGAACACTTATCACCAGTGGCGTTCCCATTCTTCAATCTCTTAGCATCGTGAAAGAGACCATCGCCAACCGCGTTATTGCAAACGCTGTGGGCGAAGTGCATGATTCCATCCGCGAGGGCGAAACGATTGCAGGACCGCTGGAGGAATCGGGCGCATTCCCTCCCATGGCCGTCAACATGATTGACGTCGGTGAGGAAACCGGTAATCTTGATTCGATGCTTCTAAAAGTCGCCGACATCTACGACGCAGAAGTCGAGGTCGCGATCGGCGGTATGTTGCAGATGCTTGAGCCGGCGATGATGGTCGTGCTGGGCGGAATCGTCGGCTTTATCGTTATCTCGATGTATCTGCCCATCTTCAGCCTGGGCGATCTCATCTGATTTGGCGCTTGCAGGACTCGAAGAAGGGCAGCCCTGGGTGCCGTGAGTCTTTGGCGAGTACTCGGTCTTGTTTATTTGCCTCTCGGTGAGGTGAGTGTTTTTCGGGTAGCTTAGCTTTCGATTTTACCGAACATCCATAATGGCGAAGCCGAACTTTGGCTTCGCTTTTTTATCATCGCGACGCGTTAATCCAACTGGCGCTTCGCAGGGACAGCTCTTACGGGATCGTATGCCGGATTACTTTTAAAAGAGACGATTTTATGTTATACTAAAATTGATTTTCGCAAGGCACATGAAATGATAGAGTTGAAACGGATACTCTTTCCGACGGATTTCTCCGATTTCTCACAATACGCCGCTACTTTTGCGGTTTCATTTGCTTCCGATTACGGGGCGAAGCTGTATGTATTGCATGTGCTCGAGCCCTCAATCCTGGCGGAGCTGCATCTCCTAAACGTAACGATGGAAGGATTGGAAGCCAAGACCAAGAAGCTCGTGCAAGAGGAAATCGAGTCGGCTGTGAGCCGCGACACCCTTGAAAAGCTTGATTATGAGGTCGCATGTCGCAAGGGGAAACCGTTTCTGGAGATTATCAGGTTTTGTCGCGAGAATGCGATTGATATGATTGTGATGGGGACGCACGGCCGTTCCGCGCTTGAGAGCGCTCTATTAGGGAGCACAGCTGAGAAGGTGGTGAGAAAATCGCCGTGTCCGGTGTTTACGGTACGCAAGCCCGGCTATCGATTTGTAGTGCCTGCGATTGGATGAGCGGGTTGTTAAGTGGACGGGTGCTTAGACAGCTGTTCAGCGCGGCGAACTTCTTGATCCTCGTTGCCTCCTGGATACAGCTTCTCTCGGGCGAGGCGCATGCCTGGGGTCCCGGTCTCCACATGGTGAAGGGAGTATATATCCTTGATAACCTTCATCTTCTGCTGCCGTCCATAGCCCAGCTTCTCAAGGCGTTCCCTCGAGACTTCCTCTATGGCTGCATTAGCGCCGACTTCTTCATTGGGAAAGGTCATCGCCGACGGGACGACCATTGCCACAATTGGTCGGTCGGCCTCAAGATGCTTGCAAACGCGGAGACGCGCGCGACAAAGGCATTCTGTTATGGATATCTGTCCCATCTGGCCGCAGACATAGTGGCCCACAATTACTACATCCCGAACCAGCTTTACCTTACCTCCTCGACCAAGCGGCTGGGGCACGTGTACTGGGAATTCCGCTCAGACGGCGCGGTCGAACCTGAATACTGGGAGGTGGCTCGGAGAATAGTGGAAGCCCACCACGCCGCCAACGACGCCTCTCTTGAGGCCGCGGTCAAGCGAAAAATGATTCCCTTCAAGACGAAGAAAAGGGTCTATGTGGGAATTCTCAATCTGACCGATCTTGACCGCTGGCGAAAAGCGTGTGTTTTCGTCGAGAACACCTCCAGGTGGACGATCTCCCCGGAGTACGTCAGACGACTCAGAAATCTGTCGATCTCACTGGCCGTGGAGTTCCTTCGCGACCCCGAGAATTCCCTGTGCCTCGATTATGACCCGGTGGGAACCCGCAATATTACGAGGGCCAAGAGATTGAGGCGCACAACCAGACGCGCCACGGGTGCGAAGCCCGTAAACGGGATTTTCGAGATTCCATCCGACCTGAGTCAGATCGGGAGAGCCGAGCCGATTCGCCTACTTTCAGGCAGGCATTATCTGGCTCAATTGAAACCCTTCCTGCAAGGCTGAATTTGTCCGGTCTCGACACTTTTTGCCGGTTTCCCGGTGAATCTTTTCCCCCAAATGTTGTCTCGCATACAAGAAATCCGACACTTCATTTGTATTTCTTACCAGTGGTGATCCAAGGAGCCGCGTGGGATTCGACTTGTAACGAAATGCGCAAAGATTGCACACGGAACGGGCATTAATGAATAATCTTCGGGCCAAAGCGTCCAAAGTTGTGGAGAAAAAGGGCGTTAGAGACGGGGCTGGCCCGATAAATGGAACGAAATATTGCAGCGAATCGGCGAAGAAAGCCGTATTGAGGTGAAGAGACCACTTCATTAGCCGGGGGCTGGCATAACAATTGCTCTCAATTCAAAGTATAGGAGGAGCGAACATCCCGGCGATCTCAGGAGCGGGCAAATGTTCTCCCGCGCATCTGTCGGATCGCCGAAGGGGAGGTGCGAGGATGTTTCCCATAATAGAAGTGGAATGTCCGTTCTGCAAGGCTACTGGACAAATAGTGGCGCCGCCGCTGGGGTCAATCATCGTAGGACCATGTCCGCGCTGCAGCGAGATGGTGTTGCTCTTTAACGGTTCCGTTATGCCGCTTGACAAGGAGATCATCAACGGCGGTACGGCCGACGAGAAGAAGCAGCATCTGCTCGAGACTATAGTGGAATTGGTGGCAGACAAGGTTGACGAACTGGTGGAGTCAGGCGATATGGGGGCGGATTCCAAGAAGCAGCCCAGCAAGAAAAGCAAGACACTCAGCCGTAGACTGAAGCCGTCGGTATCCAACAAGAAGGCTCCGCCGATCTCCCGCGAAGATGTGCGGGATTTTATAAACATCGACTTGCACCTCATTGACACGCGAGATTACTTCGAGAAAGTGTTCGGAAGGGCGCGCAAGAAAAAGGAAGAATAGCGGAGATCCTATACTCAAACGTGGCCACCACGCGCGAACTCCCATTCGCGCGTGGTTTTTCTGTGTCGCGTTCACGAACTCGTACGGCTCGTGACGAGCGTTCCTCACGCGATCTTGTCAATAACCGATTTGCGGTACTCGCTCGCGGTCGTGCCAGTCACGTGTTTGAAATATCTCCCAAAGCCGGTTACGCTCACGAACTATAAGTAGCAATAGTTACCGGAATGCAAGGCAGTTTGATGGGAAAGAAGCGCGCCCGGGTGAAGCCGCGTGCAGGGGCGAGATCAGCCGCGAAGTTTTCTTGCTGTTTCCGCCACCCGACGCCCGAGTGCCCTTGCGATCTCCAGGTCCTCCTGGGTTGGCTCGAGCTGGCCCCTGCTTCCGGCGATGGTCGAGGCGCCATACGGGGTGCCGCCACGCGCTTCGGAATGGAGCATGCCCGGAGTTGAATATGGAACGCCGACTATGATCATGCCGAGATGAAGGAGCGGCGCCATCATGGTCAGGAGCGTGGTTTCCTGGCCGCCATGGGTGGAAGCGGTCGCCGTGAAGACGCCGGCCGGTTTGCCTTCCAATTCGCCTTTCAGCCACAGGGGCGCCGTCGAGTCGATGAGCTGCTTCATTTGAGCGGCCATGTTGCCGTATCGTGTCGGTGTTCCAAAGAGTATGCCGTCCGCGCGCCGCAGGTCTTCGATTGTGCATGTCGGGATATCTTTCTGCTGGTCCCGTGCGTTGCGGGCAGCCTCATTTTCATCAATGATTCTGTTGACCACATCAAATTCTTCAACGCGCCGAAGCAAGACTTCCGTGTCCCCAACCGAGCGCGCGCCTTCCGCCGCTGCCTGCGCCAAACGGAATACGTGACCGTACATCGAATAGTAAACGACGAGGATCTTCATGAATGCGCTCCTTGTTAGCTTTGGTTTGCATATTACTCAGTCCGGAAGCTTTTGTCGTACGGGCGCACACCGCGCGCCCCTACGCATTTGATCAACACGTTCTTGTCCTCGGTCACACGGAAAACGACCGGGAGAAATCTCTGGATGACGTAAATATTCGTCTTGGCGTGGTCCGTAAGTTTGCGTGCCACGATCGATGATTCGCCTTTGGCGAGGGCCATGAATATCAATAACTGGTCGGACACATGGTCGTCAACCGTGGCGCCGCTCTCCAGCGTCTCAAGAAGTTCCTTGGCTGCCTCTTCTCCCACTTTCTCCGCTGGCGTCCCTCGTTCTCCGAGCGAATCCGCCCCGAGCACTGTGCCCGCGCTTGTTTCCGCCCACAGCACAACGCCCGAGCCTGGGCAGACCGCATCGACATATTGAACGTCCATGTCGGCATTGATGCCGCCTCCGGACAGAATCCGGCGCGCGGCCTCCGCCTGCCTGTCCGCCACCCTCGCTTTCTGCAGGTGACTGGAGGCGACGGAAACTCCCTTGACGGCGAGCAGTTCACCCGGCTCTGTCAGGCACAGCGGTTTGATGTCGCTCGAAGGCTTGCCCCGTATCATGACGCGAGCGCCGCCCTTCGGATAGAAGCCATGCCGCTCGATTGTGAGGTCGGCCGAGTATCCGATGCGGGCAAGCATGGGAAGAAGCACATTGTTTGTCGTCAATAACGGCGGCGCCCATTTGGCGAACGTCGCTCCGCCTTGTATGCGAATGGTGACCTCTCCGTCGGACATCGCAATCGGAGCCTTGAGCGATTGGAACAAAAGTCCCACTGAGCCTGCCGTGGATATCTGGACCGAAATCTGTTTCGATGTGATTCTGCCGGGATGCAGTTCGATCTCAGTCGAGCCGAGCGCCGCGTTAACCAGGCCGCCATTACACAGGTCCGCGATCGCTTTCAAGCCCTCGAGATGCTGCGCTCTCAGGCCGGGATTCTTTCGACCCGCCCTGATGTTGTACACCTTGAGCGGTTTGCCCGTTATTGCCGAAAGGGCCGAGGCCACCCGCAAGATTGCGCCGCCTCCCTCAAGATATGAGCCGTCGATTTCAACCATCGCGTGAAGATTTCTCCCTAGGCCGCGGTTGCTGCAAACAGCAGCTATAATAACGCAAGCACGCGAACGACGCAAAGGAACGCCGAATGTGCCCGAACGG
>CAZEBC010000178.1:0-7966 GCA_964510165.1 uncultured bacterium
ACCGCTCAATCACGCAGAACTTGTCGGGGCGGATGCGCACGCTCAGCCGTTGGCCCAGGTGAAACTCGTACCGGCGATACAGAAAATTTGGAAGCTCCATCACGATGGGCGAGTCCGACCCGGCTACGGCCACCACAAGGGTGTGCGTCGCCCCTTTCTCAAGGACCTCGACAAGCCGGCCAGTCAGGATATTGAAATCCCTGCCCGAGGGAATGTCCCTATCCGGCTTGATCAGCATGACCTCCTCAGCGCGGAACCCGAGCGTGACGAGCGCGCCGACCTGTGGCCGCCATCGGTTAGAGGCCACCAGAAGCCTTGCGCCGCCCCATTCCGCCGTGAAGTGCGCCCCATCCTCTTCCACCGATGCGACGCGGCCCTGAACCACATTCTCCATGCCTGTGAAACGGGCGACCTTGAGCGTGGCCGGATGGAAATACACCCGGTTCCTCCGCGCGATCTGCTCGACATTTCCGTCAATCATCACGGCGATGACGTCGCCCAGGATGAACGCCTCCTCGCGATCGTGGGAGACATGCAGAAACGTCGCCTTGAGCTTCTGCTGGAGCCGCTTGACAAGTATCTGCAAGTCCCGCCGGATGGGCGGATCGAGCCCGCTGAACGGCTCGTCGAGCAGGAGGATTCGCGGCGAGGTTATCAATGCGCGCGCCAGCGCGACCCTTCGGCGCTCGCCTCCGCTGAGGTTTACGGGGTTTCTCTCGAGAAGTGCGCCGATCTGCAGCGAGTCAATCAGGTCCTCAAACAGGTGCGTCCACAGCTCGTCCGGCAGGCGTCTCGATCGGACTCCGAAGAGGATATTGTCGCGAACGCTCAAGTGCGGAAACAGGGCGACGTCCTGCGGCACATACGCGATCGGACGCGCCTCGGGCGCAAGCCGAGTGACGTCGCGCCCGTCGAGCAGAATCCTGCCGCCGCTGACGCGCGCCAGCCCCGCGATGGACTCCAACAACAGCGTTTTTCCGACGCCGGAAGGCCCAAGCAGGATGAAATACTCGCCGTCCTCAATGTGAAGCGAGATTTCCTCCAGCGAGAACGACCCTGCCGAGACGCTCATTCTCTCAAGCAATATCATAGCTCAAGCGGTCTGCCCGCGACGCGCCGCAAGCCGACAAGGCTCATCGTCGCGACCAAGATCAGAATCAGCACCAGCGTGAGCGCGCGATTCACGTCGGCGCCCGAGAAACTGAGGTATATCGAGGTGGGGACTGTCGCGGTTTTCCCTTCGGTCGCTCCGGCCAGCATGACGGTCGCGCCGAACTCCCCGATCGCGCGCGCCCACACGAGGATCGCAGACGCGATCAGCCCGCTCTTCGAAAGCGGCAGCACTACCTTGCGGAAGGCCATCCATTCGGTGCACCCTAGCGAACGGGCCACCCTCTCGTAGCGTTCCGGGATCGACTCGAACGTCGCCTTCATCAGCCGAATCGTCAACGCAGTCACGATCGAAGCCTGCGCCACGATGATTCCCGGGACCGCGAACACGACTTCGGCCACGTGCTCCTGAAACCATCGGCCTTGCGCGCTGCTGAATGCGACCAGCAACAGCGCGCCCATCGCAATGGGTGACAGGAACACCGGGGTATCGAGCAGCGCATCCACAAAAGATTTGCCCGGAAAATCCCTGCGCGCGAGGAAATAGGCGGACGGCACCCCTATGACCAGCGCGATCGCGCTCGAGACAGTCGCAGTCAAAAGACTCAGAAATATGGCGTGCCTGACTTCGGATGACCCGAGGATGTCGAGCAACTCGAACGGCGGATAACTCTGATACGTGAGCGCCAGGATCCCCAGATAGAAAAGCATCACCAGCAGCAAGGGGACCGCAAACAACGCCTTCTCAAACGATACGCCAACCTTGCGATCCCGCATCGAATTTGTAGTACTCACGTTGATAATCATACTCCTGTCGTGTCTTCTCCCTCACCCCAACCCTCTCCCACCGGGAGAGGGCAGGGTGAGGAGCTTTGACCGCGGCTCCGCCGCATTACTGCGAACTGCCAGCTTCTTGAATTCGCGGTGGTGTGACTAAGCCCATTTCTTCCTCTTTAATCCGCATCCGAAATCCGCAATCGTTCTCACCATCCCTCGGGCAGATGGTAATCTCCGCCCGTACTGGCCGCGGGCGCGAATCGCCGCGCGTCTTCCTCGCGCGTGATGTATCCCCATTTCTTGAAAACGCGCCCACCGCTCTCCGAGCAGATGTAATCAATCAAACGCTTCGCAAGCTCCGGCTTTTTCGAGAACGATGACACTGCGATGGGTATGTAGCCGATTCGCGGTATCTGTTCCGGCTTGAGCGGGACGGTCTGGATCTTGTCCGGGTTCCACGACTCGAACACGCTCCAGCCGAGCGCCGCGTCAGCGCCTTTCAGCGCGATGATGCTCGCGGTCTTATCGCAACTTTCGGTGTAGCCCGCTATGTTCGGACGCACTTTCGCAGCAAGACCGCTATGTTCCAGAACCTCGACCGCGTACAGCCCCACGCAGACATGGTCCGGATTCGCGATGACAAACTTCACATCTTTGCGGGCGAGGTCGTCAAGCCCCAGGATTCCCTTCGGGTTCCCCTTTTGAACACTTATGGCGGGAACCAGGTAGGCGACGATTCTCTCGGTGTCAGGAACGATTGCGCCGTCCTCGCGCGCCCGCTTCATGAAATCGGGCGAGCCGGGGAAGTATATGTCACCTCGTTTCGCGATCTTCATCTGCGAGAGCAACTGCCCCGAGCTTCCGAAGTGCGTCTTCACCCCGATGCCGGTTTCGGCCTCAAACAGCCTGACCACTTCTTCGCAGGCCGGCTTGGACGCCGCTCCCGCGAAGAACTCGATTTCTTCGGCGAAAGCAAGCGGCGCATGAGCCACCATGAAAAGCAGGACAAACGCCGTCATCAATCTACTCCACATGCTGCCTCCCTTTCCGTTGACCACGGAATATCCTCTCGAACTGGCGATCGGCGGCGCTTTGCGAGCGGCGCTCGAAGGCCTCATAAAGCTCAAGCAATCTGCAGGCTTCGTCGGTGAGCTTCGCTCCTCCGCCGGCTCCACCACGCCGTCGGGCCACGAGCTTGAAGCCAAGCCGCTGCTCCATGCTGTCGATCAGTCCCCACGCCCGGTGGTAGTCCATGCCAAGCTGCTTCGCGGCGGCGTGGATGGAGCCGGCGCCTTCGATTGCCCGCAAAAGATCGGCCTTTCCCGAACCTATGAGGGGCTGCCCTTCGGCCTCAACCCACACTTTTGAGCGCACTCCCAGGCGTCGGCTGATAAGGTCATCGAACGCATCCATTGTCGGTTTTCTCCTTTGCGACCGTGGGCATCATTATGACAAATCCGCATAACACTTGTCAAATCCACTCCGCGCCCGCCAGGCGCACACTTGACCAGCATCCGTAGGAGCACGGCGCGCCGTGCCCTCCAGGTTCCCCCGCTCCGCGCGCGGCGTGTCTAGGCGTTGACTCAATGCGCGAAATTCTGTTAGACTAATCGTGTATGCCCACCCCGAAAATCGGGCGGGCAACAGGCCCGGCGAAAGCCCCCTTTCAGAAACAGTTGGCTGGGCCTGCCGCACATTCACCCTGTAACTCCGGGAGGTAATGCTTGATCCCGGCGCTCAGGACGAAAGGTTTCAGTGATGCCGGACAAGAAGTATGATATGATTTTCATGGACGCCGGTTACACCCTGTTTACGGCCAAGCCGTCTCCGCCCAAGTACTACCATCAGGTTTGCCTTCATCACGGGGTGGAGACGACCGTCGAGAAGATGATCGAAGCGATGCGCGCCGTCTGGACCGAGCACGTGATCCCCGAGATGATGGACCCCGAGGCGGAGTTCTTTTGCTCTGACGAAGAGGACCGGCAATGGTGGTGGACGTACGATCAGCAGGTGTTCCGCCGCCTCGGCATCCCTGAAGAGAAGCATGGGCCGATCTTCGATGAGATATATCAGTTTTTCGGCAACCCGCATGCCTGGGACCTCTTTCCCGACACGCTCGAAACTCTGGACCGGCTCACAGCCAAAGGCTTCATGCTGGCCATCGTATCGAATTGGAACTCGAGCCTCGGCGCGGTTGTCGCCGGCCTTGACATCGACCGCTATTTCCAGTTTGCGCTCTCCTCTGCCGAGGCCGGCTGGAAAAAACCGTCCCCCAGAATATTTCACATGGCGCTCGAGAGGGCAGGCGTAGCGCCTTCGCGGGTGGTGCATATAGGCGACACCTATCAGACAGACATTCTGGGCGCCGCAAAGGCTGGCATCAGGGGAATCATGCTCGACCGGCGCGGCCAGAACCATTCAGACCATGAAGCGATAACGAGCCTGCTCGAGTTGGTTCCCTTGCTAACAGGGTAGGGCCGAATTCATTCGGTCAAACGCGAAAACCGTCGGATCAGTTCTCTTTCAAGTCGGGTAGGTGCAGAACAGGGTAGTTTCCGATGAAGAAGCAGATAGAGAATTTCGAGGTGGTGGGCGTTGTCGGAAACCCGCAGGAAAGCCGCGTCTTCCTCGTCGAGCATATGGAGGGGCGAAAGAGGTTTGCGCTCAAGGCGCTTCCCATGGATTTCTTCGACAGCGAACGCGAGTTCCGCATTTTCAGCGAGACCGTTGACCAGAAGATCGCCCCCCTGAAGTCGCCCAATATCGTCAAGTACTACAAGGTGATGGGCAAGTATACCGAGCCGTTCCTGCTGACCGAATACGTCGAGGGGATCAATCTGAGAGCGTACGTGGACAATCAGATACATCCGTTTCCCGAGCTTTTGTCGGTTGCCCTCCAGATCATGAGAGGCGTGCAGTACCTTCATACCCAGAAGATCATCCATCAGAACCTCAAGGCGTCCAACATCCTGCTTGACCCCAACCTCAGCGTGAAGCTGACCGACTTCTTCTTCTCGAAGCTTTTCAACCGCTGGAGGAAAAGAAGAGGGTACCCCAGCGTGGAAACGGTCCGATATTTCTCCCCCGAACAGGTGAAGCAGAAGTCTTTGAATGAGCGCAGCGACATCTACTCGCTTGGCGTTGTCCTGTTTTATCTGTTCACTCGAGTGATGCCCATCAGGGGCGGCTCGATTCACGAATTGGGTCAAAAACACCTGAGGATGAAGGTGGTCGAAGTGCCTTCCACGATCAACGCCGAGGTTCCTCCCGAGATCAGTCGGGTCATCATGCAGATGTTGGAAAAGAAGCCTCGAAAAAGGCTGTCGTCGCTCTCGGAACTCATCCTCGACCTGACAAGAATGGAACAGAATCACAAGAAGCGATTAACTATTTGAAGATGTCTCTTCTTCTGCTCGCCATAGAGCGCGACTACGTCACTATTCTCAGATATCTCCGGCCGCCGCAGCCCAGCGCCTCTACGCTGTGGTGGATGCTGGCCGCCGTGATTGGTCTGGTGTTCCTTTTCGCAGCCTTCGAGGTCGTCTCCCGACACCTGCGCGTCAGCAAAGCGACAAGAGCCAGCTTCGACGATTTCAACCAGCTTGCGCTCGTGTGCCAATTGTCGTCCGAGGAGGTCAAGCTGCTCAGACATCTCACCGCCATATGCGACGTGCGATACCCCGACCGCTTCTTCACTTCATTCGAGCTGTTCAACACTTGCCTCGAAGAACACGGACCGGACGCGTCGGGTCCGCTCACCGAGGCGGACGTGAAAGGCCTCAGGATCATCCGCAACAAGATATTCTTCGGCGAACGATCGAGGATGCCGCCGGTCAAAAGCACGCGCGAGCTCAAGCCCAACCAGCGTCTCCATCTCAAGAGAATAGCGAACGGAAAAGTCTTCATGGCGCCCGTCATCGAGGCCGGCGCAAGCGGCCTGCTTGTGGCGACGCCGCGGGTGCAGGGCAAGTACATCGAGATCAAACCCGGCGAACGCTTCGAGATATATTTCTGGCGCGACCGCGACGCCAGCTACCATTTCGAGTCGGAGGCCATCGGCCAATCGGGCGCCCATTTCGTGATCACCATTTTCAAACATGTCGAGGACGTGGAGCGAACGCAGCGGCGCGAGTTTCATCGGATCGAGACGCTGCTGCCGGTCCTTGCGACCCCGGTCACGAGAGAGGAACTCGACAGGGTCGCCGGAGATAAGGGGCTTTCGGAGACCGCTCATCCCGGTCTGCGCGCCCATGTTGTGGACCTCAGCGGAGCCGGCCTGGCGCTTGTGACGCAGGTCCAGCTCAAGCCGAACGACCTCGTGTATCTCGAGCTCGCAACGGATGAAGAGAACGGCACAATCCCGCTGATAGGAAAAATACTGAGCGTGTCCGAGCGAAAACTGACCGGAGAATACGTGATGCACGCCGAATTCGTGGGACTCAGCGCCGACATGCAGGAGAGGCTGTTTCGGTTCATCTACTCCCGGACATCCAAAGGAACACCCGTCTGACAGGGGAAAACCCAAACAAAACAAAGGGAAGCTCTGAACCCGAAACTCTACTCTTCCCTCTTCTTGGCTTCCTCAATCGCCGCGCTCACGGCCGAATAATGAATATACCCGCCACGATGTAGAATCGTGTCGCCAAGCTCGGGGTCCATCTGCATGCTCGCCACGCACGGATAACTGTGCCAATACTTCGCGGTAAGATCTTCGTTTATCGTCGGCGTCACAGGCTTGCCGATGAGGTTCTTCGCGACATAATACGTGCAGCCGCATGGCGCGCAGCAATCCACCTGCGTGTTCACGATCTTGCCCTCGTGCACGAAAATCTTGAGCCGTGGCTTGCCGATGCGGAACCGACTGATGAACTCGTTTATTGCGGGATGTTTCGGCCTCGCCTCCAGCGAGCAGAACGGCTTGGGAAACGCGACCTCCAATCCGATCTCCTCGCACAGTCTCGCAATACTGTTCTTGCACCCCCGACTGACCCAGCCGGGCGCCTCCGCCGGAACGATCATAGCCTTTGAGCCCGAGGCCTTCGCGCGCCGGGCGACGTCGGGCAGCAGGTCCTCATGTATGTTGAGCACGATCGTTATCTCATGCTCGGGAAACTCTGGCGGCAGATAGTCGTCGGTTTCGTCCGCGAACAGCGGAAGCTCGAACGGAATCTTCAACACGCCCACCACGTTCTTGAGAAAGTCTATGCGGTAGCTGTAGCGGCAATGGTCGCAGTCCTCGCCGCACCCGATGCACAGGCTGGGGTCATCAACCATGTGTTTCACGAACCGGGCGGCATAGGCGTCATCGAAGAACCTGCAGAACGGCTCCTGCTTCTTCGGAACCGTCTTGTCGGGGCATATTATGAAAATCCTCATTGGGCGGCCTTTCTTCGCTTCGGTACCATTTACACTAATATAGTGCCAAAATAGCCTATTTTTTGCAAGTGACGTACGTCACAAAGACGGCCTGGCCGGAAACAAAAAGCAAAAAGTAAAGAGCTCCTCACAAGAATTTGTGGGTTAATTCTGGCATAGGGAGAGCTCCGAGTACATGATAAAGGGCCAAGGAAAAGGTTTCGAAGGTACGGTAGCCGTACGCTCGTTGGCTCACGACTTTGGCCTTCCTGTTCATTCCTTCCACGGCTCCGTTGTCGATTCTGGTCTTGAAGTAACTGAGCACGCCCTCTTCGTATCTGCGAAGCATCCAGGCGAAGTCGCGCATGGGTTTGAGCCGAGAATGCGTCGCCCACCAGAACCATTGCCTGAGAAACCGTTTGGCCCATCCCTTCTCTTTGTAATCCCAAAACTCTAGATCCAGCGGGGTCAAGTCTTGCATTATCAGTTTTTGAGCAACCCGAACGGTCAGGGCCATATTAACAATATTAAATGCTATTGTTTTATGGTATCCTCGCTCTCCTCGTGTTCCTCGCTTCGTTCGGGTTCACAGTTCACGATTCCTGGTTTCCGGTTGAAAAACAGATCCGTGTAATTCGTGAAATCTGTGGCTTCAGCCGTGTCGTTTATTCGTGTTATTCGCCTCTTCGTTCCATTCGTGATCCCAAATCCGTGTTCATCCGTG
>CAZEBC010000179.1:0-3780 GCA_964510165.1 uncultured bacterium
TTATATGGTCGGGGCGGCCGGATTTGAACCGGCGGCCTCCTGCTCCCAAGGCAGGCGCGCTAACCGAACTGCGCTACGCCCCGTCCTGTTTGTGCGGGCTTTGTCGGTGTCTTTGGACCGAAAACCCTGTTGAATTATAGTTCTCCAATTGGTCCACTGTCAAGCATTTCGCCTGTCTACCGCTTCACTATCAGCAGAACCCCCGAGATCAGCAGCATGATCGCGACCGAGCGGCCAAAGGTTTTCTCCTCGACTTGAAAGTGCATCCTCGATCCCGCCAGAAGTCCGATGCACACTGCGGGCAGCATCCACAGTCCGAACCGGACCACTTCCATGTTTATGAGCGAGTATCGCAGATACATGTACATTCGATATATGTCATGCAGCACGAAAAGCACGAGGAGCTGGGCGCGAAAGGCGGTCTTGTCTTTGGCGAAATGGTCGACGTAGACGACTAGCGGCGGCCCGCTTGTGCCGAACAGCCCGCCTGCGACGCCGGAAAACACACCGACCACAAACGCGGTGACAATGCGAACGGGCGACGGCGCCGCATCGTAGTGTTTCGGGTCTCTCTCGCGGCGCGACCGGACGAAGATATGCACGCCGAACAGTATAACGACAACGCCGAGCAGTTTCTTAAGAAGGCTCGTCTCGAAGTTTGCGAGAAGATGCGCGCCCCCAGTGATGCCCAGGATCATTCCGACCAGGATTATGAGAATAGTGGGTTCCTTGAAGAAGCGGAGTTTGTTAAGGCTCAGGATCGCGACGGAGAAGAACGCCAGCAGGAGCACGAGCGGGACTCCGAACTTGATGTCAACAAACAAAGACAGAAGCGGCACTGCAATCAGGGCAAAGCCGAAGCCGGAGAAGCCGGTCACAATCGCCGCCGCGAGCACAACCATGCTGCATGCGGCGATAATGCCCCATGAGACCTCAGGCGTCATTCGGATACCTTTGTCATATCACTCGTCTTGGAATTGGGAAAACGGATTGCCTCGTCCGGAGTCCGACAAGCAGCGGTCGGAGGCAAGGACAGGACAGATGTGCGCCAGATGTGCGCAGCGACAGAGCACGCTGAACGGCGCCGTTCACACAAGCGCCGCTCCGATGGCCTCGGCCTTCGTCATCAGGTCGGCATTGTTGCGCGCAGAGTTCTTGTCGTTCTCTGAGCCGACGTGGGTAATGAATTCCGTCGAGGATGCGCTCATGACGCTGGCAACGAGATTGAGCCAGTCGAAGGTCGGCTGATAAAGCTCGGGGTTCTCGTCGCCTTGCGAGGTGACTATCACGAACTTCTTGCCCTCGGGAAACGTGAAATAGCCCTGTTTCTCTCCGGTTTCGGGATTGGTTTCCTCGCCCAGGAAGCAGTAGAAGCGGTCAATGAGCATTTTGAGCTGGGCGCTCGTGCGGAACCAGTAGATCGGCGAGCCGAGCACGATTGCGTCACACTCCTTCATCTCCTGCAAAAGCGGCTGCAAGTCATCCTTGTAGGCGCATGCGCCGGGCTTCTTCTTGCAGGCCTCGCAGCCCTGGCAGCCCTTCATATTGAGTTCGTTCAGGTTCACCATGCGGGTCTCCGCGCCTTTGCTGGCGGCGCCTCTCAGAACCGCCTCGATGAGGGTAGCGGTGTTTGCCTTCTTGCGCGGACTTCCATTGAAAGCTATGACCTTCACTGTGAGTTCTCCTTTTCTTGAGTTTGAAATCTACGCCTGCAATATTGCGCCCTTTGAGGCCGGGCCGACGAGCTTTCTGTAAAGTTTCAGATAATGGCTCGCGGTGGGCCTTTCTGTGCGCGACCAATTCTTTCTGCGTCGCCCGATTTCCTCCTGCGTGACGCCGACGCTGAGCGAACGATTCGGGATATCTATTCGTATCGTGTCGCCGTCGCGCAGGAGCGCAATGGGGCCGCCCTCGTAGGCTTCGGGGGTCACGTGACCCACGCACGGGCCGTCAGTCGCTCCCGAGAACCTGCCGTCGGTCACGAGCGCAACCCGGTCAAGATGCATGATGGTTATCGTGGCGGTGACGCTGAGCATCTCGGGCATGCCGGGCCCGCCCTTCGGGCCTTCATTGCGGATGACGATGACCATGCCGGGCACAATTTCTCCCGCTTGCAGCGCGTTGAGCGCCCCTTCCTCGCTGTCGAACACGCGCGCAGTCCCTTCGAAGGTCCGCATTGACGGCTTCACGGCCGATTGTTTTATGACTGCTCCCTCCGGCGCAAGGTTTCCTTTCAGGACGACGGTTCCGCCCTCCGGCAGCACCGGCTTTTCCCTCGTGCGGATGACCGATTCGTCAAGGACTTCGGCCTCATCAAGAACCTCGCGAAGAGTTCTGCCGCTTGCGGTCAAACACTCGATGTGCAGGTCTTCGGACAGACGCTTCATCACCGCCCCGAGGCCGCCCGCGCGATAGAGGTCCACCACTCCATGCGGGCCGTTCGGAGCGATGGAGATGAGGGTGGGAACCTTCCTGGACCACGTGTTGAAGACTTCGATATCAAATTCAATGCCGATCTGTTTCGCAATTGCGGGCAGATGCAGGGTGGAATTAGTCGAGCCGCCGATTGCCAGGTCAACGATGACCGCGTTTTCAATTGCCTCGGCGGTGAGGACTCGGCGGGCGGTCAGCCCCTCCCTCACCATCTCGACGATTCTTTGCCCCGCTGCTCGCGCCATCACGCGTTTTTCCATGGCGGCAGCGGGGATGGCCGCCGCGCCGGGCAGCGTCATGCCGAGCGCCTCGGCCAGAAGCTGAAACGTGTTGGCTGTGCCCATGATCTCGCACGCGCCGCATGTGCCACATGCGACGGCCTGGAGTTTGCTCGCGATGTCATCATGGTCCTTGTGGTCAATGCTCGCGCCGGGCTTGGTGAACCTTATTTGCATCATGGTCGGCCCGCCCGGAACGAAAATGGCCGGAATATCAAGCCGGGCGGCGGCCATCAGCATGCCGGGGTTAATCTTGTCGCAACTGCTGATGAGGACTACTGCGTCAAACAGCTGCGAGCGAACGAACGTCTCGACGCTGTCGGCTATCAGATCGCGCTGCGGCAGGATGTGGCGCATCCCCTCGTTGCCCTCTGCGATCGCGTCGCACGGAGCCGGCACGCTGAACTCGAACGGTAGCCCGCCCGCCGCGTAGACACCCTCTCGGACGGCTTGGGCAAGTTCGCGCAGGTGGATGTGGCCGGGATTCATCTCGCTGAACGAGTTCGCGACGGCGATGAACGGCTTGCTCATCAGCGAGCCGGTGTCGATGCCGAGCCCTTTCATCACGCTGAGCCGACCGAGACTCATGGGCGCTCCGAGCGTATCCTTAAAGAGCTTTTCACTGATCGGTTTTTCGGTCATGTTACTCCTCCGGTGCTCCGTGTCGGAATGAACATCACCAATTTATCTGAAATCCGGAGTCAAAGTCAATGCACAACCAAAAACGTAAGGGACGTCTCAAGCCAAGACACAAAGGCGCGAAGGAAGAACAAGGCGCGGACCGCAAACCAGAACTGAAAACCGCATTTGATCGTGGGGGCGCGCGGCGTGCGCCCGCACTTCTTCTACCGAAAATAACGACGCGAATTCAGGAAACTGACAATAAGTAATACGATAGAGCGCGGAGAAGAGTGCGAACACCGGTGGCAATCTGCGCGCAAAAACATACGCGGCGAGGACTTGGGCCATGTGTGCCGAAGTCTCGCCGCCAGTGGGCGCTACTGGACTCGAACCAGTGACCTCTGCGATGTGAACGCAGCGCTCCACCAACTGAGCTAAGCGCCCTTCC
>CAZEBC010000179.1:3880-7895 GCA_964510165.1 uncultured bacterium
CTCCCCTATCTCATTTGTTTCAACTTCGATTTTGCCTGGTCGGCCTCGCTCGAGAGCGGGTATGCGTCGATAACCTGCTGGAACATCGAGCGGGCCTGATCCTCTCGTCCGAGTTGTTGCAGCGCATATCCGGCCTTGAGCATGGCACGGGGCACCTTGTTGCCGGTCGGATATCGGGTGACGACCTTAGTGAAGGCCTCGGCTGCCTCTTCGTATCGCCCCTCGGCGTAGTAGCACTCGCCGATCCAGTATTGCGCGTTATCGGCGAGGTCGGTGTCCGGGAACCTCTGCAGGTATTCCTCGAAACCGTTGCGCGCCAGGGAGTAGTTCTGCCGGACATAGTCCTCATAGGCCGTGTCGTAGAGCTTGGTATAATCAATCGCCTCGACAGGCTTGGCGGCGACCGGCGCCGGAGTCGGACTCCCTGCCGGCGGCGCGACTGGCTTCGGAAAAGTGGACGGTTCGGACGGAGCGAGGGTTTGGGACGGCGCCGCCGTGGGCGGCGGTTGCAAGGCGGTTGAAGTCGCCGGTGCTAGCGGTTTCGGCTCGACGGAGTCGGCCGGCGCCGCGGGCGACGGCGAGACGAGCGTAGGCTGCTGGGGGCCGCCTGCTTTAGTGGCGGCTCTCAGAGCCTCCATCTGGCTGATCATGTTGAGCTTGAGGTTAGTGATTTCTTGCCTGAGCATGGACAGTTCGTACCTGGTTTCCTCGATGCGGCTCTCGGTGCGCTGCTGTCCTTCCTGAAGCTCGAGCAATGTCTCACGTTGCGCAGCCTGGTTTTTCAGGATGTCCTGCGCAGGGGTTCCTGTCGTGCCCAGCTTTTGCTTGATGTCCTCGACGTCGCGCTTCATGCGCTGGATGTCGGAGCGGATGTAGACGATGTCTTGCTGAGACGTGGTTTCGCAGCCGGCTTGCCCCAGAAACGCATACGAAAGCAAGCAGACAAGGATCAACCAGGCTCTTGATGGATGTCTCATGTATCCCCCTTCAAACCGCGAGCGCAGAACGGGCGGAAAGGCTCAGAATGACACCTTGAATTCCGCGCGTCTGTTGAATTTCCAGGCGGATTCATCATGGCCTTCCACTGCGGGCCTTTCTTCGCCGTAGCTGATCGTGAAGATGCGGGCATCGCTCACCCCGAGACTGACAAGATAGCGCCGGGCAGAGAGTGCGCGCCGTTCACCCAACGCGAGGTTGTATTCGTTGGTGCCCCTCTCGTCGCAGTGACCCTCGATCTGCACGTTGACGGTCGGGTTCTGTTTCAGCCATGCGGCCCCTCTTTCGAGCTTTTGTTTGGCTTCGGGCTTCAGCACTGCGCTGTCGTAATCAAAATAGATGGTCTGCAGTTCCTGAGTGGCCTCTGTGAACAGGCGTTCGCGAACCAGCTGGTCCTGTCTGATGGCCAAATCGCCTTCGCCGATGCCTTCTCCGGCGCCTTCTCCGAACGCTGACTCACCCGTTCCTCGTTGGCCGCCGACCGTCGCTGTCGCAGAGTCTTCAGGGAACTTCGGGCTGACCGCGCCTTTCTTGGGCGCGCATCCGGCTGAAACGACGAGAACTGAAACCAGAACCATACACAACATCAATTGTACGAATTTCTTGCTCATATCTATCTGTTCTCCTGATTTGATTGTCAAATACCGTTGTGTTGCGTGGTGCGGCAGGGCCGCAACCAGAGCACTTGTGCGGGCGTTGTTACGCCGTGGCACCGGACAACACGAGAATCTCCATGCGAATTCACGAACTTCGACGTGAGCAGTACTGCGAACGTTTCCGGTCGCATCGAGGCGCCGCCTCAAGGCGACCAGGTAGGAGACATATTATCACCTCCCCCAAACGTCACACGTCTTCTCCCTGAGCCATCGGCTCTCATGATGTAGATATCCCTCTGACCTCCCTGTTTCGAGGAGTAGGCCAGGTACTTACCGTCCGGCGACCAAGCCGGATCTTCATTGCCGCCGTTGAACGTCAGCCGCTGCAGGTTGCCGCCCGTTGGACTGATAGTGTAAATATCTCCGCTGCCGCCCATGGTGGAATGAAATGCTATCTTATCACCCTGCGGCGACCATGTGGGTGAAGTGTTGTATGACCCTGAATAGGTGATCCGTCGGAGGTTCACCCCTTCGCGGTCCACGATGTAAATCTGCGGAGAACCTGAGCGGTCCGAGACGAAGGCGATTTCCCTGCCATTGGGAGACCATGTCGGAGAGGTGTCAACCGACGAGCCGTACGTGATCCTGGTGGGCTTGCCCGTTGCCAAGTCAAGCAGGTACACCTCGGGATTGCCGTCCTTGCTGAGGGTAAGCGCCAACATCTTGCCGTCGGGCGAGAATGAAGGCGTGGTATTCAGGCCGATGTATCCAGACGCACGGATATAGCTTTTCCTTTCGAGATCGGCGATATAGACATCCGGATTTCGGTCCTTATAGGACGTAAAGGCGATCTTCTTGCCGTCGGGAGACCATTCCGGCGAAAGCGCTATCGAATTGTCGAAGGTCAGCCGATATGAATCATGGCCGTCGTAGTCCATGACATATATCTCCTTGCGGCCCCCGCTCCCTTTTACATAGGCGATCGAACTGTGCGCGATTCCGCGCTGGCCGGTGTAGCGGTACACGATCTCATCAGCAAATCTGTGAGCGATCGCCCTCACATCAGACGCGGAACCAGAATAGACACGCCCCACTATGCGGGTTTCCGACTCAACGTCGAACAGAGCACATTCGAAGACTGCCTTTGCGCCCGATTGGCTGTATGTCCCTTGCACGACCGCCTGAACATCGAGAGGGACCCATGCTTTGAGCGGCGGATACGCGCTGCCCGGAGCCGGCGCGGCGTTCACGGGCGGCGAATTGAAAATCTGAAAGAGGCCGGTGAAATCAAGGTCATCCCGGAGCACCTGAATAAACTCCGTGCCAACAGGCTGAGTGAACACCGATGAAACGTCGGTCGCAAGCGGAGGGATTCCAAGCTTCACCCGCGCTATCCCACCGTGCACGTCAATCACGACATCGCTCTGCCCGAATACCTCAGCCGACCAGACTAGTGGGGCGACGACAGCCATCACAAGAAACAACAAACGACGCATCATGCCTGTTCTCCGTACTCGAAGCCAAAACGCACGCCCAGGGTGTCTCCGCTATAGCTTTCGGGCAAAGGCGGAAACGGGGCCGACCTGAGCACGGCGCGATAACCGGACTGGTCAAGCAACGAAATATTTGATGACTGATAAATCAAAGGAGTCGAGGCAAATCGGCCGTCGCGCCTGATCTCAAACCTGATTACGACCTTCGCGTGCGCTCCGGGCGCGAGCATATGGCCGGGCTCTATCCAGTTTTGCCATACCTTGCGTCTCACCATCTCGATATACCACTTGAGCTCCGACGATATCTGCTCCGTGTCGAGGTCCACCGTGCTCGTGGCGACGGGCGCGGGTTCCGGCACAACCTCCCTAGCCACCTGCACGGGCTCGGGCGCAGGAGGGGGAGCTTCTTCCTTCTTGGGCAGTTCGGGCGGCGCATTTGTTTCGGCTTGCTCTTTCTTCGGCGTCGCCACCTTCGCCGCCTTTGCGACTTCCACTTTCTTCTCAGGCTGTGGAGCGGGCTTCTTTACCTCCGGCTTCGGCTTGGGCGGCTCAGGCTTGGGCTGAGGTTTTGGCTCGGGCTTTGGTTCTGGCTTCTTTGGCGCAGGCGGCTGAACGGCCTTTGCGATTTTTTGAGGCGCTTTGGTCACCGGGCGTTCGTATTCAAACATCTCCACATTGTATACAACAGCAGGCAGTTTCTGGAAAGAGAGGTCAAGCGCCCTTAATAACACAAACAAAATCGCGAGACACACATGGATGACGACCGAATAAACAAGCATTCGGCTCCATTGCGGCCCCGGCCACAGCCCTACCAAAAGGGTGTGCGGATCGATCTGACCCGTAATTGTTCTGACTTCGAAGTGTCGCATGGCAATCTCTTAATGATTATACACGAAATCCGGCAAAAATCAAGGGAAATCGGCCTGTTCC
>CAZEBC010000180.1:0-7680 GCA_964510165.1 uncultured bacterium
CTCCGGAGGTTGTCCCGTAATTCGGTTTTCGGTCGTAGGGGCGGCCCTGTGTGGCCGCCCGGGCGCCCACATAGGGGCGCCCCTACAATTACGGGACAGTCTCTCCGCCCCCTTTTCCGAAGGGGGAACCGTGCCCATACGGATTATTTTGTTCCGTAGATGAGGTTATAAACGACGGGGATGACGAAGAGGGTGAACGAGGTGGAGGCGAAGATGCCGAAGATGATGGACCAGGCGAGGCCGCTGAAGATGGGGTCGAGGGTAATCACGACATTGCCGAGGAGCGTGGTGCCCGCCGTCAGGAGGATTGGCCGGAAGCGGACGGCGCCGGACTCGAGCAGCGCGTCGCGCAGGGGTTTGCCCTCCTTGAGCGAGTTTTGAACGAAATCTATGAGGATAATGGAGTTTCTGACAACGATGCCGGCGAGCGCGATCATGCCGATCATCGCGGTAGCGGTGAAGAAGATGGGATTATCGTACTGTCCGACCTTTCCGGCGGCGAGGGTGTTGAGCAGCCAGAAACCGGGCATGATGCCGATGAGCGTGAGCGGGATGGCGGTCATGATTATGAACGGCATTGCGAACGAATGGGTTTCGATGACCAGGAGGATGTAGATTCCGATAAGGGCAGCGCCAAAAGCGATGCCGAGGTCGCGGAATACGCGGACGGTGATATCCCATTCGCCCTCGCCGCTCCACACAATACGAAAGCCCTTTGGCAGGGGATTGTCCTCGAAATGTTTCTGGAGGTCGAAGATTGCGTCAACGGGGCTGCGGCCGGCCATATCGCCGAAGACATAGGCCACGCGCGCGAGGTTCTTATGATAGATGGTCTTGTCAATGGTGTCCTCGACGAAATGACCGAGACTGCTCAACTGCACGAGGTTTCCGCCGGTTCCCTTCACGCGAAGTTCGCCGAGGCGTTCGAGGCTGGACCGTTCGGGGCGTGGGAGCCGGAGCAAGATGTGCAGGGAGGCGCGCTCCGACGGTACGTGAACGGTTCCGGCGGACTCACCTCCGAGCGCGAGCCGCAGCGTGCGCGCCACGGCGTCGGTAGTGACTCCGTTCAGGCCGGCCTTTTCCTTATCGAGGACAAAGGTAAGGCGGACCTGGTCGGCCTCGACAAGGTCATCCACCTCGACGACGCGGTGGGTTCGTTTCATCCGTTCTCGCACCGTGGCGGCGGTGGCCGTGATGTCGTCGTATGAGTATGTCGGCTCGGCGTAGACCTCGGCGACGAGGGTGGCGATGACGGGCGGCCCGGGCGGGACCTCGACGATTTTCAGGAGCGCTCCGTGACGGTCGGCGATCGTCTGGAGGTCATCCCTGAGCCTCAGTCCCAAGGCGTGACTCTGCTGGGTGCGCTTTCGTTTGTGGACGAGGTTGATGCGGATGTCTGCGAGATTCGGTGAACGGCGCAGGTAATAGTGTCGGACCATGCCGTTGAAATCCATGGGCGAGGCGGTTCCGACGTAGCTTTCGAAATCCGTGACTTCCGAGACCCCGCGCAGGTAATTTTCGAAATCTCTGACCACCTTGTCGGTCTCCTCGAGAGTGGTTCCCTCCGGCATATCTATTACCAGTTGAAACTCGTTCTTGTTGTCGAACGGGAGCATCTTGAGGGGCACATAGCCGAAGACGGCGAGCGAAACGGAGAACAGGAACAGGAGCGCCACGACGCCCAGCAAAATCCAGCTCAGTCCGCGAGAGCGGAGGAAAGGCAGCATGAGCGCGCTGTAGATGCGGTAGAGGCCGCTCTTATGGATATCGAACGGCTCCTCCTCGACTTTGCCGTACTCGCCCTTGAGCACATGAAGGGCGGTCCATGGGGTGATGGTGAACGCTACTATCATGGACATGAGCATCGCGAGCGGGACATTCAGCGCCATGGGGCGCATATACGGGCCCATCATGCCGGTGATAAAGAACATGGGAAGGAAGGATACTATCACCGTGAGCGTGGCGAGGATTATGGGCGGCCTCACCTCGTTGACTGCGACGAGCACGGACTCCATTGGCGGGAATAATCTCATCTTGAAATAGCGGTAGATATTCTCGACGTCGACAATGGGGTCGTCGACCACGAGTCCGAGCGAGAGGGTAAGCGCGAAGAGGGTGACCCGGTTGATTGTATATCCGAAAAGGTAGTTGAAGATGAGGGTGAGCGAGAATGTGATGGGGACAGCGAGCGCGATGATGACGGCTTCGCGCCATCCCAGGATAATGCCGATGAGGGCGATCACGGTGACGATCGCCACCGCGAGCCCCTCGACAAGTTCGTTGACCTTGTCATTGGCGGTCTCGCCGTAATTGCGGGTGACAAGGACATTGATGCCGTCAGGGATGACGGTACCCTTCATCTCGTCAATCCGGCTCAGGACTTCCTCTGCGACCCAGACGGCATTGGTTCCGCGCCGTTTCGCGACGGCCAGCGAGACGGCGGGAAAGGAGAGGCTCCGGAATTCTTTTTCCACGTCTTTGTGCGCTGCGGCGGGCCCAAAGCCGATTCTGGTGTAGGTGGTTGCTTCGGCCGGCCCATCAACAATTCGCGCGACATCTCTGAGATAGACGGGTCTTCCCGCGAAGGCCCCGATAACGAGGTCTGCCAGCTCGTCTGATGTCTTGAGGAAAATGCCACCGCGCACCACGGTTTCAGCATTGCCCTTGCTGAACGAGCCTGCCGCAAGGGTGACGTTGGCGGCGCGCAGGGAATTCTCGATTTCGAGAGGAGTAAGCCCATGGGCGGCCATTTTCTCGGGGACCAGGTTGACCCTGACCACTCTTTCGCGGCCCCCAACGATGAAGGTGCGGGCGGTGTTCTTCACCGCCTGGAGTCTGTCTATGACTTCTTCCGCCGTGCGCCGGAGTTCATGGTCTGAGACATCGTTGCCATAGAAGGTGAGCATTACGATAGGGACGTCGTCGATCTCGATAGGTTTCACGACCCAGCCGGTCACGCCGGGCGGAACGAGGTCGATGTTCTGCTGAATTTTGTTGTAGAGCTTGATAAGGCTGTCCTCGCGGTCCTCGCCGACGTAAAACCGCACGGTGACAATGGCCATGTCGGTCATGGACATCGAGTAGACGTATTCGACGCCGTCAATCTGCCAGAGCAGTTTCTCGAGGCGAGTGGAGACGAGTTGTTCCACCTCTTCCGCGCTGGCGCCGGGGAAATTGACGAAGACATCGGCAAGCGGGACGACTATTTGGGGTTCTTCTTCGCGCGGGGTGACGAACAGGGCGGCCAATCCTGAGACGAGAGAGATTATTATGAGTATTATGGAGAGGTTGGTGGTGAGGAACTTCTCCACAATCTTGCCGACCGCGGATATTTTCCGCTCGCTTGGTTCGGCCTGATGTTTGGTATTATCCATTCTCGGTGTATCTTACTATTATTCGCGTGGTCTCGGAGTTTTCTTCGGGAGCTTATCTGCGCGCGGAGTTAGGGCATTCCATCTGATTCCGCCGGCAGGCCAATGAACTCCCCTGGCGTGAGGCCCGACAGCACTTCGATTCCACCGGGGTAGAGTTTCCCAGTTCGAACGGCTCTTGTTTGGGCCGTTCCCTCGTGTACTACGGTCACCATCTCGAGTTGCCCGACCCGACGGACTGCGTATGGCGGTATCAGAATGATGTCAGTGGAATCTATCGGGAGCCAGATTCGGCCATACATGCCCGGGTGCGCCCCCCTGCCCGGAGGGATGGGAACCCGGACCATGAAGGAGCGGCTGGATGCGTCGGATGCGGGTATTATCTCGGCGATTTCTCCATCGAAGCTTAGGCCGAGCGGGTCGATGGATATCTTGACGAGGTCTCCAACGCGGACTTTTGGCCTGAGATGTTCGGCAACGGAGACCTCGAGCCTGAGCGCGGATGGGTCATAGATGGTCATGAGCGGCCTGCCGGGTATGGCCATGTCGCCCGGGTCGGCCAGCCGGTCTACAACGCTCCCCGTCATGGGCGAATGGAGCACTGTGTAGGAGAGGTTCACTTCGGCCTCGCGAACTGAGGCTTCGGCGGCGTCTGCCGAGGCTCGCGCCATTTTCAATTCCGCCTGTGCCTGCTCGTACTCCCGCTTGGTTGCAGCTTCTTTCTCATAGAGACGCGTGGTTCGGGCCTCCTCCAGTTCGGCTCGCTCGAGCGCGGCCTTGGCGGCGGCGAACGCGTCGCGCGCCTGTTTCGCGCGGGCCTGCGCATCGCGCGAGTCGAGTTCAAAGAGGATTTGTCCCTTCTTTACGGCATCGCCGGCATCGGCGGCGGCCCTGGTGACGGCGGCCATGATCCTGCTTGACACCTCGGCGGATACGCGCGCGGTGACGGTGCCGACGGCCTCGATTTCGACGGGAACCGTTGACACACTGACCTCGATGGTCTTCAGGCCGGACGCGGACTTCGGGGGCGCTTCCTCCCAGCCCGGCTCTACCCTCGGCTCGGTGGTGAGGCTTCCCATGAGCCAGAGGAACATGACAACCATAAGAGCAAGCGCTAACAGTCCTGCCAGGATTTTCTTATAATATCGCTTCATATCCCGTCAAATCTCTCGGTAATTGTTCCGACTGCGCGGTTGAGGGCGGCCGACGCGATGAAATACTGATACTCGGCGGTGAGCCGATGCAGGCGGGCATTGGTGAGCGCGACCTGCGCGTCGAGCAATTCCGTGACGAGCGCCGCTCCCTCGGTGTAGCGTTCGGCGACGATTCGAAGCGTCTCGTCCGCTTCCGCGACAGTCCGTTGAAGCACCTCCAGCCGCGTGGCTGCCTCCGACTTTGCGAGATATGCGGTCTTCACATCCATCTCGATGGTGAGCCTGAGTCGTTCCCTTTGGGCCTGGGCCTCGCGGAGTCTTGCGCGCGCCCGCTGGACGTTGGAGCGAGTAAGGAATCCGTCGAAGATTGAGATATCGGCGCCGAGTCCGACGGTCCAGCTATCGTTGGAGTCGGAGAAGTTCTCGGAGTCGATATCGTAGTGGGCGAAGGCATTGATGCGAGGATAGTACCCGGCCCTCGCGGCCTCGACCGAGTTCTCCAGCGCGCGAGTATTCTTGTCCATCGCCTTCAGCTCGGGACGTCTTTCGCGCGCCAGGGCGGTGAGTTTCTGGAGCGTTGAGTCGGCGAGGGAGTCGCTTGAGAGTGGGGGTTCGGGCGCTGGCGCGAGAGTGAGGGGGGTGTTCACCGGTCGTCCCATGGCAAGGTTAAGCGCTGATTTGGCGCGTTCCAGGTTGTGGCGGGCAATGACAAGATTTTCTTCGGCCTCGGCGAGACTGACCTCCATGCGCAACACGTCGGACTTGAGCGCCGCCTCGGCTTCGAAGCGGGCCTGGGCAATTTCGAGGTGCTTTCGAATCTGGTGGACCGACTCTTCGACAATGCCGATGGAGGTTTCGGCCTGAAGTATCTGGTAGTAGGCGGACGTGACGGCGAATGCGAGGTCGTTGTGAACCGATTCCAGCTCGAGTTCGGCCGCATCAAGAGTTGCGAGCGCTGCGCGCGTGTCGTAGAAAGTCTTGCCGCCCTGAAAGAGCGGCCATTGAAGCAGGAGGTGGGTGTTCCAGTTGCTGAGAGGGCCGGGATTGTTAAACTGGGCGAATGGGTCAAACCCCGGTGGCGGCGGGGACGGGAAGTCTCCCGACAGTTCTCCCTGAGCCAATTGGTTGAAAAAGACCATCGGGGCGAAATCGGTCCGCGAGAAAGTCTCTCCGAGCGAGAGCAGGGGATAGAAGCCAGCCCGCGCCTGTCCCACAGCGGCCCGCGCCTGCTCGATTCTTTCCTCTGCGGCGAAAACATCGGGGCTTGAGGCAAGCGCCGTCTGGACACAGTCAGAGAGTCTGAGCGGCCTGTCGAGAGCGGGTTCCTCAGCGAGCGAGACGTTCGGAGAAAGAAGAAGGCAGACAACGAATAAATGAATAGCGATGACTGCTCGTAATACGTTGTCTGGCGAATTCCACACCGGTCTGCCGTTGCGCATTCGATTCGGTCACCTGGCCGGGAAACAAGCGGAGATATCGAGAGAGCACTTCGACTCAGATGCTTGCGAATCTTTATGGTATAGATTTCCTAGACCTTTTTCAAGCTTTTCACCGCTCGGCCAAAGCCCCCTCACCCTGCCCTCTCCCAGTGGGAGAGGGTTGGGGTGAGGGGAAAGCGCGGCACAAGAAATTCATCTTGAGCAGTATGGATTGGCCCGCGCTATGTCATTCTTGGGTTGGTTGAACGCTGACGTAGAGAGAAAACTCGCCGCGCTTGACCAGCAGAAGGAGCGGCGCATCCTTCGTGCGTTTCGTCAAGGCTTTATTGTAATCCTGCATATTCTTGACTTCCCGGCGATTGACCTCCTTGATGAGGTCTCCGGCCTGGAGGCCCGCGTTGTCTGCAGGGCTGCCGGGCTTGACGTTTGACACCACGACCCCCTGCTCGGCCGGGTCAAGCCCGAGCGCCTGGGCCAATCCCGGAGTGAGGGCTTGAGTGGAGAAGCCCCAGTCCTTTTCCTCTTGCGGTGTCGGCTGCTCGGCCTGTTCCGCCTCCGAAGGCATGGTCCCGATGGTCACGGTAACGGCTTTCTCTTTTCCGTTTCTGATAATAGCGAGTTTGGCCGTTTCACCCGGCGTCAGCTCGGCGACGCGGCGAGAGAGCATGTGCGCATCTTCCACGTCTTGATCGTTCAGGCGCACTATCACGTCTCCACGCTTCAGGCCAGCCTTTTCTGCCGGGGCATCTTTCATGATGTCAGATACTACAACTCCTTTGGCCTGTTTCAGGCCGAAGGAACGGGCAAGCTCGGGGGTGACGTCTTGAATGACAATGCCGAGCCATCCTCGAACGATTTTTCCCTTCTTGAGTTGAGGGAGCAGTTCCCTGGCGATGTTGATGGGGATTGCAAAGCCGATCCCCTGGCCGGTGGCGACGATGGCGGTATTGATGCCGACGACTTTGCCGCTCATGTCGAAGAGCGGGCCGCCACTGTTGCCGGGATTGATGGCTGCGTCGGTCTGGAGGAAGTCGTCATAGGGGCCGGCCCCGATGATGCGGCCCTTGGCGCTGATGATGCCGACGGTGACGGTGTGGCCAAGGCCGAACGGGTTTCCGATAGCCATCACCCAGTCGCCGACCTGAATCTTATCGGAGTCGCCGAGGATTGCAGGCTGCGGGAAGTGCTCATCGGGATCGACCTTGATCAGGGCCAAGTCGGTCTTAGGGTCACGGCCGACAATAGTGGCGTTGTATTCCTTTTCGTCGCTCAGAACGACCTTTATCTCCGTTGCGTTCTCGATGACGTGATTGTTCGTGAGGATATGGCCTTCCTTATCAATGACAAAGCCGGAGCCCAGAGCGGTGGTCCTCATTTCCTGGGGAATTTGTCCGAAGAACTGCTCGAAGAACTCCTCTCCGAAGAATTCTCTGAATGGAGCGCCTGGCGCTCCGAAGGGGGTTTTCACGATCTGCGTGGTGGACAGATTCACGACGGGGCCTTTCATCGCTTCGGCCAGAGACGCGAAAGACGCTGGCGCCTGCGCCTGCAAGGCGGGGGCGGGCCGCGCCGTATATGCAAGAGCAAAGGCGGCAACCGCCGCCAGTAATACCAAGAGGGCCGCCGTTCTTATCAGTTTTCTCTCACGACACATGGGGGTTCATCCTTTCCTCGCTCGACCGACTGATAACCGCTGGATTCGTTTCTTTGAGAATG
>CAZEBC010000181.1:0-7659 GCA_964510165.1 uncultured bacterium
AAGGCCTGACCCCTCATTGACCTATGAATGAATCGTCCTCACGCAGCGCCTTCGGAGGTCCGAGAATCTCCGCGAGCAGGATTCCCTTCCGCAACTCGTTCGGCCCCAGCCTTCCGAGCGACGACTTGCTGGCCGGCTCGGACGCTTTCGCGCGAACGCGCTTCCTGACTTCCTGCCTCTCGGGAGCCGCCGCTGCTTCAACGGGTATCTCCGGGGGCTGCGCCTGTCGCTGGGGGCGGACAGCCCGCCTTTGTTCGACTTTCCTCTGTTCTACTCTGACCGTCCTCTGCCTCCTGGGAGGTTCGGGGGTCCAGGCGGGAGGCTCCGCCCTCCGGGCGGTCTCCATTTGAACCGACTCCGGGAGAGGTGCCGGACGCGGCGCGGGGCGTGAAGCCGTTGTCCTCTCGAGTTCTCGTTTGCGCTCGAGCGCCTCGCGATACAGCTGCTCCAGGGCATCCATCACCGTCTCAGGTCGTCCGGCCGACTGGCCCGTGGGCTCGGGCCGATCTGGAGCGCGGCCAGTGGCGCGGGTTCTGGCGGCCTTCCTTTGGGCTTGTGCTTCCTCGAGCTTCCTGCGCTCGGCGCGATTCTGGGCTTCCTCGATAACCGATTGCAGGATTTTCCAGGCGACCCATATGACGATAAGCGTGATTATGGCTTCCATGCTATTTCTCTCGACCCTCGCGCTTGTCGGTCTCGGAGAGCGATTGCCTCATAGCGGTGTCCGACTGAATGTTGCGAAGCCGGTAGTAATCCATGATCCCCAGGTTGCCGGAGCGAAACGCCTCCGCTATCGCGCGGGGGACCTCGGCCTCCGCCTCCACGACTTTCGCGCGCATCTCGACCACTTGCGCCTTCATCTCCTGTTCCCTCGCGATGGCCATGGCGCGGCGCTCCTCAGCTTTCGCCTGCGCTATCTGCTTGTCGGCCTCGGCCTGTTTGGCCTGAAGCTGAGCGCCGATGTTCTCGCCAACGTCAATGTCCGCTATATCGATCGAAAGTATCTCGAACGCGGTGCCGGCGTCCAGGCCCTTCTCAAGCACCTTTCGCGAGATCATATCGGGATTCTCGAGCACTTTCTTGTGGGTTTCGGCGGAGCCGATGGTGGTCACAATGCCCTCACCGACGCGGGCGATGATGGTCTCTTCGGTGGCGCCGCCGACAAGCCGATCGAGGTTCGCGCGAACGGTGACGCGAGCCTTGGCCTTGAGCTGAATGCCGTCCATGGCGACAGCGTCAACCGTCTCTTTGCCTTTCCTAGGGTCGGGCGCGTCAATGACCTTCGGGTTGACGCTGGTCTGCACCGCCTCGAGGACGTCGCGGCCCGCAAGGTCAATCGCGCATGCTCGCGCGAAAGACAGAGGGATATTGGCCTTGTTGGCGGCGATCAGCGCCTGCACCACGCGCACCACGTTGCCGTGAGCCAGGTAATGGGCTTCGAGATCATTCGTGTCAACGTTCAGGCCGGCCTTGATGGCCATGATGCGGGTGTTCACGATCGTGCTCGAGCTTACCTTCCTGAGGCTCATCCCGATCAGGCTCGCGAAGCTGACGTGTGCATCCGACAGCACGGCGCGCACCCACAGCCCGAGGTAGCGCGCGAGCACCGCAATGATCGCGATGAGAAACGCGAGCAAGATGAGAGATATCAGCAATCCGATATTCATTAGGTTCCTCCTTTGTCCCAGGGGTCAGACCTTGACATTTGACAAAGTAACCCATGCTCCAGCGTAACAGGTCCTTGTCTCGTTCGTTTGCCAAATGTCAAGGTCTGACCCCTCGTGCCATTTCCCTGACGACCACGCGGTTGCCCTCAACCCGTACGACCTTCAGCCTTTTCCCCTTCTCGATGAAGCCGCCGTCCGAAACCACATCAAGCCTTCGCTTATCAACAAGGGCCACCCCGGAGGGCCGAAGAGACGTCAGGCTGACTCCTTCCCGACCCAGTAACTCCTCGAATGAGTCTGTGCCGATGTATCCCAGCTTCTTATCCAGACTGCGGCCGAGGATGATGCGTTTGCCGACGTAGCTTCTCGGAAACCGCTTCAGCCCGACCATCAACAGGATCACGGCGGCCGCTATCTCACCGAGCGCGATCACGAAGCCCATCTCATCATACCGCACGAATGCGAGGATGATGCTCGCCGCGAACGCGCAGATTCCCATCACGCCGAAAATTCCGCCCGGCACGAACAGCTCGATGTATATCAGAACAATCGCGGCGATGAACAGGAGAAGGACATCCATCTGTCAGCCCTCCCGACCTTTCTCCTCGCTGGGTGCTTCCCGGGAGGGAGCGGCGGCCTGCCGCTTTCTCGCTTCCTCCTCCTGCGCGATCACCGACTCCATGAACGCGATGAGCTGGCCGAGCTCGATCAACACGCCCTGCGTGACTTTCATCTTGTCGGCGGGGTCCACCGAGCGCGTATCCTCCACAAGCTCGAACGATTGGAGGATCACGCTCTCGTTGGGCGCAAACAGCTCGCGTGCCTTGGCCAGAAGCTTGTTGTACCGGCTCACAAACGGCCCGCAGGAATAGTAACCCGCGCCCCGCTGCTGGATATCCTGAATGTCGGTGCGGAACACTCGCGCCATCGAGAGAAGCGTCTTCTTTTCCTCCAGCGGTTTTTTCGTCACGCCTCCTTGCCCTCCTCAGCCACGAACACCTTGTTTCCTGCGACTCGCACCACTCTCACGGGCCTGTCCCTCTCGATGAAGTCGCCCTCGGTCTGCACCTCAATCGGTTCGCCGCGAATCAGGGCCTTGCCGCTCGGCCTCAGATTCGTCAGGCTGCGGCCAACCTGGCCGACGAGCGCCTCCAGACTGCCGGAAGCCACGTATCCCTCGCGGACCGATTCGCTCGTCGAGAGCACCAGCAATCTCTTCATCGGCGAATTCGGGAATAGCTTCCAGATGATGACGCTGCCGACCGCCACCGCCAGCAATGAGAATACCAGCGTCGGCAGGGCGATATTGAGCCTCTGGTAATCCCACCATGTTTGCGGTATCGGTCTCTTGACGAGCGCCAGATAGAGCGAGACGATTACGCACACGATTCCAGAGATGCCGGTGATACCGAAGCCGGGAATTATGAACAGTTCGGCGGCAATGAGCGTGAGCCCGATAAGGAACATGATGATATCGAAGATGCCGGCCAGCCCCGCCAGGTAATGCCCGCAAAAGAAAAGCAGGAGCAGCGCGGCGCCTACCGTGCCACTCACGCCCCACCCCGGCATTTGAAGCTCGAAGAAAATGCCCAGCACCCCAAGGGTCAACAGGAGCGCAGATACCAGCGGATGCGTAAGGAACCTGACCAACCGCTCGGACCACGTGATATCGGCTCTCATAATGTTTTCGGGGTCGTATCCGAGCGAACGGACCAACTCATCCACCGTCTCGGGCGCCGGGCTGGCAAGCCCGAGCCGTTCGGCCTCACCCGCCGTCAACGTGAGCAGCTTCCCTTTTGGCGAGACAACCTCGACTCCGATTCCCTTTTTCTCAAGCCCTTCGGCCTCTTCAGCAGTAACGAGACGCAAGCGGCCGTCTGTCGGAACCCCCATCACTTCGACGTCCGGGTCCACCATCGCCTCGGCCAGAAGCGGCGAATGGCCGTTGTGCTCGGCTGTCGCGCGGAACTCGCCCCGCAGGTACGAGATTTCCTTCTCGCTCACGGGAGCGCTTTCTCCTCGGACGGGCGTCGCCGCGCCGATGGTGCTCCCTGGCGCCATCGCAATCTCTTTGGTTGCAAGGCATATCAGTGCGCCGGCGGAGATGGCACGCCGGCTGACGTATGCGGTCACCGGTGTCTTGCTTCGCTCGATCGCGTCGCGGATATCGAGCGCGGCGTCCACCCTGCCGCCCAGGGTGTCGAGGTCGAGGATTATCGCGTCCGCCCCCATGCGTTCGGCGTTTTCTATGGACCTACTGATGAAGTAGGTGAGGCCGAGATCAATCACACCATGGACCGGAATGACCGCGACCTTTTCTGACCTGTCGCTCGCAGCATGCGTGAGAGCCGGGTACATCCCCGCGAGGACAAGTGTTGCTGTCACGAAGAGAGCCAGGAAAGCATTGGGGGGGAATCGCGGAAATCGGCTGTTGTCACTCGGGGTGGCGCCTCGGTCCAGAATTTGGCGGCTCAAACGTGGAAAAATCGTCATCTTGCGCTGATTTCTCCCTTTTCCCTGCGTCCGTAGGCCCGGGGTCTGCCAGACCGAGGGGCAACCGCAGGGGCGCACTTCCGCAAGTGATAGTATCAATTGATTTAGATTATACTGCATCACTACCGCATTCTTCAAGCAGTTTTTGAAATCGGTACAGCATGGCATTCCATGCAAAAATTGCATAGAAGCACGCGCTTAAAAGTGAATAGTGCAAATATTTCGCAGTGCATTCGCGGGGAACCCCGCGCTCTCGGCGGACAACTGCAACGAGCGAGTCACATAACAATTTATAATGAAAAGGCTTATGGAGCGCGACGGGTCCAGATTGCCTGGGGAAAGGAAAAGTTGGCATTCTTAATGCTCTATCGAAAAACTACTATCCTGTGTCAAATACCCGAGGGGAAATTAGGTAGGGGATTCATTTGTCGCCGAAAAGGATTCTGTTGGTCGACGACGAGCACAACGCGCTTGTGGCCCTGTCCAAGATACTTCGTGAGGACGGTTACGATGTGTTTGTGGCCTCCACCGAGGAACAGGCAATGAACCGCCTCAAGCGGTGGAAGTTCGACTTCATCATCACCGACCTGTTCCTCCTGCACGGTTACTGCGTCAACTTGCTCAACAAGATCAAGGGCCTCAAGCCGCACACTCCGGTCATCCTTACCACAGCGCATGGTAATGTCGAGCGCTTTTTGGACGAGTTGAGCATCGAGGGCATGATCTGCCTTTCGAAACCGATCAAGTATGACGAATTGAAGCGTACCATCGAGATCGTCGAGGCCCGTAACGAACAGAGAAGGAAGCTGGAGAACAGCGTCGGCAATTCCACCGGTATCAGATCCACCGGAATCTAGGAGTAAAGAGAGTCGGAATCCGAAGCGTGAACAGGCCCCGTACTCAGGGCGGAGGCAATCCTAAACGATGACGTGATGTACCTTGTGGATGCGCCCATGTTGGACAGCACCATTCTGAAGGCGAAAAAAGTATCCTCCTGTCACCCCACGAAGTAGCCTGATGAGGAAGAGACGCATGCATGGGATTGGTTGCGCCCAACCCAACATGGCAATCGGAACAAGGTTTGACCGAACCAATCGAACGGAGAATGGACGGTCCGGGCGGTGACGAAACCCCCAATTCGCTCAGCCCAGGCCCAACTCGGCCATAGAAACCGCCCCCTTGCTCGGACCTCCCTACGCGGGCGCAATCAATCCATGCGGCAAGCCTATTCTTATAGCCGCTCTCGAATTGCCATGACTCCAACCCCACACGTGTGCCCTGCATTGCTTAGTGTCAGTTTGTTGAATTCCGGTGGCGATTCCTCAGTTAAATTGGGGACATGATGCCCCATCGTGTCCCCAATTTAACTTCCGTTGCGGCTACGCTCCGCCTGTATCCTTTCGCCCGCCGATTCGGTATAATTGATGAATGGAAGACTATCCTTCACGTCAGGAAGCTTCATCAATGAGCGACAAATTTCGTCTTGTGACAGATTACGCCCTCAAGGGCGACCAGCCGCAGGCGGTTGACAAGTTGGTCGAGGGCGTCGAGGACGGCCTGAAACATCAGGTGCTGTTGGGAGTCACCGGCTCGGGCAAGACGTTCACGATGGCCAATGTAATCGAGCGGGTGAACCGGCCCACCCTCGTCATCGCGCACAACAAGACGCTCGCAGCCCAACTCTACTCCGAGTTCAAGCAGCTTTTCCCGCACAACGCGGTCGAGTATTTCGTCAGCTACTACGACTACTATCAGCCCGAGGCGTACGTGCCGTCAACCGACACCTATATCGAGAAGGACGCTTCGATTAACGAAGAGATCGACAAGATGCGGCATTCGGCCACCCGGTCGCTGCTCGAGCGGCGCGATGTCATCATCGTGGCAAGCGTCTCGTGCATCTACGGATTGGGTTCGCCCGACGAATACCGCCGCATGCTGACCGCCATCGAGGTCGGCTCGGAGATGTCGCGTGACGACCTGCTCAGGCAGCTTGTCGAAATGCAATACGCGCGCAATGACACCGATTTCCATCGAGGCACGTTCCGCGTGCGGGGCGACGTGGTCGAAATCTTCCCCGCATACGAAAGCGACCGCGTCGTGCGCGTGGAGTTCTTCGGCGATGAGGTGGATGCCATTTCCGAGGTGGACCCTCTCCGCGGACACGTGGTGCGAAAGATGGCGCGCGCGCTCATCTTCCCGGGAAGCCATTACGCCACGTCTCCGGACCGGATCGGCGCCGCGATTCAGACCATCAGGGCCGAATTGCAGGAGCGCCTCGCCGAGTTGCGCGCGCAGGAAAAGCGTCTCGAGGCGCAAAGGCTCGAACAACGAACAAACTTCGACCTGGAGATGCTCAGGGAGACCGGTTTCTGCGCCGGCATCGAGAACTACTCACGACACCTGGACGGCAGGAGCCCCGGACAGCCCCCGTTTACGCTCATCAATTATTTCCCCGACGATTTCCTGTTGTTCCTCGACGAAAGCCATCAGACCGTCCCTCAGCTTCACGCCATGTACAACGGCGACCGCTCGCGCAAACAAACGTTGGTGGATTACGGATTCCGGCTGCCCTCCGCGCTCGACAACCGCCCGTTGAAGTTCGAGGAATTCGAGGCGCTGGTCAACCAGGTCGTCTACGTCTCTGCGACCCCCGCCGAGCATGAACTCCGCAGGAGCAAAGGGGTCGTAGTCGAGCAGCTTATCAGGCCGACCGGCCTGACTGACCCGCAAGTGATCGTGAAGCCCGCCCGCAACCAGGTTGACCACCTCCTCGAGGAAATACGACTCCGCGTGGACAAGGGCGAGCGGGTGCTCGTCACCACGCTGACCAAGCGGATGGCCGAAGACCTCACCGAGTATTACCAGGAGGTTGGCCTTCGGGTGCGATATCTGCATTCAGATATCGCCACGCTCGAGCGGTTCGACATCATTCGAGACCTCAGGCGTGGTCTCTTCGACGTGCTCGTCGGCATCAACCTGCTTAGGGAGGGGCTCGATATACCGGAGGTCTCGCTCGTGGCCATCCTTGACGCCGATAAGGAGGGCTTCCTCCGGGCCGAAAAATCGCTGATCCAGATGATAGGCAGGGCCGCCCGCAACGTCAACGGGACCGTCATCATGTACGCCGACAACCTCACCGACTCCATGCGCAAGGCTATTGACGAGACCAACCGCCGTCGAAAGGTGCAGGCCGATTACAACCGGAAGAACAGGATAACCCCGAAAACCATCATCAAGGCAATGCCAGAGGTGCTCACCGGCATCTATGAGGCCGATTATGTCACCGTGCCCATCGCCGCCGAACGGGATGAGGAATATAAGGCGGCCATCTCCTCCGGCGAACTTCCGAAAATGCTCGAAGACCTCAGGCGCGAAATGAAAAAAGCGGCCGACAACCTGGAGTTCGAGCGCGCCGCCGAACTCCGCGACCGAATACGCGAACTCCAACAAATGGAACTCGCCCTGAAGTGATTCCCCCGTTAGATTGGGGACACCATGC
>CAZEBC010000182.1:0-7555 GCA_964510165.1 uncultured bacterium
AGTTCCTGCTCGAGCCCCTCAACACGCGCATTGACCATCCGGGCTACTGGCTCGACGACGCATTCACCGCTTTCGAGGTGATACGGGAAGTCAATCACCCAAGCCTGCGCCTCCTCTACGACGCTTACCACATGCATGTAATGGGCCGCGACACGCTCCGTGATATCCGAGAGAATCTGGACGTCGTCGGCTATGTCCACGCCGCCGATTTCCCGGGCAGGCACGAGCCGGGCACGGGTGAGATGGACTATCCCTCGATACTGCATCTGCTTCGCGCAGCCGACCGCGATATCACCATTGGGTTCGAGTTCAGCCCCGCTTCCTCGTCCGAATGCGCGCTCGAAAGCCTGCGCCGCCTCACCGAGCGCATTTAATCGGGGACATGATGCTTCATCGTGTCCCCGATTAAATGTTGTAGGCGCTCATGCCATCCTCCCCCTTAACTTCGCCCTTTGAACTTGGCACAATAAGAGTGGGAGAACGAGATGAAATCGTCAGGCCGAAAAACTGCTTCTGCCGGCAGGCGTAAGGGTCAACCGTTGACTGAGGAAACGCGAAGACGGATTTTCGCAATCGTGTGGGAGCGCGGTCTTGACGACGAAACACGGCGGTTCATGCAGCGAAATGTCGTAGGCAAGGAGTCGCTCAGGGATTTCACGGAGGCCGAAGGCCGACAATTGCTCGACCATCTGCTGCTCGCCGGCGGTCTGCCAAGCGGCAGGCAGGCGCGTCTCAAGTACACCCGCCCTGACGGAATCGTCCAGATAAATGTGACCCCCGATATTACCAGAGCGCAGATAAGAATGATGTACGCGCTGATGCATCAGATGGTCGAGATGGAGCGGGAGACGTTAAGACGGCAGGCCGAAGGCGGGCTGATCCCGGGCGACAGGGACAATTGGTCCGACGACGTGCGCGCGCGTCTCGCCGGCTGGGCCCGCCGTATGAGCAACGGCGAGGCCCAGACCCTCGAGCAGCTTATGAAAGAGGAGGCCAGCAAGATCATCGAAGCGCTGAAGAATCGCCTCGACTCGTTGAAACGGCGCCTCGTCATCGAGCGGTCTCCATAGACGCGCGAACATTCCACAAGCCAAGGTTAAGGTGGGGACATCATGGGATATGGTGTCTCCGACTCAATCGAGGAATCCCCCTCAGATGTTCCACGCCGCGCGGGCGCCTTCTTCGGTCGCCTCGATGATGCGCCGAGGCTCGGCGGCGTCGCCCACCACGAAATGGCGGATGCCTCTCTCCTCCAAAACCTTCTTCAAGTCAGCGCGCGACCTCGTTCCGACGGCGATGACCACCTGCTCGGCGGGCACTGCTTCCTCCCCTTTCTCTTCGCTCGTCACGATAACTGATTCCGGCTGAATGCTCACCACCTTCGTCCCCAGGAGCAGGCGTCCCCCGGCGTCGCGCAACCGCTTGTGGAGCATGTACCCGTGCGAGGCGAACTTCTTCACCGGCGAGCGCGGCAGTTGCTCGACCACGGTCACCAGGCTTCCCTTCTCAATCAGGAAATCCGCCGTCTCCATCCCGATCATTCCCCCGCCGATAATTACGACTTTTTCTCGTGGCGGGACGCGGTTGCTGAGTATCTCGAAGGCATCGCATACGTGCGCAAGCTCGATGCCCGGAATAGGCGGAATGACCTTTTCCGCGCCCGCAGCCAGGATAACGACCTCGGGCCGTCCATCACTCAGCATCTCTCCCGTGACCACGGTATTCGTCCGGACCTCGACTCCGATCTCCTCGACCTGCGAAACGAGCCATTGAATCCAATCGTCGTACCCCTTCTTATAGGGCGCCTTGCAGGCATAAAGAATCTGCCCGCCCGCCGTCTTTTCCTTCTCGAAAAGGCTTACCATATGGCCGAGGCGGGCAGCCTCGTAAGCGGCGGTCAGCCCGGCAGGTCCCGCGCCGACAACCCACACCGTTCGGCTCACCGGCGCAGGCCCCTGTGGATACATCAATTCCTGGCCCGTTTCCGGATTTATGGCGCAGCGCACCGAGGAACCGGCCTCAAGCATGAGCCGCTCGATGCAGCCCTGATTGCAGGCGATGCACGTACGAATGTCCTCTGTCCGCCCCTCCCTAGCCTTCACCAGGTAGTCGGGGTCAGCCAGTTGCTGGCGTCCAAATGCGACCATATCGGCATCGCCCCTCGCAATCACCTCGTCGGCCAGCGCGGGATTCGTAAACCGACCGACCGCTATCACCGGCACGGCCACCGATTCCTTGAGCTTTCGCGCGCGCCACGCGTTGAACCCGGGCTCATACTCGGGCGGCGCGCTCGTGATTCCGGCTGGCGTCCCATGCGTTCCGAGCGACGCATGAATGATGTCGGCACCGGCGGCGACCAGCTTCGGCAAGATGCCCCTGATGTCCTCGACCGTGTAGCCGTCCTTGATGCATTCCTCGGCGGAGATTCGCAGCGATATCGGGAAATCAGCGCCCACGTTCTTGCGAACGGATTGCAGAACCTCTGCGATGAACCGCGCCCGGTTCTCCATCGAGCCACCGTATTCGTCCTCTCGCTGATTCGAAAGCGCGGAGAGAAACTGCGTCAGAAGATATCCGTGCGCGCCGTGCACCTCGACGGCGTCGAAACCGGCCTCGCGCGCTCGAGCCGCCCCTTGCCCGAACGCCGCAACGATCTCCTGAATCTCCTCGAGCGTCATCTCCCTCGGCGCCTGGCGATACACCACGCTGGGAATCGCGGACGGCCCGATAGCTTTCCCCTGCATCAGCAGAAAGAAGCTCTCGCGCCCGGCATGATGAAGCTGCATCGCCGCCTTCCCGCCCGCCTTATGGATGGCGTCAGCGTATTTCTTCAGGCCGGGGATGAACCGGTCATCGTACGCGCCCAGATGATTCGGGCTTACCAGGCCGCTCGGATGCACGCACGTTATCTCGGATATGATCAGTCCCGCGCCGCTCCTCGCTTGCCGGCTTATATAGGCGAGCAGGGCTTCGCCGACCGTTCCGTCGTCGTTGCCCAGATTGGTACCCATCGGCGGCATCACCGCGCGGTTCGCCAATTTCATGCCCCTGATTGTGATTGGTGACAACAAATGCTTCAATCTGTCCAAAGCAATGCTCCTTAACGCGCTGATTCGTTCTTACGTTTACCGCCCGTGCCCACTTGTAGGGACAGTCTCCTGTGCCTGCCCTTCTTCCATATCCCTTCTGACTATCCGATGGATCGCGCGAACCAGCGGATCGTCAGGACACTCTCCGACTCCTTCCTCGGCTATCCGGAGCGCTGACTCCAGGTCTCCCTTGTCACGGTGAGCTCGCGCAAGGAAGAGATACGCTTCGCCAAAAGCCTTCTCCTCGGCCTCTGCGCGGTCGCCCTTTTGCTTTCCGAGCGAGATCGCCTTCTCAAGGGGCGGGATCGCATCGTCATACATCTTCCACTTGTCATAATATAACTGGCCGATCGCCTGTTGGATTTCGATGCTGTTCGGATTGTTCTGAGCGCCCTCCTTCAGGAATTCCAGCGCCTCGGCCGGCCTCCGCGCCAGGTCCGCCAAGAAGAAGGCCCCATTCACGTACGCCGAAGTGTCAAGCGGATTCAACGCCGTTTGCGCGCGATACCACGGCAGCAGTTCCGTCGGGTCTCCGTGATACCCTTTCACCGGCTGGAGGAAATCGAAGTGTTTGAAGACTCCCCGCCAATCCTTCTCCACGACGTGAGCACGGCGCGCCTGTCCCGGTATTAGACCTGCCGTCGTCGTCTGCACGTCGGCCATCATGCTCCGCTCCAGCTTCACGCGGGTGTAGGAGTGATACGAAATCCCGAAATGAAGATAATCCTCCGTCCGCAGCCAGAAATACTTGTCCAGGGTCACGCGGAGCTGGCCGAGCAACGTTTGAGCTATTGTGTGGTCGGCTCTCACCGGTTGGGCGACCGAGAGATCGGACGCTTCACCGACCGGGAGCAACACCTCGGATACCAAACTCGCGCTGACGGCGCACAGGACATATAACGCAACGGCAAGCAACTTGCTGCGACCACCCATCGCCTCCTCCTATAACGGCCTGCGCCGAAACGAAAGATACGCCAATCCAAGAAACGCGACGGTGTAAATCAGTCCGTACAGCGTGACGCCCGCGATTGCCGCCGCCGATACCGGCGGCCATGAGTGCACCACCCTCTTCGAAAGGTCAAACACGTCCAGATGCGGCGCCAGCCAGTACGCCGCCGTGATCACCTTTTGCTGCCACGGACCAACGGAGTTGTGCACCAGAACAACAGTCCGCGAGAACATGGCCGCGCCCATGCACACAAGCAACGAGAGCGTAACGTTGGCCGACTGCGTGAACACAAGCGAAAAGAAGAGCGTCATGGATGCGATGACAAACAGCGACACCCATCTGAAATAGATGCACTGCAGCAACACACCTTTCAGTGGTATGCCGAAGCCGACGAACACCGCTCCCGCAACAACGAAAAACATCACCAACGCCGCAGTCGCCATGGCGATTATCCCCAGAAACTTCCCCACCAGGAACTGAAACCGTCCCACCGGCTTCGCCAGTATCGGATACAGCGTTCGGTGCTCGATCTCGTACGGAACCTGTCGCGCGCTTACCATCACCGTGATGATGATCGTGAACGCGTTTATTATCAAGAGGCTCACGTCAATCATGAATTTCCGCAGCTCAGACACCCCGAACGCATTGAAAAAGCCCGTCACCACAATGATGATGCCCGATAGTATCAGCATCACGTAGATATCCTTGCGCCGAATCGCTTCAAGCAGGGAGACCCAGCTTATCGTAAGTTCCTTCGCGCCAATCAAGCCGCTCACAACCCCCTCCTTACTGCCTTTTTTCATCGTGCCGCCGTACTACTCACGCCACCTTGTGCCCGATTACCTCGACAAAATAATCCTCCAATGACGGCTCCATGCTTTCCACCTCAATGATGCGGATGCCTGACTGCTGGATCCGCTCCAGCGCTTTCAGATACGATTCCCGTGAGCCGGTCTTTATCTCATAAACGCTTTCGGCAATCCTGGTCGTATTCATTTCGCACAGCGATGCCGGCAGCGCGTCGTCCGCCTCAACCCTCACCCGGTACGTCATCCTCGATTCCAGGATCGCCTGCAGCGAACGCTCCTGCACCACTTTCCCCTCGTTTATCAATATGATGCGGTCGCATATCTTGGAAACCTCGGAAAGCTCGTGCGACGAGAAGAATACGGTCTTCCCCCGATTCTTGAAGTCCTGCAATATCTCGCGCAAATCCCTCCGTCCGATCGGATCAAGCCCCGACGTCACTTCATCAAGAATCAGCAGGTCAGGCTCTCCCATGACTGCCTGCGCCAGGCCGATCCTCTGCAACATGCCGCGAGAGTAGTTTCTCAGCCTCAATTTCTCGAAACCGCTCAGGCCAACCAGCGAGATAAGCCGCGGAACCATTGTCTTCAGCTCGCCCGACCGGATTCCCTGCAGCCTGCCGTACACGCGCAATATCTCCTCGGCGGTCAGGAACGGATAATACAGCGCGACCTCTGGCAAATATCCGGTCCGGCTTCGCGCCACCTTCGAGCCGGCCTCGTGGCCCAGAACGCGCGCCTTTCCGCTCGTCGGACAGATGAACCCCATCAGCACCTTGATGGTCGTGGTCTTGCCCGCCCCATTGGGCCCGATAAAACCGACAACCTCTCCCTCGCTCACGTTGAGCGTCAGCCCATCGACCGCTACGATCTGCCTCTGACGCCGGCTCCCCTTGAACACCACCCTGAGGTCTTCAGTCTCCAAAACCATCCGCATCACCTTTCGTCAAGACCAGGCCAGATTCCGGCAGTGCGTTGTAGGGGCACGGCGTGCCGTATCCTACGTGCCTGCTTTTCATGGACCCCTTGCGCCCGGCTCTCCCTCACGGCAACATCTGCCGAAACTCGCTTTCCGACACGAGAGGAACAAGCCCGACAAGAAACCCGTTGAACACGGCGGCCCTCACCCACCACGATAACAGCCAATCGCGGGTAGTCGCAAACAGATACGTGGCCGGCGCCTCGCATGCGGCCAACAGCACGAATAACGTTACAGCTCCGGCAACCAGGAACTCCCCGACCGGCGAACTGACGAAAAAGGCCGCTCCCGCAACCGACAAAGACGCAATCAGGCTGCCGGCCAGTCCCAGCGCAAAGCCGGTCTGCCAGTCGGTCGCCCTCTGCACTCCTCTTCGCAGGAACTCCTCGCAGGCGAAATAGCCGCCACTCACCATGGCACCCATTCCAAACCACATCAACCTCTGTCCCACGGGAATGACACTCACCAGCCACCGGTCAAAGAGCAACAAAGTCAAGCTCACCCCAAGCAGGGCCGCGCGAGCATTCCACGAACCCCGGGGCGCTCCAGCCCCGCGCTTCGGCGTGACTGCAGCAAGCGCAACCAGCGGCACTGTCGCAATCGCGAGAAAAACGAGCACCCTCCCATACACCAGGAGCGGAATCTCCTGAGCAGCGGTGACCGAGTTGGCGCCCAGACCGGCAAGGCCCCATCCCCCGACAAGCGCTGCCAGCATCGCCCACGCAGGAAGCCCCTCCTTCGGAGCGTCTGACTCCGCCTTCGGAAACCGCAGTCCGATACCTATTACTGCCAGAAACGCGCCCAGCACAACTCCCGCCGCCAGAACCGGAAGCATCATGCGGCCGTTAATCACGCCCGCTCTGCCCGGGTTCCCATTGATTCCAGTGAACCAATTGAGAACCTCTCGTTGGGTTGGCCCATCGAGCATGAGATTGAAATGATTGGTCCCGCGCATCATCCGCGCCCTTCGCGCCGTGCCCAAGCTGATATCGCCGTATGTCCTATCGAATTCCGGCCGCGCCAGCCTCGTGCCATTCATCAGCGCGTAACTCGTCTGCCGCATGACCCCTGCCATGTCTTTCTCCGCGACGAGCATCAGAACGTTCGACGGTCGAGTGCCGTCAAGCGCGGAGGATATGCTCGCCAACAGCGCCACGCCATCCACCGACGGGATGTCTCTTCCCACCTGAAGCGCGTACCGTGTCCCCTCGCTGTGACCTACCAGAAAATGCGCTGAGTCGGGCCGGGCCGCAAAAAAGGGGCGCGCGGCTTCTGCGGCCTCGATGCCATGGTTCTTGTAGGCCATTTCGACCCCTGAATTCGGGTAGCCGGACTGTGCCGCAAGCCGAACGGCGTAACCGTTTCGCACCAGCGAAGTTGCCAACGGGAAATATACTTGCGCGCCCGCTCCGAACCCGGGATAGATAACCACTCGTCCGCGCTCCTGTTCGGCCGGTTGCAGGTCATAGCACGGAATCCCATACCCAAGCGCATCGGACGATACCGACCGCCATGCCCCCCCGAAACGCAGCAAATCCCAGTTTCCGATGAGGTGACATGCGAACATCAGCCCGAAGCCCATTATGAGCATCGCCGCGCCAAGCCCGGGTTTTGAAACGAGATCACGAAACATAGTCATCAGCCCGAAACCCTTGAGCGGATACGTTTTTCCGCTCCACCCTGCGGACATCGCATCAGGAGTATATCGCATCGACGCCGCGTTATCAACCGT
>CAZEBC010000183.1:0-2466 GCA_964510165.1 uncultured bacterium
TCCGAGCTACATAATAATTATCCGATTTGAGGGTTACTTGTCAAGTGAAATTTTGAGATTTTTTCTTTGTCCGATGACTCCCGCTTTTGTTATCAGTTTGAGGAGAATACAATTCTTCCGGTCTGGCCGCGCCCGCTGCCGTGCAGACGCGAGATGGGCGCGTGCGCGCCAAAACAAGCGGGGCACGGCGAACCGTGCCCCTCGTGCGGCCGGGATGTGTCTTGAGAGGTTTGATATCACCACATGGCGCGCTACACGTACTGGATAACGTTGCCTTGCCCATCATAGCTGACGTTCTTCCACGGGCTAAGGAACTTTATGGAGAACTGTTCCGCGGTGGTCTGGATCACGACATTATCCGTGTCGCCGTGATACAGTTCCCACGAAAACCGGACGGAGCGCTTGACCGGGTCGTCGATCGCCTCCACCAGTTTCTTGCGCACCTGCTCCTTCAATGCGTTTGACCACTTGTCGATGTTCACGAACTCGGCCTCGGCCCCCGAAAGCACCGCTTTCATCTTCTCCGAGAGCGTGTCGAGACCGTCTGCGATTCTCAATTCTGCGATTACGTCGGGATACAGGCTCGGAAGCGTCCACGGTTGCGCGAAAAGCGCGTTCATCCGTCGCGTGAAGTTCGTCTGGGACTCCTTGCAGTCCGTTAGAAACTGGTCCATTGGTTGTGACGCTGTTGACATGGTGAACCCTCCCTTTCCGTTCTTCCTTGTTAGTTGCGTTCGATGGAACAAGAACGTGAAGCGAATAGGGACTCATTCGTCGCAAGGCCCAGACTCAGCCTGCTCGAAGAGAGGCCCATGGTGAAACCCCTCCCTCAATCGCGCGGATATCCGACGAGATGGAACGAGGCTCTGTGAAGGGTGATCCTATGAAACGGATATCGGAGATGCCGGCAAACCGCCGGGAGCCCGCCCCTAATGACCTGTTGGCAAAATATATCATTTGACCATGAGTTGTCAAGTGAAGGCTTGTCATTGCTTGAAATGCAACGCACAGTTTCGATGGAGTGAACTTGCCGCAACCAAAGACTTGGAAAGCAACCACGGATTTCACAGCGGGGCGGAGCCGCAATTACACGACAGAACGGGACCACGAATTACATAAATTACGCGAACGAGGACTTCTTCTCTGTCATTCCCGCCCTTTCTTCTGTCATTTCTGCGCAAGCGGAAATCCAGAAAACCAAAGGCGGCAACCGCAAATGCACGGGAATGCACCGGATTTTGGGGGCGGTTCGGTCTTGATTGTAGGGGCGCACGGCGTGCGCCCGCACAATTACCGGGCAGCCTCGAGAGAGACCACCAATTCGAGTTTGCCGCCCGCAGTGACCTGCCAGAGTTCGCGGCCCTGGGCATAAACGATTGTCGTGTCATTCAGCCAGTCCCACTGCGGAGGTTGGGTGGTGAAGTTGTTGGCGAGCGTCGTGATGGCGCACGTGTCGGCACTTATGAGCTTGAGCAACGGGTCCCCCTCAGCCTGCCCTCTCCCACCGGGAGAGGGAATCTGGACTTCGGGCACTATTTGCCCCCTCCCGGTGGGAGAGGGTTGGGGTGAGGGGCTTTCGCTGCGGCTCTGCCGCGCAACGGATTCGGCAACTACGGCGAGCGCGGTTTCGCCCGGCGACCATTTCATCTGGGTGATAGAAGAATCGATCGGACACGTGGCGTGCAATCGTGGCGTATCCTCGATGCCGTAAATGAAAAGTCCGCCCTCTGCCGTCCAATACACGAAGCATCTTCCCAAATCCGCCCACGCCTTGGTTGGAGGTTCTTTCGATACGGCCACTTGCTGTGCCTGACCGGACCGGTAATTGACGAGCCGCAGGCTGTAAGCGCCGTCCGGCTCGCGCCGAACCAGCGAGAGCCATTCGCCCGCGCGGGCGAGGTCCTCGTCGGTGATCTCCGCGTCCCAGAAACCCTCGAGGAACGGGCGCGCGCCCTCGACCACCCAATCCACCGCCCAAATCTCCTCGCCCTCCGGTGCGCTCTTTCTCACCATGAAATCATACTTGTCAGGCGTCCAGCCGATGGGTTCGATGACGATATCGTCTCGGTCCGTCAATTCCACCGAAGCGGTGAAGGGCTTCAACTCTGGCTGATCCCTTGAAGGCGCCATATCGAGTTTTGTGCTACAGAGAGATATTGTTGGTTGACTGCTCAGTCTGGGCATATTCTCTTTTAGATATGCGGCCCTGTCGCCGTCCGTTGAGAGGAAGGGAGGCCCGAGGACTTCCTCTTGAAAGTATCTTCTCGGTGACACCGTTTCCGTATATCCTCGCTTCAGGTCGAAAGCTCGAACTTCAAGACCGAAAAGAGGTCTTTCAGAAAGATAGGTAGCGGCCTGCCCCTCCCTCGCAATGACGAGGGCTTCCGCCGCGGAATCGTTCTTTCAACCCTAAACCCTGAACTCTGAACCCTAAACGCCCCCTTTCCCCCTTCCCCTTTTTCCCCT
>CAZEBC010000183.1:2566-7285 GCA_964510165.1 uncultured bacterium
GTCTCGACGAAGTTGGTTCCCTTGCCCCGGCTGCCGGCGACGCCGTACAGGCCCGACACGCGCAGCAGGAAATATTTCTCGGAGAGATAGCGGATGAAGTGCTCGCCCGCCAGCTTCGAGATGGCGTACGCGCTGAGCGGACGGGGCGCGTCGTTCTCGGTGTAGGGCGTCGATTTCTCGCCGTCGAACACGTAGTCGGTGCTGAAATGGACGAATATCGCGCCCGCGTCACGGCAGGCAATGGCGAGGTTTCTGACGGCCAGCGTGTTGACCGCGAGCGAGCGCTCGGGGTTGCTCTCGCATTCATCTACGCGGTGATACGCGGCGGTATTGATGACGACATCGGGCGAGTGTTTCTTGAGCATCGCGTCCACGGCCGGATAATCGCACACGTCCAGGTCAGGCCGTGCGAGCGGGATCAGTTCCTCCGGCGGATACACCTTTCTCAGGTCGCTTCCGAGTTGGCCGTCGGCTCCGATGAGAAGCGTTTTCAATTCGATACCTCCTTGGCGTTTTGGCGTCTGTGGGCGAGGTGCTAATAGAAACTGTGCGAAAGCCATTCATATTTTTGGAAGTACTTTTTGACGAACGGAAGCTTGCAGCCGTACTTGACGAGTGTGCTATGAGGCCTCAGACCGTTGACGGCGGAACATCGGTTGTACGGATACAGCAGATTCACCACGCAGCGCCTGCAGATGGAGAATCGCTCGTTGAGAATGTGCTCGCGGAACCTGGCGGCCTTCTCGTTTTGCCAGATGTCAAGGAGCCGGTTTTCGGTGATATTGCCGATTATGTAATCGCCGATATCCGCGCAGAAATTCACGTCTCCGTTCGGCATGACATTGACGAGAAACCACGGGACGTAGCACCTATCGTAGCTCGCCAGAAGGCTCGGGTCCTCAAACCATTTCTTGAGCGAGTCATCGTTTGCGCACGGAATGAGGTTGAATTTGATATTCTTGTTGGCCTGCAAGAGGCGGATGTTCCTGACCAGGAGGTCGGTGTCGATCCGCCGTTTGTCCTTGCGGAATCCTTTCCCGGCGCGCGAGTCAATATTGAAATGTCTCCGAAGCGTCTCATCGTAGCTCTTCTCCGCGATGTCATCATAGAAGAAGCAGAGGGTGAGCATGACGTCTGTGACGCCGAGTTCCTCGGCGATGCGGACCATCTCTGGGAGCGACCTGTAGTTGTCGGCGCTGACGACAAAGTTCAGCGACAACGACTGAATCCCGCGGATTCTCAATTCCTTGCGGGCGTTCAGGAGGACGGCGATCCCCTCACGTGCGGCGTCATATGTTCCGGGAACGCCACGGATTGAATCGTGAACTTCGCGCGAACCGTCGATCGAGACATTCACGTGGTCTACATATTTTGCCACGGCGTACGCGAATTTCTTTAGTTGGGTCCCGTTCGTGTCCATCGAGAGGAACAGGCCCGCTTCGCCGATGTGCCGCATGAGGTCGGCTATTCCGGGATAGAGAAGCGGCTCGCCGCCCCGGAGCAATATCGTCGGCCTGATGGGCTTGACATCGTCAATGAATTCCTTCCATGCGCCGACGGGCAGGTTCCTGCGGTCCATTTCCAGGTCGGGCGAATTGAGATAGCCGTATGTGCCTCGCTGGCCGCACATCTTGCATTTCAGGTTGCAGGCGTTGGTTACCTCTATCCAGATATGGTAAGGGAGGAAGGAGTGCCGGTCCTTCGTTTCAAACATCTTGAACCGGTGGTGCGGGCAGACGCCGGACTCACTGTTCGCGGAATATCCCTGCCCCTGCAGTTTGCACTGCACGGAGATGTCGCCGGACTTGAGCACTTTGCCTGTCGTGCAGTGGACGCACTCAAGGCAGTCGCGGGATATCACAAGAGCATTTCGTTCCGCTTCTTTCATTCGCGTCGGCTTTGTGCCTTCGTGCCTTTGTGGTTGAAGAAGTCTCTTGCGGTTATGCTACCCGCTCGATCTTGAGGCTGAAAAGCACGTGGCCGAGGCCGTCAACCTCGAGGCCCGGGTCTAGGCACGCGAAGCCGGAGAGCGGCGCCTCGAGGTCGCGATCATGGTAACAGCGGTCGAGGTAAATGGCGAGCGAGCGCGCCAGCGGGCCGAGCGCTCCGACGCACAGCGGGCAATCCGAGGCGTCCCTGTCGATCTGCACGCCATTCAGGACGATCTTCTGGCCTACTTGTACTCCGGCGGCGCAGTATTTCGACTTCACCACCTCCGCGACCAGCCGATATTTGGCCAAGTTCTGGATCGCGTTCAGGTATTCCCGGTCCCTGTCGGCGGGGATTTTCGCGATGTCTTCATCGGTCATGCCCAGCATGTCCTTGGCAAACGTAATCAACATAGGGTCTCTCATGGTTAGCCTCCTTTTTTCATTAAAGCGCTTGACTTGCCCGTCCGGTGAATCCCCAGGAGCACGGCGGCGGCGAACGCGGCCCCGAGCCCGTCCGCGGCCATGTCTCCGAGCGCAAACGTACGCTGGGCGACGAACAACTGATGCGCCTCGTCGCTCATGCCGTACAGAACAGAAAACAGCGTTGGTATGGCGAATAGCAACAGCGCAGAGTATTGGTGTTCAGCACGCCTCAATCCTTCGGACACGACCGCGCTCAGCCCGGCGAAGAGCAGGAAGTGCGCTACCTTATCCGACCCCTCGAACGAGACGACGTCCGGGAACGATGAGAGCGACGACAGATAAAAAAGGAGCGCGCAATAGGCTACCGTCGCCGCAAGAAATGTTCCCGGATAATATCGCGACATCTCAAAAACCCTTCAATCCAGCCTTCGGGCGACGGCCACCGCGAGCATGTCCACCGATTCAGCGCCGGCCCTTCGGAGCACTCGCGCGCACTCATTCGAGGTGGCGCCGGTCGTGAACACGTCGTCGATAAGGAGCAATCGCCTCTTTTTCACGTCAACGTCCGGAAGAAGCTGAAACGCCTTCTTGATCTGGCTCCGCCGCTCCTGAGCGCCGAGCATGCTGAAGCTCGGCGTGTCCTTCACGCGGACGAGCGCGTGAAGCAGTTCCGTCCCGGGCGTCCATTGACACAGATGCTCAGCAATCAAACCGGCTTGATTGTATCCGCGTTCTTTCAGTCGGTTCCGATGAAGCGGAACCGGCACAATCGCGTCATAGGCCGCAAAGTCGAGAGCGCCGGTCACGGCCTCGAGGAGCAAGCGCGCGAGCGGCTTCGCCATCAGGCGTTTCCGGCTGTATTTCAAAAGATGGATCGCTTCGCGCAGAACACCCGTGTGCAGGCCCGCCGCGTGTGTCGATCCGATCCAGAGCTTCTGGCCCGCGCATTCCGAGCACACAAAGCTTTCGACCGGTTCGAACCCTACGCGCCTCGAGTGAGGCCGTCCGCACCGGGGACATTTCGGCTCCTGAACAGGCTCGATGGTCGCCCAGCACTCATCACAAAAATAAAGGTTGTGCTCGGTCAGAATTCTGTCGCCGCAGTTCCGGCAGAACGCGGGCAAAAAGAAATTTTTCAGCCCGAGCAAGAGGCTGTCAGACAGATTTCGCGGCGCCGCCGCGTTTTCTGATTCCACCGTCATAGGAGTGTCATTATATCATAGCGTGGCATGGCCGCACCCGAAGTCCCACCCCAACCCTCTCCCACCGGGAGAGGGTTGGGGTGAGGGAAGTGGACTTTCATGGCCTCAGAGTTGTACTATTTTTCCACATCGTCACATCGAAAGGATACCCACATGACTCCCAAGCAGCGAATGAGGGCCGCGCTCAGCGGCGGGCAGCCCGATGTTATCCCTTGTGCCCCCAGTTATCTTGGCCTGTACCGGGCCGACATCGAGAAGCATCATTACGTGGAGCAATACCGTGACAGAATGAGGGGGATGACGCGGTACCGGCCCGATCACAACGAGGATGTGGAGTTCAGGGCCAGCGCGCTGTACCGCGCCTACGAGATGTTCGCCATGCAGCCCGACTGGCTCGAGGTCGGCGCCGGGCCGGCCCGCGCGTGGGCGGAGCGGACCGAGATAGTTTTGGACGGCCCCCGGCTTTGGTATCTTGATGCGGTCACGGGCGATCGTTACGACATGCTTGAATCGCCGCTTCCTTCCGGCCGGGATTATCTATACGGAAACATTCCCTCCTCTCAGCAGGACGTCTGGGATCAATCTGAACTCATCTCGAACAAGGACGTAATCGACATGCTGGTGAGGCTTGTGCCGGTCGAGGAACTGGAGGAGCAGGGCGTGTTCGACCTGCCGAGAAAAGTGGTTCGCGAAAAAAGTGACACGTTCATCTCCGTCATCGACAGTACCCCCTATACGGCCTCATATCTCCTCGGGTTCCAGGGGATGATGCTCTCGTTTCACGACAATCCCGGCAACCTCAAGTATTTCATCGCACGCATACTGGAGCAAAGAAAGCCGATCCTCCAAGGATACGCCGAGTCGGGCTACGACGGCATTTATGTCGAGGAGATATTCAGCGGGGCCGATATCATATCGCCCGACCTCTACGACGAATTCGTGCTGCCGTTCAATGCCGAGTACTTCCGGACAACGAAAGCTCTCGGTCTTCTGACCATTTACTATGTGTGCGGGAATCCGATGCCGCTGATACCAAGGATTCTCACGCTCGAGTGCGATGCGATCGCATTCGAGGAGAGCAAAAAGAACTTCTCGCTCGAAATCGTGGAGATTGTTGAGAAGGCAGGGAAAGAGAAATGCATTTTCGGCAACATTGATGCCGC
>CAZEBC010000184.1:0-7226 GCA_964510165.1 uncultured bacterium
GAAATGGCCATATTCACGGCGACTGTGCTCTTGCCGACGCCGCCCTTGCCCGAGAGCACGAGAATCTTGTTCTTCACCTCGCACATCCGCTTCAAGAGAGCTTGTCGTTCCTGAAACTGCTCATCGGTTTCGTCCGGCTTTCGCGATTGCGCGGAGCACTCAGACTTGTTGCAACCGCCGCATGATTTTGCTTCTTTTTTCATCTATGTTCCTCCAACATTGTTATGTGGGTGCGAATTTATCCGCACAACTTGGCCACTCGCTCCCACATCTTCGTTATCTCCCGCGACACCGGGTTACCTGAAAACTCGACTACGCTGGTCCTTCCTATCTGAGCGTAGGTGACCGCGCGATCGTATGGGATGCGTCCAACGACCTCAACGCCTTCCTCATAGCAATGCTCTTCTATCCTCGCCGACATCTCCGGATTGAGGTCATGCTTGTTGATGCACGCTGTCGTCTTGATCTTGAAATGCGACGCAAGCTGGCGGACGCGCTCGAGGTCGTGCAACCCCGAGAGAGTCGGCTCGGTCACTATTAAAACGAGGTCCGTTCCCGTGACCGACGCGATCACCGGGCACCCGATCCCCGGCGGGCCGTCAATCAGCATGAGGTCCAACTTGTCTTTCACGGCAATGCCCCTCGCCTGCGCGCGAACCAGGGACACGAGCTTGCCGGAGTTGCCTTCCGCCATGCCAAGCTTGGCGTGCACCATCGGGCCATGCCGCGTCTCCGATATGAACCATTCGCCATTGACGGCTTCCTTGAACTCGATCGCGCCAGCCGGACAGAACTGCACGCACACGCCGCAGCCCTCGCAAGAGATCGGGTCAATTCGGAACTCGTCATCCCCCGAGGCCGCCCCGTTCACAATGACCGCCTCGAACCGGCAAAGCCTCTCGCATTCGCCGCATCCGACGCACACATCCTCCAGTATCCTGGCTTTCTTTTCGCCCGTGAACGGTTCGCGGTGGCGAATGCGAGCGTCGACGACAAGGTGCAGGTCGGCGGCGTCCACGTCGCAATCGGCGAGCACTTTCTTTTTCGCAAGCGCGGCGAAGGAAGCGACAATGCTCGTCTTCCCAGTGCCCCCCTTACCGCTAATTACAACCAGTTCTTTCATCCCGCTCCTTGGTACCAATCGTATCGAGAATAATCGCCCACATCCCCGATATCGCCGCTTTCAATTCCGGGACGGCTTCGACAGCCATGTGCCCTCGCGAATACGCCTCGGCGATCCTGCGATCATCGGGAATCTCGAGCAATAATCGGATATTTTCACTCTCGCAGTATCTCTGAATCTCATCATCGCCGACATCGCAGCGATTCAAGATTACGCCGAATGTAAGCCCCAACTCGCGCGCCATCCCGACCGCGAGTTTCAGGTCGTTCAACCCGAACGGCGTCGGCTCGGTCACCAGCAGCACATAATCGGTATCCCTCACGGCTTCTATGACCGGGCACGAGGTCCCCGGCGGCGCATCGAGAATTGCAGTCCTGTCATGTGGCAGCCGCTCCTTGACAGCCCGGATGAGCGGGGCCGACATCGCCTCGCCCACCCTCAGTGTGCCATGGATGAAACCGATTCCGTCGGCGGACCCCTGCTCGATAAACCCGATATCCCGGTCCAATTCGCAGATAGCTTTCTCGGGACAAACGAGCGCACATCCCCCGCATCCGTGGCAGAGTTCCGGAAACGTGAGGACATTCTTGGCGACGCACACGATTGCGCTGAACTGGCACGTCTCCCCGCACATCCCGCAATTGGTGCATCGCTCGAGGTCCACCTCCGGAACCGGCACACCCACGCGCGCCGAGCTTCGTATCGTCGGCTTCAGGAATATATGACCATTCGGCTCTTCGACATCGCAATCCGCATAGATTATCGGTACGCCCTCAGCCGCCAGACAATAGGAAAGGCATGTGGCCACAGTAGTCTTCCCGGTTCCACCCTTCCCGCTCGCGACTGCGATTCTCATATAACCGTTCGAATGCTGCATTCTTGGATCATCACCTTTGCCGGGTCATCTGCGTGCCGCACATGGGACAATTCATCTGATAGCACGGTACCCCGCGTTCGTGTGAAGCCGCATGTCCGCATTTCGGACACACGCAGGTGCCGCCGGGGCCGCCTCCGAATCCGCCCATCCTGCCGGACCCGCCGCCTCCCGATCGTCCAAACCCTCTGCCCGTGCCCGGTCCTTGACCCGTCGGCCCGGTTCCATCTCCTCTCGGCATTTCAAAAACCTCCTTAAATATAAGGGGACGGCCCGAGATATGACGTGAGGCTGCAAGTAGGGGGGCAACTCTTTCACGCCATATGCTCTTGTCCGGCCAATACAGTCGGCCGGAGCCCTCTTGCCTTAAGCCGTCCCCTTCGACTCTTGCAGGCCGCTTCGCGAAACGCACACATGCCAACCAACGGACACGTCACGGCCCGGCTGCGCCCCAACCAAGCTGTAGGGGCGCACGGCGTGCGCCCGTGCTACTTCTCCTTGCCCAACTCATCAAGTCTTTGCTTGATCTCGTCAAGGGTCTCGTTGAACTGCGCGACCTGTTCCCGGAGCATCTCCATCTCCTGCTCCCTCGTGAGAGCCGGAGGGGGCGTTTCCCAATACGGGGAGTAAGGTGCGTGGCCCCGGCCCGCCCGAGCCCAGCCGGGCAGGCCAGTCGCGTAAAATTGGCGCCGCCACCCGCGCCCGCCCCCGCGTCCCCAAGAGCCGCGCCCGCTTCTCCCGAATCCTCTTCCAGGAACGGGATTCATGAACCCGGGTGTCGGCAATCCGGCGCAGTAGCCCGCGCCCCTGCCGGTCATCGGGCCAAGCCCCATAGGTCCGGTTCTGTCACCGCCTGGCATTTCAAACACCTCCTCTGCTTAACTGGAAACACCATGCCGCATGGTGTCCCCAATTAGGCGGGTTGATTCCATTCTCACACCCCGACCCTCTCCCGCTGGGAGATGGCAGGGTGAGGGAACTTCGGCTATGCCGCGCTGCGCCAATCACATCCAATGGCTTTCCACATTGGCCCCTTCGGCGCGCTGCAACGCCCCTTCCTTGTACTGCTTCAGCGCGTCCTCCACCGCTCCCGAAGCGCCAATGTACACGTCGATTCGAGCGGCCTTCAATGTGGCAAACGCCTTCGGCCCAACGTTTCCCGTGATGAGCGCGTCCACCCCAAGCTCGTCCATCTTCGCGGCTGCCTGGATACCCGCACCCTGCGCGGCTTCGATATTCTGGACGTTGTGCACAGCCTTGCAGGCGCTGGTATCGGTATCGACAACCACGAAGTATTTCGCTCGCCCAAACCGCGGATCAACAGAACTTTGCATCGTTGGGCCTTGCGCCGTTATCGCTATCTTCATACGTAATCCTCCGGAAGTTCGGTCCAGTGCTTGGCCCGGCCTCTCATCGGCAAACCCCGAGACCGGTTGCGGCATTTTCCGCAACCGGGCATCAAGAAGCGCCTGACCGGCGTTTTCCCGTTCAGATACCAGGCAAGCAAATCGTCCACGTCGCCCGATAACCAGGGGATCATCTGGATTCCCCATCCCCTCATCAAGCTCGCCACCGGGCGCGAGATCGCTCCGCACATGAGCACGTCCACCTGAAGCTCAACCAAACGCTTGGCACGCCCCGACGGTGACAGCCCGATGAGCGGGTATTCGTTGCGCGCAATCTCGCGGCCATTTTCGATATCCACTATCAAGAGCCGCTCTGCTGAATCGAACACCGGTGACACTCTCGATTGCCAGATGGGAATTGCCAGCTTCATTTCATCAGCCTCGATGAGCTTAATGGCATCTCTTGTGCCAATGGCGCTTTCTTCTGTTTTGGACTATATAAGTGTTGATTGTAATTATGCTTATGACTTTCCACTGTTTTGCTTGAGCTGGTTTTTGGATGGCGAAAAGTTGCATCTCTGCAAAATCGTCGCACCTGAGAATTGCATTTTTGCATTGACATCGCTCCCGAATACGCGTATAATTATTTTGTCCAAGTCCGCCAAAACAATGGAAAACACGAATCATATAGCGCGAAGCAAAGAGCGCGATATCATCCTCGACAGCATCGCCGACGGCGTGTTCACCGTGGATGAGCAGTGGCGGATAACATCCTTTAATCGAGCGGCCGAGGACATCACCGGCATACGGAGAGAAGATGCAATCGGAAGCCAATGCTGCGACGTGTTCAAGGCCAGCATCTGCGAGAGCGACTGCGCCCTGAGGAAGACGCTCGATGACGGCCGGCCCATCGTCAACAAGGCCGTTTACATCATCACTGCGGAAGGCGAGCGCATACCCATCAGTATTTCCACCGCCCTCCTGAAAGATGAGTTGGGAAGGACTATCGGCGGCGTCGAGACTTTTCGCGACCTGAGCGTAGTTGAAGACCTCCGAAAGGAGCTCACTCGCGCGTACACCTTCGCCGACATCATCAGCAAAAATCACAAGATGCAGGCCTTGTTCGATATCCTGCCCGAGGTCGCCGAGAGCGACAGCACCGTGCTGATCGAGGGCGAAAGCGGCACGGGCAAGGAATTGTTCGCCAGAGCCATACACAACCTCAGCCGACGACGAAGGAAACCAATGGTAACCGTCAACTGCGGCGCTCTGCCCGATACCCTGCTTGAATCCGAACTATTCGGTTACAAGGCCGGAGCGTTTACCGACGCAAAGAAGGATAAACCGGGGCGGTTCGCGCTGGCGAAGGGCGGCACTATCTTTCTGGACGAGATCGGGGATATCTCGCCAGCTTTGCAGGTGAGGCTGTTAAGAGTCTTGCAGGAGAGGACGTACGAACCGCTGGGCGCGACGGAGCCCGTGGCCGCCGACGTGCGCGTGGTTGCGGCAACCAATAAGGACCTGGCCCGCCTGGTGGCCGAGAACGGTTTTCGGCAGGACCTCTACTACCGCATCAATGTGATGAAGCTTTCTTTGCCGCCGCTGCGTGACCGGATGGAAGACGTTCCGCTGCTTGTCGATCATCTCGTCGCGCGGTTCAACCGCATTCGTCAGAAGAACATTGCGGGCGTCTCGCCCGAGGTCATGGCGATACTGATGAACCACGAGTTTCCGGGCAACGTGCGCGAACTCGAAAACATCATCGAGCACGCCTTTATTCTGTGCCGCAACGGCATGATCCTGCCTCAGCATCTGCCGCAGAATCTGCGACCAGAAATCGAGGCGTCCGCCTCCGCGTCCGGCTCAAGCATGCAGGAGATGGAGGCGCGTTTCATCAGAGACTGCCTCCAACGCCACAACTGGAACCGCGCCGCCGCAGCCCAGGAAATGGGCGTCCACAAGACCACCCTCTGGCGCAAGATGAAGCGCCTGGCTATCGAACCTCCCAAGAGGCTCAGCCAATCTTCCAATTAGAAATTCCGCTGCCCGAGGCCCATCTGCGGCATCATGATTTCAATCAATCTAAGGAGCAACGTGTTTGAAGACGAGGGACACCAGAAAGGCGAGTGTTCCGCACAAGGGAAAAGTAATCGCCCATGCGAGCACGATGTTGCCGGCAATCCTCCAGCGCACTCCCCTGGGATTCTTGGCCGCGGCGACACCGATGATGGACGTGGTGATGATATGAGTGGTGCTGAGCGGCACCCCCGCCATTGAGGCTCCCCAGATGACAAGTGCGGCCGAAGTCTCCGCGGCGAAGCCCTGCCACGGCCGAATATCGACCATGCGCATTCCCACTTGCCGAATGATTTTCAGCCCGCCCACGGATGTGCCTATTCCCATCGTAATGGAACAGAGCAGTATCACCCAGATGGGGGTCTCAAACGTGGTAAGCATTCCGCCCATCACGAGCGCCATGACAAATACGCCTATGAACTTCTGGCCGTCGTTCAAGCCGTGATTATACGCCATGAATAGAGATGAGAAGATTTGAAGCCGGTTGAACAGAAGGCCCGCCTTGTTCGAGGGCAGACGGTTTGCGAAAACGATCACCGCTCGCGCCAGCACTGAGCTCATAAGAAAACCCATGCCGCTCGAAAGCAACAAGCCGATCCCGACCTTCGCCCAGCCCGAGAAAAGAAGCGCGTGCGGCCCCGCCGCTGCCAGCGCGGCTCCCGCCAGGCCTGCGACGAGAGCATGCGACTCGCTCGTTGGAATCCCAAACTGAGCGGCCAAACTGCTCCATGCGATGAGGCTGATCATCGCGGCGGAGATGATCCGGGGCTCCAACAGCGACGTATCGATGATTCCTTTGCCGATAGTGGTCGCCACTGCCGTGCCGGACAAAGCCCCGAGAATATTGCAGATAGTCGCCATCGCAACCGCCGCTCGTATGCTCAACACGCGAGTGGAAACCACTGTCGCGATAGCATTCGGGGCATCGGTCCATCCATTGACGAATTCAGCCGCCAAAACCAGCGCCAGTATCAGTATCAAAGACCATTCCACGTTCATTCCGCTTTCTATTGAGATTTGCGGCTGATGGACAGAATGCTCTGGGAGATGTGATGGCCGCGGTCGGTGATCTTCTCCAATCCTTCGATGATCTCCTTCCATGCGATAAAGGAGCGCGGATCGTCGGCCGTTTCCTTCCACAGTTCCTTTACGGCGATGTCGCGCAGGTCATCCGCTTCCTGTTCCAGCCCGCTCACGGTCTGATAATGTTCAACCACCCTGGAGTGATCCTTGTGTTCCAGGTGCCCTATCATTTCCTTCACCATCTTGGCGACGGACACCGCAATCTCCGTAAATCTGGTGACCTCCCGCCGCCCTTCGAGAATTCCATACAGGCGGATGCTTCTCGCCACGGCGCGCATACCGTCGAGGAAACTGTCCAGCTTATCGGCGAGGTCAGTCGCGTCGGATTTGTCGAGCCAACTGGTGAGAAAAGCATGGTCAAGGACTTCGTGCACCTGGCGAGTGATATGATCGCCCTCATGCTCGCATTCAACGATATGCTGCATGAGCTGCTCTGCGTTCTTGAGGTCCGCAAAGAAGCGCTCGAGATTCTGCGCGCAGTGAACCATATTCGCCGCCTGGTCGCTAAAGAGCGATTGTAACGTTGTATCTGCCTTGTTTCTGAAGAATCCGCCAAAAATCGACATCTCCAACCTCCTCAGAAGGTGCCGCCCAAGATGCGCCAACTTTTTTTCCGGCGTTGCCTGACAGCGTCAGACCTTTCGGACGGCACGTGTACGGAAAGGGAAGGGGCGCGTCAATTCAAATTCAGATTATACGGTAATCCGATCTGGAATTTCAATTT
>CAZEBC010000185.1:0-7213 GCA_964510165.1 uncultured bacterium
GCCCGCTTGATTATGTCCTGCACTTCGCCTCGCCGGCAAGCCCCATCGATTATCTCGAACTCCCCATACAAACGCTGAAAGTCGGCGCGCTCGGCACACACAAGGTGCTCGGACTGGCGAAGGACAAAAAGGCACGATTCTTGCTTGCTTCCACCTCCGAAGTCTATGGTGACCCTCTGACGCATCCTCAACCCGAATCGTATTGGGGCAACGTCAACCCCATCGGGCCTCGCGGGGTCTACGATGAAGCCAAGCGCTTCGCCGAGGCCCTTGTCATGGCATATCATAGAGTGCACAAGATGGACACACGCATCGTGCGTATCTTCAACACTTTCGGCCCTAGAATGCGCCCCAATGACGGGCGCGTAGTCTCGAATTTCATCACACAAGCCCTTCGTGGCGAGCCGCTCACCGTCTACGGTGACGGCTCCCAGACGCGGAGCTTCTGTTACGTCGACGACCTTATCGAGGGGATTACCCGACTCCTCTATTCAGACCTCACCGAACCCGTCAATGTCGGCAATCCGGGCGAAATGACCGTGCTCGAGCTGGCAAAACTCGTCAGGGAACTCGTGAACAGCATGAGCCAGATAGTTATGAAGCCGCTTCCCGTTGACGACCCCAAGGTCAGACAACCCGACATAACGCGCGCGAGAAAACATCTCGGGTGGGAACCGAAAGTCAGCCTGCGCGAGGGCCTGACGAACACCATCGAGTATTTCAGAAAGGAGGTGTAGCGTGGAATATCCGGATGCGAAAAGCGCCGCGCAATCGGCGCCGGGTCAGGCTCAGGGTGAAAGACGCAAGTACATTAGATATGCCTGCCGGATCGAACTGAAGACCATCATAGACTTCAATACCGACGTCGCTCGCCGGGCGCTGGGGAAACTGCCGCATGTCCACTTCCGCAAAGGGGAAACTGCCGTTGTCAGGGACATAAGCGAAAAAGGAATCTCTCTTGAACTACATCATCTCCTCCCCGAAGGCATGCTCATGAAGGTCGCAATCGAGAACCCCGTCGCGCCCCCCATCGAATCCGTGGCCCGCGTGGTGTGGTCCAGGAAACTCGCCAAAAACGGAAACCGGTACGCCATGGGAATGCAATTCCGCGGCATGAAGGACAAGCACCGCAAAAGCCTGAACAAACTTCTCGCCTTCCTCCAGCACATCCCGGAATGAACGCTCCGAAGCCCCCAAAGCTCCCAAGATTCTGCTTGAAACATCGCGGGGGTTCATTGTATAATAATTTTGACGTGCACGATGTATTTAATGGATATTCCATCCCACTACGCTCCAGGCTGAGCACCCCGTTGTCTGCCTCAGCCTTGGGCGGTGCGGCGCATCGTATCCGTGCTGAGACGTGTATTTTTGTGTTCAATAATCGAAGAGAGGGATTATGTCAACGCGGAACGCGAAAATTGCAGTGACATCGGCTCGACTCACTATTGATGGCCGCGAGTTGCTCGTAGAAAATACCCTGACCATCCTGCAAGCATGCCGGGAATACGGCATCAATATCCCCACGCTGTGCCATGACGAACAGTTGAGCCCGATCGGCTCATGCCAGATGTGTGTCGTCGAACTCGAAGGGTACGGCCTCATGACCTCGTGCAACACTCGAGTCGCCGACGGCATGGAAATCCATACCAGAAGCGAAAAGGTCATTGCCGCGCGCAAGATGGCCCTCGAGAAGCTTCTCGCGGAACACTACGGCGATTGCGTCGCCCCATGTCAAAGGGCATGCCCGGCGGGCATCGATATTCAAGGTTATCTCGCGCTTATCGCAAGAGGCGCATACAAGGAAGCGATCGAACTGATCGAGGACCGCCTTCCATTGCCCGCCGTCATCGGGCGCGTATGCCCGCATCCTTGTGAGACGGCTTGCCGCCGAAGCCTCGTGGACGATCCGATTCCAATCTGCGCGCTCAAACGATTCGCATCCGACCAGGAGATGTTCGGCGGCGACAGGTTTGTGCCGAAAATCAAGCCGAGCACGGGCAGGAAAGTCGCCATCGTCGGCGGTGGACCCGCCGGCCTCTCCGCTGCGTACTACCTGGCCAAAGAAGGGCATGCGCCCACGATTTTCGAAGCGCTTCCAAAGGCTGGCGGGATGCTTCGCTACGGTATCCCCGATTACCGCCTGCCGCAGGATATCCTTGACAACGAGATCGCTTCCATTGCGAATATGGGAGTGGAAATCAAAACCGGCCAGGCTCTGGGAAAGGATTTCACAATCGAGAACCTCTTCAAAGACGGCTTCGATTCGGTGTTCCTCGCCATCGGCGCTCACAAGAGTTCGACCATGCGCGTCGAGGGAGAAGACCTCGAAGGAGTTTATCCTGGAACCGATTTCCTCAGGGCGGTCGTCATGGGAGAACCCGTAAACATCGGGAAACGCGTCGCCGTCATCGGCGGCGGCAATACCGCCATCGACGCCGCGCGCACCTCCCTTCGCCTGGGCGCTAAGGAAGTGACTATCGTATACCGACGCTCGCGGCACGAGATGCCGGCCACCGACTGGGAGGTTGAAGAGGCGGAGGAAGAAGGCGTCAAGCTCCATTTCCTCGCTGCCCCCGTCAGGATTCTCGGCGATAACGGCAAAGCCAGGGCAATCGAATGCGTCAAGATGGAACTTGGCGAACCGGATGAGAGCGGCCGACGCAAGCCCCAGCCGGTCAAAGGTTCCGAATTCACCATAGAAGTTGACTCGATCATCGCGGCCATCGGCCAGAAGCCGGAACTTTCACCCATCGAGGAAACAGGCACCATTGCGACGAAATGGGGCAATATCGTTGCCGATTCCAATACGCTCATCACCGACATGAAGGGTGTGTTCGCGGCGGGCGATTGCGTGACCGGAGCCGCCACCGCGGTCGAGGCCATCGCCGGCGGACGTAGAGCGGCCATGGCGATCAATCGCTACCTCAACGGCCAACCGCTCGATGTGGCCAAGATGCCGTTCGAGATCAACCGGGGCGAGCTCTACGAGGTTAAAGAGCATGGTTTCGGCAAGCAACTCTCTAAAATGGAGAAACAGCCGCGCCAGAAGATGCCCGCCCTCAAGCCTCAAGAGAGAATCGTAGACTTTCGACAAGTGGAACTCGGCTACAGCGAAGAGGCGGCTCGCAAGGAAGCCGCGCGCTGTCTCGAATGCGGTTGCAAGGCTCGATTCCATTGTGACCTCCGAGACCTTTCAACCGAATACGCCGTCGAATCCATGAAGTCCCCCCAAGATGTCCCTCTGTACCCGCGCGACCTGGACCATCCGTTCATCGAACGGGACCCCAACAAGTGCATCGCCTGCGGACGCTGCGTGCGGATGTGTCAGGAAGTCCAGGGCATCGGCGCGCTCAGCCTGACCTACCGCGTAACCTCGACCGGAGGCACAGGCCCGCTGTTGGAGACAAGCTGCGTTTCCTGCGGCCTGTGCGTCGCCAGTTGCCCCGTCGGCGCGCTCGTGCCGAAAAAATATCTTGAGCCCTCACACGAAGTGAAAACCGTGTGTCCATATTGCGGCGTCGGCTGCGGTATCTATCTGGGCGTGCGCGGCGACACGATTGTCAGCGCGCGAGGCGACACGGATAACCCGTGCAACAAGGGCAATCTCTGCGTCAAGGGCCGGTTCGGGCACGATTTCATCCATCATCCCGACCGCTTGCGGGTGCCGCTCGTCAGGAAAAACGGAGAGCTTGTCGAAACGACGTGGGATGAAGCGCTCGCCCTCGTAGCCTCCAAGCTCGGCGAGTACAAGGGCGACCAGTTTGCCGCGCTCGCGTCGGCCCGCTGTACCAACGAAGAGAACTACCTCTTCCAGAAATTCGCAAGGGGGGTGATGGGCACAAACAACGTTGACCACTGTGCCCGTCTCTGACACTCCCCGACCGTGGCCGGTCTGGCCACAGCATTCGGAAGCGGCGCCATGACCAACTCCATCGGCGAAATCGAGAACGCCGCCTGCATCTTTTCAATCGGCTCCAATACGACCGCCAGTCATCCCGTTATCGGGCTGCGCGTCAAGAAGGCGGTCAGGAACGGCGCCAAGCTCATCGTCGCGAACCCCCGAAAGATAGACCTAGTTCGCTTCGCACATGTCTGGCTGCGTCAGCGTCCGGGCACCGATGTGCCGCTCCTCATGGGCATGATGCGCGTGATCGTCGAGGAAGGTCTCTATGATGCGAAGTTTATCGAGGAGCGCTGCGAGAACTTCGACGCATTCAAGGAATCGGTCCTGAAATACGACCTCGGCGAAGTTGAGAAAGTCACCGGTGTCCCGAAGGATAAGATCGCCGAGGCCGCCCGTATATACGCCATCAATAGCCCGGCCTCAGTCCTCTACGCGATGGGCATCACCCAGCATACGCACGGGACCGATAACGTGTTCGCTGTCGCCAATATCGCCATGCTGACGGGAAACATCGGCAAAGAATCGTCCGGTGTCAATCCCCTCAGGGGGCAGAATAATGTGCAGGGCTCATGCGATATGGGCGCATTGCCTAATGTGTTCCCCGGTTACCAGCAGGTCGACGACGAAGTCCTGCGCGACAAGTTTGAAAAGGCCTGGCGCGGCAAACTCTCCGGGAAGCCCGGCCTCACGGTCGTCGAGATGCTGAACGCTGCCGTCGCCGGAAAAGTCCGCGCCATGTACATCATGGGCGAGAACCCCATGCTTTCGGACCCGGATATCAACCATGTCCGCGAGGCACTCGAATCGCTCGATTTCCTCGTTGTCCAGGACATCTTTTTGAATGAGACGGCCCAGCTCGCCGATGTGGTTCTGCCGGCAACGACGTTTGCGGAGAAGGACGGCACTTTCACGAACACCGAGCGTCGGGTCCAGAGAGTCAGGCAGGCGATCCGGCCCATCGGCAACGCGAAGCCCGACTGGCTCATCATCTCAGAACTGGCGACCTGCATGGGACGAACCGACTTCGCTTACAAGTCGCCACGTGAGATTTTCGAGGAAATCGCGCGTCTGACGCCCCAATACGCGGGCATCACGTACGACCGACTCGATCTGGCCGGCCTCCAGTGGCCGTGCCCGACGAAGGACCATCCCGGCACGCCGTTCCTTCATATCGGAAAGTTCAGCCGGGGCAAAGGCAGGTTCACGCCGCTCGAATATAGGCCACCCGCAGAAGAGCCCGACGCGGAATATCCGCTGGTTCTGACAACGGAACGCAGCCTGTATCACTACCACACCGGCACAATGACCCGCCGCGTCGGCGGACTGAACGTGTTGCGGAAGGAAGAACTCGTGGAGATGAACGCCAGGGACGCGAAAGCGCTCGGCATCGCCGACGGCGACATCGTTCGCGTGAAATCGCGTCGCGGAGAAGTGACCGCGCGTGCAAGAGTCACGCAAGACTCCGCGCCCGGCGAAATCTCGATGACGTTCCACTTCTCCGAAAGCCCGACCAACGCGCTCACGAATCCGGCGCTGGACCCGGTCGCCAAGATACCCGAATACAAAGTCTGCGCCGTCCGCGTGGAGAAGTTAACAGCCCAATCCGCCTCATAATCATGAAACTAGAGGGGCGGCCCGCTGTGGCCGCCCCGTTCTCTCTCCGAAAACCCTTTGCACTCAGAATTCTTCTCCTGTATACTCGAAAAAAACTGCTTTATGCAAACATCCTCGCGGTAAGGAGACGAATAATATGGCCTATGAGCATCTCATAATCGAAAGGCGCGGGCATATTGCAACCGTAACGTTGAATCGGCCGGAGAAGCTGAACGCCTTGAGCAATGCCCTAATGAGAGAGATAGAGGAGACTGCTGAAGAGTTTCAGGATGATCTCCACACACGCGTCGTCATCTTCACGGGCGCAGGCAAACATTTCAGCGCCGGAAGGGACCTGACGGACCCTGAGACGAAATTGCCGGAAGAGGCATTGCTCGCCAGACAGCGTCAGTTCCACCTGGGTCCCCGGATGATTCGCAAACTGACCGAGATGAACCAGATCACCATCGCCGCGATAAACGGGGGCGCGCTCGGAGGCGCCGCCTGCATGGTGTCGGCGCTCGATTTCCGCGTCGGCGCCGACGACTGCTTCGTGGCCTATCCCGAGGTCGGCCTCGGCATCCCCTTGAGCTGGGTGAGCCTTCCCCTGTGCGTGCATCTGGTCGGTCCCGCCCGCGCCAAACGCTTCGTCATTCTCGCGCAGAAGGAGAACGCAAAGACGCTCCTCGAATGGGGCTTCCTCGATGAGGTCGCGCCGCGCGCTGAGCTGATGAAGCGGGCCATGGAAATGGCCGAGCAGTATGCCGCAATGCCCCCCATCGCCGCCCAGATGGCCAAACGCAGCGTCAATGCGATATCATCGGCGCTCGACAATGCCATCATGCACATGGACTCTGACCAGGTGCTGCTCGCGCAAGCGACGCGCGATTTTCGCGAGGGCGTCATGGCGTTCCTCGAAAAGCGAACGCCGAACTTTACGGGCGAATAACACCCGGCCATTCTTGACAGCGATTGATGTATGTGCTATTCTTTTCATCGCTGGCGAATTAGCGCGGGAGAATCTTCCTGAAACCGCTCCGAGAGGAGGATCAAGTAAGGCGGCGAAATTGACAACTCACCATTAAGCACCCAAGATGACGTTTCGCCTTTCAGGAGGGGATAGCCATGAAGGCCGCGAATTGTTCGGGGAAGATTCTCAAGAAGCTTCTCATCGGGTTGGGTGTGGTTCTGGCCCTCGGTATTCTTTCCGCGTATCTGTTCACTCACTTCTATTTTCGACGAACGCTCCCTCGCCAAGTCACCGGCGTCGTCGTTCGCTGCTCCAACGGAATCCTCAAGAAATCCGGCGACCAATGGCTTCCTCTGAAAGCGGGTCACCGCATCGAGCCGGGGATGCGCATCAAGACGCCGGAAGGCCGCTCAATCCTCGCATTCAGCGGAATTCGGCTCCTCGCCTATGGCCCCTCCGAGATTGCGATCCGCAACGGCCACAGCTTCGCGTTCGAAAACGGCGAGATCGTCATGGCTTCCGGCCAAGCGACCGGGCCGGTCGGCGTCCCGATCGGGATGCGGATTCTCAGCACAAGCGGTTCCGTTATCAGGTTGAGCAAAGCGGCTCACTCCGCGTCATTTGAAGTCGATTGCATCTCTGGGGAGGTGAACCTCAAGAACAGTCGCGGCGAAGTCGAGCACGTTATTAACCCATCTTCCGCAGTTCAAAAAATTGGTTCATCTCCAAATTAGTTGTTCTCTGAG
>CAZEBC010000186.1:0-1525 GCA_964510165.1 uncultured bacterium
TGCACCGAGAAATCTTGGCGTTTTCCTTGGTGGCTTGGTGGTTAAGAAGCTTCTTCGGTCGCGGTTTCCGATAATTGTTTGGAGAACTACCGGTTGAGACCCCGCACGGCTTTTGGTAGAATCAGAAGACATTTGGATTGCAGATTGAAGCTAAGAGGGAGCAGGCGGGAGGCAGGACGATATGATACGGTGGCCGGAAGTAGACGGACATGCGCGCGAGAACTATTGGTATGATACGGGCGGCTTCAGTACTCAGGCGCTGTGTCCGCCGCTGAAGCGCGCCATTGTTGCCGATATCGCCATCGTTGGCGGCGGATTCACGGGCCTGGCCGCCGCGTATAACCTCATCGTCAACCATCCCGACAAGAAGATCGTGCTGCTGGAGGCCGCGTGCTGCGGATGCGGCGCGAGCGGCAGGAGCGGCGGCTTCGCTGACACCGGGGTGAGGGGCCTGGATAAAATTCTGGAGGAGCAAGGCCCCGAGGAAGCCCGCCGCATATTCGACATCACGCTCGACGGGCTGGACATGATCCGCCAGTTCAGCGAGGCGCACGACGTGAATTGCGAGTTCGCGCCGACCGGCTCGATCGAACTCGCCAACGAGGAGTCGCACATCCTCGAACTTGAGGAGGAGAAAAAGTTCTACGATAAGCTCGGCCTCGAGGCGACGCTGCTCGACAAGGGCGAGCTTCAGCGCATCGTAAAGTCCGACCGCTACGTCGCGGGGCTGCGGTATCCTTACGGCGCAACGGTGAATCCGTACAAGCTGACGCGCGGCATGAAGCGGGTGGTCGAGCACAAGGGGGTTGACATTTACGAACGGACGCCCGTATTCCGCGTCGAGCCGGGCAAAGATATAAGATTGCTGACCGAAATGGGAGAGGTGCGCGCGCCCGCGATGGTGCTCGCGACTGACGGCTATTCGCCATCTCTCGGGTTCTTCAAGCACCGCGTGATTCCGATGTGCGCCTATGTCATCGCGACTGCGCCGCTTACGAAGCAGCAGCGCGAGTCCATCGGCTGGGCCGGCCGCGAGAAACTCTCGGACCTCAAGGTCGTATTCGATTATTTTCATCTCTCGGGGGATGATCGCATCGTGTTCGGGGGCGGCGGCTTGAGATACTTGTACGGCGGCCGCGCATGCGAGGGCGTCCACGAGCCGACGATCAGGAAAATCCGGAAGAGCCTGTTCGCGACGTTCCCACAGCTTGAGGGGATCGAGATTACGCATCAATGGGGCGGCACGCTGGGGATGTCGCTCGAGTTCGTGCCCTCGGTCGGCGTCATGGGCGAGCACATGAACATCTATTACGCCGTCGCCTACAGCGGAGAGGGAACCGTTCTCTCGCAGGTTGCCGGCAAGATCATCAGTGCGCTGTATTCGGGGCAGGATGACGTCCTTGCGCGCCTGTTCTTTGTCAACATGCCTGTGCCGTATTCCTGGCCCGACCCGATTCGCTACGTCGGCGTGGCGGCGTTCAAGGCGTATTATCAGTGGCTGAGGACCCGGCCGATCCGGTGAGGG
>CAZEBC010000186.1:1625-7183 GCA_964510165.1 uncultured bacterium
GGAAGAAGTTTTCCTTCATGCATTTGGGGCATATACACGAACCGGCGGAACAGAACCCCGAGCTCGCCCTGAAACACTACGGGCGGGCTATCGAATTCTTGCGGGCCGGACAGGAGTCGCGGGCGGTCGAGGAGCTCAGGAGGGTGCTCGAGTACGACCCGAGCTTTGTTGAAGCCCGCGAAAAACTGGAACAACTGGCGGCGTGCGAATGAATTCGCACCTACAAACTGGCGACAGGCTGAAATCCCCGATTAAATAGAGGAGATTCAGAGGGAGGAGCGTCATGTGTCGTTTATGTGAGCAGTACGGCGACGGCGGGAAATGGTACCTGAATCCCGCCAATTACGCGCGCAGGCTTTACAAGGTGCGCAAAGAGGGCGGGGAGGCCCTCGGCGCTGAGGCCGACCCTCAGGCGGCGGGCATGGGCGGCGCGGTCATCAACGAGATAGTCAAGGCTCGCGCCGCGGGCAAACGCGATGAAGAAGAACGCGTCAAGAAAGAAGCGCTCGACAGGGCATATCAGATTCATTTCGCCCAGGTGGTCACCCTGGAGGAGACCAAGCAGATTTTCGATATAGCGCACCCCATAGCCCGCATGACGTGCGCGTGCAGGCGCGCATCCGTGGCGCTTCCCGACGAGCAGAACTTCACCTGCATCGGGATCGGGCCGGGCATGTACAAGTGGGAGCGCTGGCCCGAGACGTACCGGGGCGGCGTCGAATTCGTGACTCCCGCCGAGGCCAAGCGCTGGGCCGACGTTGCCGACGAGGCAGGCCTCGTCCATACCGTGGACGTGTTCGGCACGCCTTACATCGGCGGCATGTGCCAGTGCGAGTACCCGGGCTGCGTCGCAATTCGCAACCGTCTCGACTACGATTTCAAGTTCATCCTCAAGGGCGAACATGTGGCGGAGCTGGACACCGACAAGTGCATCGGCTGCAAGAAATGCATTTCACGGTGTCATTTCCGCGCCATGTACTTCAAGGTATACGCCGACAAAGCAGGCATAGATATGACAAAGTGCTTCGGTTGCGGGCTGTGCATGAGCGTGTGTCCGACCAAGGCGATCTCCCTGGTGGATCGGAGCACGCTTCCGGCATTGGCTGATAATTGGTAAGAAGCGGAGGACAGGCGATGCTTCCACAGATAGCGATAGACGATTCCAAATGCATCGGGCCGCACGAATGCGGGCAGTGCATGAAAAGCTGTCCGAGCGCAGTGTTCATCGCGGGCCCGACCAGAATCTGGAAATTCCGTGAGACCGACCGCGCAGACTTCCGCGTGTACGCCCGCTACTACGACATGTGCGTATCCTGCGGCAAGTGTGTGGAGATATGTCCGGTCGAGGCGATAACCATGAAGGTGGAACAGCCCGCGGTCGCCGTTTCGGCTGCCGGAGCCGAGCCGCATGAGGCGTCGGCTGAATTCCCGGCCCCGGCCGATTGAGCAAGACTGCTTCCCTACTGTGATGGAGGACGAAAATGGCGGAAAAGAAAACCAAGAAGAAGGCCGCTGACACAACAAAGAAGAAGATGTCGGTCAGCGATGAGATAGCCCTCGGACGCCGCATGAAGCTCGAGGAAGGAGTAGTGCGCGAGTTCGACATGCCGAAACAGATGGCCGACGAGGTCTCTTCCTCTTTCAATCTTCAGGAACTGGCCAACAGTTTGCGGGACAAGCCTGAGGACGAAGCCCGCAAAGCCCTCGATGAGTTTGGCCGCGCCGTCATGAAAAAGGTTATCGAACTTGCCGACGGCCAGTACCACGACCGCACGGCAGAGATGATAGACATCGTGGCCGAACAGACCGGTATCCACTTCCCTCATAAAATACAGCGTTATGTCGAGTTGTCGGTGCTGGCGCTTCGTCCGCAGGACAAATGGAACGTCACCCGTTCGACCACAAAGGAAATGCGCTTCCAGGAATATTCCTGCGCTCTTCACAAGGCGCTCGCGGACGCCGGGATCAATATGAACGGGCTGTCGTGCAGTTCAGGCTGCATCGCAGGCTTCATCGAGGCGGCCAGGAGCATATCCCTAAAGATGCGGGTGATGCAGACGGCCAAGCTGTCCGAGGCCGGATACTGCGAGTTCACGTTCTATCCGCTGTAGCACCCGCGACCCTTATCTGTGATGTCGGGATGAAGATGAATTTCGAGGCGACCCTGCGATATAAGATTTCGCCTCTTGCCGAGCGTTGTGGTAGGGGCACGGCGCGCCGAGCCCCTACTGGATCTTACGGGATAGTCGCTTTCCCACCCTTGCTTCCATCAGTCACGTAGACAGTCAGGGCATTCGTCGGAATGTGGAAAGGCAAGAAAGTCTCCGTCATTCTCCCCACGTATAACGAGAAGGACTCCATTTATCAGTGCATCCAGGACTTCTTCGCGACCGGCTACGTGGACGAGGTGGTCGTCGTTAACAACAACGCGGCCGAGGGCACCAAAGAAGAAGTCGAACGCACCAATGCGCGACAGGTTTTCGAACCCGAGCAGGGATATGGAGCGGCCTGTCAGCGGGGACTCAAAGAGGCGACGGGCGATCTGCTTGTCATCTGTGAACCCGACGGCACGTTCTACGCCACCGATATCGTGAAACTGCTGGCATACTCCGATGATTTCCAGGTGGTCTTCGGCTCCCGAACGCTGGGCGTGATGATCCTCAGGGGCGCCAACATGGGCTGGTTCATCAAGTGGGGCAACTGGATCGTTGCAAAACTGGTGGAGTTTTCCTTCAATACCACCCACCTCAGCGACATTGGCTGTACCATGAAGCTCCTGTCCAGGAGCGCCTACGAGAAAATAAGGCCGCATTTCACGGTCAAGGGCTCGCATTTCAACCCCGAACTCATGTGCCTGGTCATCCTGACAAAGGTCGGTTTTGTTGAGATACCGGTCAAGTATGGGCCTCGGGTCGGAACATCGTCGGTCACCGGCAGCAAGCTCGTCGCATTCCGTCTTGGATTGCGCATGATCGGGCTGATTCTAACTTATCGGCTGAAAGGGCTGCTCGGCCTCATCAAGCAACTCGCATGGCCATGAACCTGAACCTCGATAAACTTTACGAGCGCATGTTTTCGCCGGATGAACTCGCGCGGCGAAACAGGCTCTGGGCCGTGCTGTGCGCGGAATGGTTCCAGAAATATATCGGGGAGACGGATACCGTGCTGGACCTGGGCGCGGGATCATGCGAATTCATAAACAATATCAGGTGCAGTGTCAAGATCGCGGTCGATAAGGCGGACCACACGCGTGAACGGGCCGCCAAAGATGTGCGCGTCGTTCCGGCCTCTGCCGAGCACATTGAGCCTGTTGAATCGGGGACCGTGGATGTCGTTTTCGCCAGCAATTTCTTTGAACATCTCCAGACAAAGGTTGCGCTGCTCGACGTTTTCCTGGAGATACGCCGGGTACTGAAACCGGGGGGGAAATTGCTGGTGCTTTCGCCCAACATCGCGTATTCGGCCTCCAGATATTGGGACGATTTCGGGCATCACATTCCGCTGAGCCACGTGAGCATGGCGGACTGCCTGAAGCTGAGCGGCTTTGTTGTCAGGGAGGTACGGTCTCGGTTCCTGCCGTTCACGACCCGGTCGCGTGTGCCGCAGTCTCCCTTTCTTGTGAAATGGTATCTTAGGCTGCCACCGCTCCATCGACTGATGGGCAGGCAAATGTTTTTCCATGCTGAAAAACGCTGAATCACAAACCCGTCCCGACCAGAGGACGCCGTCCTGGGAGCCTCTGGCCGTTCTCGCGGTGTTCCTAGTCGCGCTGTTATTGCGGGTCTTGAATGTCCTGGAGTTCAAGGCCAACGACCCCATGTTCGAGGGCGCGCCGCTCGCGCTTGACATGCACCATTTCCAAAAATGGATCACTAATATTGTGGATACCCGGTGGGTGGACCGCGAATACACGCCGTTCTGGCAGTCGCCGCTTTACCCCTATGTCTTGGCGCTCGTCATGCAGATATTCGGCAAGAATATGCTCTGGCTGAAGCTTTTCCAGGCGCTTGTCGGAAGCATCGGATGCGTGCTGGTCTATTACATTGGCAAGAAGGCGTTCGACGCTCGCGTCGGGCTGGTTGCCTCGCTCCTCGCATGCTTCTACGGAATGCTCATTCTGTATGATGCGTTGCTGCTCCGAGACGGCTTTCTGACCTTCCTGTATCTTCTGTCCATCCTTTCTTTGCTGCTCGCGCAGCAAAGGAGACGTATCCGCCATTATATTCTGGCGGGCTTCTGCTTCGGCCTCGCCGTTATTGGGAGGCCGAATGTCGTCCCCTTCCTCGCGCCCGCGCTAGCTTGGATATGGTTATCGGCGCGCCCCGCGAACCCGCGGAGGGTGGCGGCGCTGGTCGGCTCTTTCCTTTTCGGGGCAACTCTGGCGATTTCACCCGTCACCTTGAAGAATTACCTCGTGGGCGGCGAACTCGTTCTGATAGAAAAACAGGGGGGCCTGATCTTCTACCTCGGCAACTGCCACGACGCCACGGGCACGCTTACGCTCACCGATTCGATGCTGCGCATCGCGCCCGATTTCGTTCACATGAGCTTTGAGGAGGTGGCGAAGTTCGACTGGACCGGCATGGCGCTCGCCCAGATACGTGAAGATCCTCTCCACTTCATCAGGCTGTTGTTCAAGAAGCTGTATCTGTTTTGGGCCAGCTATGAAATCCCGAACAACGTTAATTATTATCTGAGCCGGCATTCTTCATTTGTTCTCAAACTTCCACTCATCCCTTTCTGGCTCATATTCCCGCTCTTCGTGACCGGGGTGATCTGCAGCGTGAGGAAATGGTGGCCGGGGCCGGCGCTGATAATTCTTTTCACGCTGACATACATGGCTTCGATCCTGCTCTTGTTCGTCGTCGCAAGATACAGACTCTCGATAGTCCCGCTTCTCCTGGTCTTCGCCGGATACGCCATTATTTGGTGGTATGATCGGGTTAAGGAGCGGAACTACAAGAACATCGCGCTTTCATTGCTGCCGCTCACGATCGCAGGCGTGTTTAGCGTGGCCACGCGCTCCGACTACATTAGGCCCAACGACTATTTCAATCTTGGGCTGAGTTATCACATGCGTGGGCAATACGAACAAGCGATAAAACATTACCGCAACGCGCTGAATGCCGATCCCCATTTCAACCCCGCGCGGGGAAACCTGCTTGACTGCTACCTCGATCTTGGCAGGCGAAGCGAGGCCCTCGACCTCGCGCGTGACTCGGTTGTCGCGGAACCCTACAACGCCAAGGCGTTCGTCGGCCTTGCCGCCGTCTTCCTTGATGCGGGTCAAAACGATCATGCCATCCAAAGCCTTGAAAGGGCCGTGGCGCTCGATCCGGCTTATCTCGACGCCCGCAAGACGCTCGCGCGCCTGTACTCCGAGCAGGGAAAGACCTCGCGCGCGCGGCTTGAATGGGAGAAGGTCCTCAGCCTCAACCCTGGCGACCCGGAGGCCGCCGAAGGCATAACGAAATCAGGGGACACGACGCCGCATCGTGTCCCCAATTATTGATGTCTGTATAAGTAATGTCCTATTTGAGACGTAAAGGAAGAGGGCA
>CAZEBC010000187.1:0-7042 GCA_964510165.1 uncultured bacterium
CGTGCGACAGGAAAAGCATGTCTTTAACCACCAAGACACCACAAGCACCAAGAACAACTCGGTAATCCTTTGCTTCTTTGGCGTCCTCGGTGCCTTGGTGCTTAAATTACTTGATTGCCGCGTCGACCAGTCTTCTCGACACTCCCTCATGCCGCCGCTGCGGCCATTCGCTTGCGTTCGGGGTGAGCGGGGGTGACGCCGGCGTAGAAACGGCGAATCTTGTACATGTCCTCGTTGAGGTCGCCGGTGGGCATGATGACCGGCCCGATGCCGCCCGCCTTGCGCCGGAAATCAAGATACCCAAGCACGATCGGCACGCCAGCGCCCATTGCGATGTGGTAGAAGCCCGTGCGCCAGTGCGAGGTCGCCTTGCGGGTTCCCTCGGGCGCGAGTATCAGCGCCATGCGCTCGCTCTTGTTGAACGCCTCGACCATTTGCGCGACCATTCCGGACGGTTTGCTGCGGTCCACCGGTATGCCGCCGAGCCACTTGAAGAACGGCCCGAGCGGTCCGCGGAACAGGCTGTCCTTGCCGAGCCAATGCGCATTCACGCGGCATGCGAACGCCATGAGCAGCCCGATTGGCAGTTCCCATCCGCACGTGTGCGGGGCCGCGATCACCACGTATTTCGGAAGGTCCGGCGGCCGGCCCTCCTTTCTCCAACCCGCCAGCTTCAGGATTATAATGCTCATTCGCTGCAGCGCCGAGTTCAGCATCGGAGTGGTAAAGATCGTGCGCTTCATTGTTCCACCTCTCATTCAATTATGCGAACTTTCCATGCATCCAGGTAAGTGGCAACAACTGTGCCAGAGTTGATGAGAGGATTCACAACATGCTGTGAACAGGACAGTAACGACGATTTTGGCGAATCAAAGGCACGTCGACGGGGTTGGCCAAAACCGCAGTCCAAAGGCTGCATGGTGCAAGGCTGGGTCAGGCGGGCAGTCCGAAGCCAGCCTTAGGTATTATACAGCTTTTCGAAATACTCGATCTTGTATTCCGACTTGGGGAACGTATCGGGTGGGACCAATTCGATTGTGGCCCGGAACACCAATTTCTCGCGAATGGTTCGCGTGAGGTCTTCGCGCAACTGTTCCAGGTCTTGCGCGGACAGCCCCGCGCCATGTTCGACCTTGATGTGAAGGTTCTCGCCGACCGCCGGGCCGGGCTTTTTCAGCACGATCCGCATCTCGCCGGTCGTCCGCGGAGCGAATGAGGATATCACTTCTTTAACCGCCGACGGGAACACATTGACGCCCTTAACCTTTAACATGTCATCGGTCCGACCTATGACGCGGAACCGAAAGCTCGTGCGCCCGCACGGACATTCGCTTGTGTGCACGCGCGCGACGTCGCGAATCCGATAGCGGATCACCGGAGTCGCCTCGCGATCGATGGTCGTGAACACGATCTCGCCCTCGGCGCCGTCGGTCATCTCAATCGGCTGGAGACTCACTGGGTCGATCAGTTCGGCCTTTACTGCCGCCTGCGCGCAAAAGTGCATGCCGTCCGCCTCGTCGCACTCCGCCGCCATATCGGCGGCCACGTCTGCCATCCCGTAGAAATTGCGCGCCTTGATCTCCCACGTGGCCTCGATGTGCTTGCGGTCTTCCTCGGTCAGCGCCTCGCCGGCCATGAAGCCTTTCTTGAATCCCATCTCTCTCGGCTCCTTGCCGAGTTGTTCGCGAACTATCTTCTCGAGGAACATCGTTGCCGATGGGGTCGAGAACAGTACTGTAGGCCTGAACTCGAGCATGACATCCAGAAGCTTCTGCATTCCCGCGCTGACGAGCGGCAGCGGAATCACGGTGACGCCCAGGTACTCGGCGCCAACGCTCTCGCTCAGCCCGCCGACGAACAGGCCGAAGTCCGCCGGGTTGATCATGACATCATCGGGCCGAAGCCCGCCGGTCCAGCCGTGCCGCGCGAACAGCTCCTGCCAGAGGGCCGTGTCGCTCCGGGTGAGTCCGACATAGAGCGGCCTGCCGGTGGTTCCGCTGGTCCCCTGGATTCGGACGATATCGCTCATGGGAGCGCACTGATGCCCGCCGAGGCCGCCCAGCTCGGCCTGCGTCTGCCGCAGTTCATCCTTGGTGGTGAACGGGAGCCGAGGCAGGTCGCGCACTGACGTTATTTCCCTCGGATCAATGCCAGCCTCATCGAATTTCTTCTTGTAGAAAGGGGACTTCGAGTAGACATACGAGATTTGCCGCCTCAATTTTTCGCTCTCGATCTTCTCGATCTTGTCGGGCGGCATCGTCTCGATCTCTTCGTTCCAGTAAGTGCGGTAGTGCGTCATGGTATCTCGCTTTGCTTTGGGCGCACGCCGTGCGCCCCTACAATTCTGGTTGCGGCTGCGCCACCACGGGATCGTAGGGGCGGCCCTGCGCGACCGCCCAGGGCACCCACATCGGGGCGCCCCTACAATCATGGGACAGCTTCCTCAGGGCCCGCTCCCGGCGCTTTCAGCCTCAAGGTGAATTCCACTTGTTCTTCGGAGAATTGTTCGGGCGTCGAGTAAAACAGCAGGGGGACATATTCATCCCGGACCCACTTCTCCAGCAGATCATCGTAATGCGGGTTCTCCGGATTCCCGCTCTGGCCGCCGGGGAGGATGCCGTACGCGACGTCGAGATTGCTGAGATCCACAACCATTCGCCACGAAGGCCCGCCGGTGACCTCGCGTCCGGCGCCTCGCGCGTTCAGCGCGAGATCGCTTCCATTGAGCGGCTGGCCGCCACGGACCAATAGAGGGTCTCCCATCAGATGGTTGATCCGAAGGCGGTTGACCCTGCCCCATTGCCAGGTGGAGATGTCATCCCCGAAGCGCATGAACAACTGATCCACGGCCTGGCGGAAGCTTCGTACGGCAATCAGCCCAAGCGTTTCGCGTTCCGGGGTTGAAACGTCGTCGAACCATTTCGATGTGGGTTCCTTGATGACCATCTCCTCGAGAACCTCCAGAGGCGGCTGCCATTTATTCAAGTCCGTGTGTCCCCATGGCGGCCTTTTCGTGTCTATTCCGGCGGCGCGCCAGTCGTCCAGCCAGACGGCGTCTCTGAACGCATCGAGCCAGGCCCACCAGATGGTGGGCCCGGGGCTGGTCACCGTGGTCCGATAATCCCAATCCGACAAAGTGCGAAGCGCGCGCGCGAAGAGTTTGCTCTCCTCGAATTGCCCCCGGCAGGCCGCAAGCATGGCGGGCAGCATTGAGGCGGCGGCAGCATCGTAGGTGTCGGCCTGGAACTCCATCATCATCCGGGGCGTGACCGTTTCGCGTGTCGAGAGCAACTGATTTATGCGTCGGGCGCGGTAACCGGGGTCCCATTCATACCCGAGGTAATAGGGGTAGTCCACCGGCGCGGGGCGCTGATTGGCGGAGGCCAGATAATGCTGAGGCGGGTTGATGCTGTGGGGGGTATCAATCCTCGGGATGAAGCCCAGCCAGTCGAAATCGCCCGACGAACCGTCCACCGGCACGCGTCCGTCGCCCGATTTGCGAACGGGGAAAAGGCCGGCGACCCACATGGCGATCATTCCATTGGTGTCCGCATAATTGAAATTCTGTGGCGGCGCGTTTATGGTGCGCATCGCCGCCGCGAAGTCGTCGTAATCGGCGGCATGGTTGAGCAGGTAGTACGCGAGCGCGTCGTCATCGGGTTCCGAGCCGATCCACTGAATGGCGAGGGTCGCCGCCGTTCCCGGCGCCTCGATGATGGGGCCATGGACCGTAACGGGAACACGCAACGTCTGGGGATCTCTCCCTCGAATCTTTATCGTTTCGGACACGAACACGAGCGGCTTCCAGGCGCCCTTATGCAGATAATGAGTCTTTTCGTCGTTAAGCGTTTCCACAAAGAAGTCGGTCACGTCGGCCTGCGTGTTTGTCAGTCCCCACGCCACATTTCGATTGTGGCCGATGACCACCACAGGAATGCCGGGGACGGTGACCCCCATCACATCAAGCGTGGCCGCCTTGAGATGCGCCACGTACCATACGCTCGGCATCTGAAAGCCAAGGTGCGGGTCCGACGCCAGGGCCGGTTTACCGGTCTCCGATTTGACGCCGTCAATAACCCAGTTATTGCTTCCGACATTGCCGAACGGTCCCAGCACGCGGAATTGTCTTGACGCCATCTCCAGTATGTGAATGCCGGCCTCAATGATTCCCTCCGAACTGTCGAGGGGAGGCGCATCGCTTCCCTCGACCTCTTCGGGTTCATTCCGTTTCTCTGGCTTTTCGGCCGACACGGGCGGAATGATGGGTATCTCGCCATAGCGATCGACGGGAAAGAGCGCGCGAACTGTTTCCCATCCGAGCTTCTCAACCAGGACCGCCATGTAAAGGTCATCCATGCTGCCGCACAATTGCCACGCCATCGCCTTACCGATGGCGAGCGAGTCGGTGATTGTCCATGGTTCCGGCAGATAGCCGAGTTGCCTGAACTCAAACGAGAGGTTGTCGGGCATGTGTTCGGCCATGTAGGAGTTGACGCCCCATGCGTAGGCGCTCATGTTCTCATAGAGCCTCTGGTCGCCCTTAACCCTCTCCGCCGAAAGCTCGGCCAGACGATTAAGCCCGATGGTGCGCACCAGGACGTCATGCTCCAGCGCCTCCGAACCCATTATCTCGGCCAGCCTTCCCTGGGCGGCCCGGCGGTTGAAGTCCATCTGCCACAAACGATCCCTTGCATGCATGTACCCGAATGCGAACATGGCATCAGGCTCTGTCTCGGCATAGATATGCGGGAACCCGTTCCGGTCAACGACGACCTGAACTTTGTCTCTCAATCCGCCGCGCGTCTTCGCGGGCTCTTCCCCCGCTGCCGCCGGTTTCGGAACCAGCAAGGCGAGTGCTGTCAGGAGAATCGGCAGGAGCGACGTTCTCATGTCGGTCAGACTCCTTTCACTTCCCGGGCTTGAGCACAACCTTGAGGGCGCCATCGAGCCGCTTGTCGAACAGTTCATAGGCGCGTTCGCCCTGGCTGAGAGGAAATGTATGAGTGATAATCGGTTTGGCGTCAACCCTGCCGGCCTTGATGAGTTCGAGCAGCATCGGCACATACTCGGGAAGGCGGTGCGGCAGGCCCATGGTGATCCTCTTGTTGGTGATACAGAGCACCTGCATCGGAAGCTCAATCGGCTCATTGAAAATGCCGACGATCGAGATGTTGCTGGTCATCCGCGCCGACTGCAGACACCCGTTAAACGTGGCAGCCGAACCGACGGCCTCGATGGCCACGTTGACTCCCAGCCCGTCGGTCAACTCGCGAATCCGCATGGGCGCGTCCACCTCCGAGGCGTCTATCGGAATCGAGCCGAGCCGCTCGGCCATCTTCAGCCTGTAGTCAACCATATCGACCGCAAACACTTTTGAAGGGCCGAATAGCTGCGCGCATATCTGGGCGCACAATCCCACCGGGCCACAGCCAAAAACCGCTACGGTGTCGCCCGGCTTGATGTCGCCGTTCTCCGCCGCGAAATAGCCGGTCGGCAGCATGTCGGTCACGAGCATCACGTCTTCGTCGGTCAATCCCTCGGGAATCCGGTGAAGCGTCTTGTGCGCCAGAGGAACCCGCACATACTCGGCCTGCGCGCCGTCGAGGCTTCCGTAGGGAGTCGGGTTTCCGAAGATGCCGCCCTTGACGCATGCCATCGCCATTCCCCTCAGACAAGGCTCACAGGCGCCGCACCGGAACCCCGGAAAGACGAGCACGCGTTCGCCCGGCCTGAAATCGGTCACGTGGTCGCCGACCTGCTCGACCACGCCGAGAAACTCGTGGCCGATGATGGTTCCTTCGTTCACGCTGTAATCGCCCCTGAGGATATGCAGGTCTGATCCGCAGATGGCGGCAGAGGTCACGCGCACGATGGCGTCCGTCGGTTCAAGTATCCTCGGGCGAGGCACTTCCTCCAGCAGGATTCTGCCGACCCCGCGATACACCATGGCCTTCATTGTCTGCATGTTGTTCTCCCTCTTGGCTCATTCCTTCGCGAAAATATGAACGCCGGTCGCGCCGCCGAAACCCTGGCAATGCGTCAGGCCGATCCTCGCGTCAGCGACCTGCCGCTCGCCGGCCTGACCCCGAAGCTGCGTCACGATCTCGAACACTTGCGCCACGCCCGTCGCACCGAGCGGATGCCCTTTCGACAACAGTCCCCCGCTTGGGCTCACGACAACCTTTCCCCCGAGCTTCGGCATTCCCTCCTCGATGAACTTGCCGCCCTCTCCGCGCTTGCACAGCCCGAGGTTCTCATAGTGAATGATCTCCGCGATGGCGAAGCAGTCATGAAGCTCGATCACATCAATGTCATCCGGCTTTAGGCCCGCCATCTCATAAGCCAGCCTCGCCGCCCGCTGGTTGATCTCGGTGATGCCGGAGAGTATATTGTCGGGGTCGGAATACTTCTCGGACTGAAGCGATGAGGCTACCACTCGGATGGGCCGGGATTTGGAGGCTCGCGCGATTTCCTCCGTGCACACAACGGCGGCAGCGGCGCCCGCTCCGGTCGGGCAGCACATGAGGAGCGTCAACGGGCCGATGATCTCGCGGGAGTTGAGCACGTCTTCCACGGTAATCGGGTCCTTGTATTGAGCCCTCGGATTGAGTGCGCCATGCGCGCGGTTCTTGACCGACACCATCGCCATCTGCTCGCGAGTAGTCCCGTACAGCTTGCTGTGCTCCTCGAAAATCCTGGCGAAGATGAGCGGCATCATGGGCGGCGCGTTCTCCGGCGGCGCCTCGTCGCCCAGGCTCATCCTGATGGGGCCGCGCGACATCTTCTCGAAACCGACGGCGAGCGCGATGTCGTTCATCCCCGAGGCCACCGCGCTCCATGCTCCCCTGAACGCCGTCGTTCCGCTGGCGCATGCATTTTCGACATTCATGATGGGGATGCCGGTGCGGCCCACCTTTTCGAACACTTTCTGTCCGGCGGTCGAGCCTTGCATCACATGCCCGCAGAACGCGATCTCGATCGCCTCCATCGGCAGGCCCGCATCTTCGAGCGCGGCCCGAAGCGCCTCCTCGCCGAGTTCGTA
>CAZEBC010000188.1:0-6916 GCA_964510165.1 uncultured bacterium
AGTATATGCCGGTCTTGGTCGCGGTGTCCAGTGTTTTCCTGACGCTATTTGTAGATCGAGCACGTTTCGTCACTCGTGATCGGGGTCAGCGGACTTATGTTCAAGTCGGCCCTGCGCACTCGCCGGTAAATCCTGCCCGAGGGCAGCCGCGGCAAGAACACAAATGCAACGATACGAAGGTCTTACACACATAACGTTTCCCCCTGTTCTCTCATGACTCTTGATCCGTGAACTCGGAGAGGGCCGCCAAGAGTAACGAACTGGAATGACGGGTGACCGCATGTCGCCGCCAACTCTATCAGTTCAGGATGGCTGCTCGGGATGGATTCCTCGCTAGAATCACCACCTTAACCACGGGGACGCCTTCTGTTGCCAAGCTTTGCATTAACTCTAGCACTTGAGACGCCTCATGTAAAATAAGACAAAGGCTCATTTTCGGCGCCCTGGTGTTGCTTTCGGCAAGACCCGTTTTGAGACGTCGCTCCAGAGACCCAATATATAGGGGCTTAGGCAACTATTTTCTCTATATATTGGATTTTTTCTTTGACTTCTGGCCCATTGGATGGTATAATTACACGCAGAAGCACCTATATGTTGGGGTGCATGGGGGATGAGGCGTTTGGGCGCCGAAGAGGAGTGATAAGCCGTGAAGACGCTTGCAATTGTGAACCAGAAAGGCGGTTGCGGAAAGACCACGGTTGCAACAAATCTGGCGGCATGCCTGGCGGCATCGGAGCAGCGAGTGTTGCTGGTGGATATGGACCCTCAGGGACACGCCGCAATGGCTCTCGGGCTAAACCCCGACACGCTCGAGGCGAGCCTGTACGACGTGTTCACCACGGATGACGCGGTGGTTGAACTGTCTTCGATTATCGTTCCGAAGGCGGAGAATCTTTCGGTCGCACCCGCAAATGTGTTATTGAGCGCAGTGGAACAGCAGCTAGCCGGCAAGACGGGACGAGAGGACCGGCTGCGTGATTGTCTGGCCGAGGTCGTGTCAGACTATGACTACTGCATAATTGACTCGCCGCCGAGCCTGGGACTATTGACGATGAATGCGCTCCGAGCGGCCCAGCTAGCCCTCATTCCGGTGGATATGAGCTGGCTCTCACTGCAAGGCGCTCACAAACTGCTCCAGACTATTCGGGTGCTGTGCGCTCACTCGTCGCACACTATTCGCACGCGGGTCGTCGCGACCGTTGTTGACAAGCGCTCGAGGTTCTGCAACGAAATGCTGAAGAGATTGGCGGAGGAATTTGGGGCCACCTTGTGCAAGACGCTCGTCCACAGGACGGTGAAACTGCCCGAGGCGGCGATGCACGGCGTGCCGATACGGGAGTTCTCGCCCTACTCGACGGCCCACGAGGATTTCGTGGACCTCTGTTCTGAGATAACCTCTGACCCCGCGATGTTCGACGTACCGTCCCCATTTCCGGCGCGCGTCACGTTCTGCTTTTTCGATCCGGCCGCGAAGGAAGTGAAGGTAGCGGGCGATTTCAACGACTGGCTTCCGTCATCGGCTCACAATCTACGAAAGGATCAGGACGGCCGCTGGGTCGTGCGACTCCCGCTGAAACCCGGACGGTATCAGTACAAATTCATTGTGGATGGGCATTGGGCGAAGGACCCATCCAATCCGAACGATATCATTGGCGACTTTGGCCAGGAAAACTCCCTGCTGGACGTGGGATAAAGCGCAGCGCTGAGTTTCATAAATTGTCTGACGGTTTCGGCCGCTTGTTGCAAGGCCATGGCCTGAGCGTGGGGACCGCCCCTCCAGAGGGAGTTCGGGATTCAGGGAAATCAGCCCTTCGAGCGAGGGGTCATGATATTTACGGGGAGAAGCGGAGATGTCCACACTGGGCGAACAGCAACCCAAGAAGGTTGCCAAGGGATTCGAGGACATCTCTCATTATTTCCTGTCCGCAGCCGAGGCGGATTTTCCACGGGATGCGACAAGGACGGCTGGCCACCTGTCACGTTCAAGCGATGCACAACCCTCCGACAACAAGCCAGCGAGTTCACACCGCGCCAGACAGGCCGAGCGAAGAAAGGAAAACTGTGCTTCCTGCGCGCACTTGATCGCCAGGGCGGGCCAGCCGTTCCGGTGTCGCATCTTCTCGGAGAAACATGCCGAGTTCAAAGTCGAGCGCCGCGAGAAGATAACCCTGAATGAAGGGAATACATGCCCCTTCTTCGTTCGGGTGACTTCCAAGCAGATAGAGCAGATTCTTCGCGAGCACTGCAGTCCGCTGACCCCTGCCGAAGTGCGCGAGTTCTCGCACACAGTCGAAGAACAGGCCACTCACACCAAGACGGTTACGTTTTCCGCGCGGGCGGGCCAGAGCGCCGAGGAGATTCTCAGGGAGGAACTGGTTCGGTATCTGTTTGATGGCTACTCGGTGGTGGATGTCACGCTCACCCTTCAAGAAGAGAGCAGCGAATGTAACCGTTCGCGCGCAAGTTCTCACACCATCCGACTGCGGGCAAAACAGGAAGAAAAGTGAGCGCGATGAATCGCGCTCTTAGCCCCTGAACACTTCGAAGATCGCGCCGTTCTCATATACGCGCCAGCAGGAGAAGTGGCCCCAATCGGAACGCTCGGTGTAAGAATATTGGACGGGAGCGCCCAACTGGTAGACGGCCACCGCCATGGCGCGCGATTCGTTCACGGACGTGATTCTATCTTGGACGCCGTGATACGCATGGACCCTGACGCGAAGCGCGCCTTCCGCCAACTGCCGGGCGAGACCGGTCGCTCCGCAGACGGGCGCTATGGCCGAGAAGAGCTCGGGATGCTTGAGCCCGATTTCCCAAGTTCCCTGACCGCCTTTGGAGGCGCCGGTAAGGAAGACGGCGTCGGGCTTGATGCTGTAGCGGCTGCGAACCTCCTCGATCACCCTCAACACATCATATTCGCCCGGTCCCCGGTAGCCCGGCCCCTCGAAGCCGTGGCCGTTCGGACACGCAATGATGAAGTCGGGGGGCAGTTTTTTCGGGAAGAAGTGACGATTTGCCTCCTCCGGCGAAACAATCATGTTGCTGTAACCGGTCACCAGGCGCAATCCATTCCAGTGGTCTCCCCCGGCGGGATGGAGGGCGACCACAAGGGGGAATGGCCGTGAGCCGTCGTATTGCTCCGGAACGTAGAGGGCGTAGGGCTGGAGAGAGCCATCCAGTTCGGAGATGTATCCGCGCAAGAAGCATCCACGAAGCTCGGTTGTTAAATCCCTGTCTTGCATGGCGCCTTCGGCAAGCATCTCAAGGGGCTTGAGCAGGGCGGTGACGTGTTCCCATTCGGCCTGGTTTCCCGCCACGGCCCATGTCGCCTCAGCCTCTTGCAACATGGCCCAGAGGGTGGGCATAACCCCTTCGAGCGCGTGGCCCCCCTCCGTCCGGCGTTTGTGGTCGGCGGCCTCGACAGCGGCCTTTGCGCGGTCATGAAGCGCCCGATAGTCGCGGATACGCTCGGCCGATTTGAAATTCAGGTCTCGTTCGTTGAAGAAGCCTTTCACGGAATAGCGGGTGACCTTATTCGGAGAGACTGCAATCGGCGATTTTGAAGCGAAGAAAGGCTCGACAAGGATATCCGGCCGCCCGTCATTGTTGAGGTCGACAAACGCGGCCACCCAATAATCGCCGATAGGAATATCCTTGAAGCTATACGGCCCCGCCTGCTGCATCACGGTAAATGCATAGCATTTACCCGACCACATCTCGTCAAGGCTCGTGTTGATGCCGAGATAGATCAGGGCGTCGTCAGGCTTGCTGACCTCGACGGCGCATGATATGGTTCCCGATGTTTGGCGCTCGTGAATGTGACGATCGCCGACACAACTGGCGACCAGAAACGCACATACGGCGACTCCTACAAGAGTTCTCCTCATCGCTGTCACTTCTCTTTCAGGTCGGCCTCGCGCCGATTCTTGAGCTTCGGGGGCGGAACCGGCGTTTGGCGGTCAAACCCAATCCCATAAGCTTAAGTACCAGAGTTTCCTCGCGGTCTTTGGATCGGGTTGATGCGTTTGTTTACAGGCGGGAGAGCAAACGTACGCGGAAACTTTCTGAAAGGGCAATTCTCATTAAGGCTTGACAAAAATATTATAGCACAAGACCCTCAATAATGGAAGCTTTTCTTGAGCCCGCCAGAAAACGGGGCCGCGACACTTCGCCCGAAAATTCATGAATTTCAATACGTGTGTGATACAATGCAAGCATGACCAACCAGCCCGAAACCAACCAACCCAAGAACCCGATGGTCGAAGTGTTCCGCCAATTCATCGGCAAAAAGCTCGAACATGCGCCCCCCTTCACTACATGGCTTGATGGCCGGATTGTGTCCTGTGATGTCGGGCAGATGGAGATGACCTACAAGGTCAGGCCCGAGATGGCGAATCCCACGGGCCTGTTGCATGGCGGCCTGCAGGCGGGGATAATGGACGACCTTATCGGAATGACCGCGCTCACGCTCGGCGAGGAAGGCTTCAAGCTCTCGATCGACCTGCACGTGAATTTTCTCGGCAGGGTGCAGGTGGGCCAGACGGTTAAGGCGCGCGCGCGGTTCGTGCGTTCGGGCAGGCGGATATCGCACGCCGTCTGCGAGATCGTGGACGAGGAAGGGAACCTTGTCGCGCGCGGCGACTCGAACCTGCTCCAAACGGGCTACGTGACGGAATACCGCCAGACAGTGGAGAAGGAGCCGGATTGAGCGTTGACCGGTTAATTCTCGACACTTTGCGATAAGGCGGTGAAGGTCCTCTCGAAGCGGCATGGTTTGTGAATCAGGGAGCTTTTGAGGCGGGTTGTCGGGCCTGCCCGGGAGGGGATTTCATCAAGAAATACATCGAGGCCGACGGAATCATATGGGGCGCGCCCGTCTATCACATGTCCGTGCCCGCCTCGATGAAGGCGCTTCTGGACAGGTTGGGCAACCTGGTTCTCTGTCATTATCTGTGCCAGGGGAAAATCATGCCCCGGTTCAGCAAGGTGTGCGGAGTGGTGACTACCGGCGGGCATCGTTACGGAGGGCAGGACCTGGTTCTCGTTTTTCTGACCGGAAGCTGCCTGATGCTGAACGGAGTGGTGGTGTCGGGCGACACCCTGATGGGCAGCTACATTGGCGCGGCCGCCCGGTCTGGGAACGGGTTCGAAGCGTTCGCAAAGGATAACGTTCTGAACGACCACGAGGGGCTCATGTGCGCCGAAAGCGTCGGCAAGCGGGTTGCCGAGATGACCCCGGGATTGTGAAGGCGGGCAAGGCGGCATTGGCGGAGAGCCTGCCGGAAGAATATTCGTACGCCTGGGAGGAATGACCGTGGTGGGCGCAAGCGGTGCTTTCGCGCTTTCGCGGGAATGACGGTGGCGAGCGCCCGGGACGCATGACCGGTTGGGAGCAGGCAAGATGCCTGCGCTACAGCGAAAATGGAGAGCGATGGATACATTTCTCATGGTTCTCGGATATGCGGCGCTCGTGTTCTTCATGGCGGCGGGGCTGGCGATCACGCCGTTCGGGCTGCCGGGCAACTGGGTGATTCTGGGCTGCGCCGTCGCGTACGGGTTTACGACGGGGTGGGCGAAATTCGACCCGTGGGGTTTTCCTGTGGTGCTCGGGGTTGCGGCGCTGCTGGGCGAGGTGATCGAGGCGGTCTCTTCGGCGGTGGGCGCGAGGAAGTACGGCTCGTCGCGGGGCGGCATGATCGCGGCGATAGTCGGCTCGATAGTGGGGCTGATTATAGGGTCGGGCATCGTGCCGATAGTGGGCAGCCTTGTGGGCGCGTTCGCAGGGGCCTTCCTGGGAGCGTTCCTGTACGAGTATACGCGGCTGAATGATCCGCGCCAGGCGTTCCGTTCGGGTCTGGGTGCACTGCTCGGTCGGACCGCTGCGGTGGTGGCGAAGGAAGCGATCGGCCTCGTGATGGTCGGGGCAATCGTGTATCAAATTTTTGCCTAAAACGATGCGGCATTCCAATGCGCATTCTGATGATATTTATTGATGGGATTGGAGTCGGAGAGAAAGACCCGTCGAAGAACCCGTTCGCCTCCCTGCCGTCACGCGTCTTTGTTGATTTCCTGGACGCCCCGAATGGAAGCCTGATTCACGGGGGAGTGGGGATTCGCGCCGATGCGTCGCTTGGCGTCGAGGGCATTCCTCAGAGCGCCACGGGCCAGACCGCGCTGCTCACCGGCGTGAACGCCGCCGCCGTCGTGGGCCGCCATTTGAACGGGTTTCCGACCAAGGCGCTGCGGGAACTGCTCGAGAAGCACAGCGTCCTGAAGACGCTCACCGAGCGCGGGGTTCGCGCAGCCTTCATCAATGTGTTCAACCCTTTGTTTTTCGAGGCGCTCGGCAAAGGGCTTCCGATGCGCTCATCGGTAACCACGGTCGCGAATTTCGCCGCGTCGCTTCCCTTTTTCGGGGTGGATGACCTGCTTGCGCGTCGCGCCGTGTATCAGGATTTCACAAACGGTCTGTTGATTGAGAAGGGTTTCGAGGTTCCCGTGTTTGAGCCGGGTGAGGCGGGGCGCATCCTGGCGGACTCGGCGATGCGGTACGATTTTTGTCTGTACGAATACTTCCAGAGCGATGCCGCCGGCCACGCCCAGAACAAGCTGCGCGCCGTCGAGGAGGTGCGAAAGCTGGATGAGTTTCTGCTCGCCGCGATCGAGACGTACGATCTTGGGGAGGGTTCGGTCCTGCTGACGAGCGACCACGGAAACCTTGAGGACCTCTCCACCTCCGGCCATACGAACAACCCCGTCCCCGTCCTTCTGTGGGGTTCGCTGACGGGAGATGCCCCGCGAATACGGTCCATTCTCGACGTGACGCCGCTTGTGCTCGACCGTCTCACGAGTGAATGAGCGCGGCGCGACCGCCGCATCTTGACATTGTTGACGCAACGCGTTAGAATTGTCAGTA
>CAZEBC010000189.1:0-6867 GCA_964510165.1 uncultured bacterium
GCTCATCGAACCGGAGGTGGAACAACGGCTGAACGAGCATTATGGCGATTTTGGGCAACGTCTGCTATAATGCTTTCCGATTCTGAAGGAACGCAGCGGACAGCCGCCGTTTGTGCCTCGGAGCGGTCAGCGCGCCGGTCCATTCTCGGATGTCTCTGGGGCTGAGCAGCACAGTTCTCGCCCGATCCCCAAAACCACAACGACAAAGCGCTTTTTTGCGAGAAACATGGAAGCCATGAGAAAAACTTATTTCATTACCGGAGTGACGGGTTTTGTCGGTCGGGAGATACTGCGCATATTGGCGGACGGGGAAAACCTGGTGTACTGTTTCCTGCGCAGTTCGAGCTCGCAGAGCGCCGAAGACCGGTTCAAGGAAGTGCTCCACGATTTGAGGCGCCCGGACGCGCCCAACATTTTCCTGGTATCCGGTGACATTCGGAAAGAGATGCTGGGCATCGAACCGCGCGAGTATGACAAACTCACGAGGGACGTTACGAACATCATTCACTCAGCGGCAGACGTGCGGTTCAATCAGCCACTGGAGAGAATGCGCGAGATAAACGTCGAGGGCACCCGCCGCATCCTCGACTTCGCTGAAAGCTGCGCGAGGAATAACCCTACATTCTCGCATCTGGACTACGTGAGCACCGCCTTTGTCGCCGGGAGATGCAGGGGGCTTTTTACGGAAAGCGACTTTGAGCACGAATTCGGATTTAAGAACGCCTACGAACAGAGCAAGCACGAGGCCGAACGTCTGGTTCGCGAACGCGCCAAGGCCCTGGCGGTGGTCATTTACCGTCCCTCCATAGTGCTCGGTTTCTCGGAGAACGGGTATGCGAGAAACAGGAATGTCATATATCCCATGTTGAAGCTGTTTACGAGATGGAATGTTCCGGTGGTCTCGGCGAACCGCAGGACCAGACTGGACATAGTTCCCGTGGATTTCGCTGCGCGGGCGCTTCTTCACCTGTCGGACAAAGAGGAAAGCCGGGGGAAATGTTATGCCCTGGCTGCCGGTCCCGGGGGCGACATAACTCTGGGCGACTTGATTGAGGTGCTTCGGGAGGAGTTTAATAAGAAAGTCATGGTTATGCCGCCGATATTCTGGCGCGTTGTCGTCAGGCCCCTGCTCAAGACGTTCAAACGCGATTTTTACGAGACGAGCACGGGTACCTTTCGCGCCTTCGAGCCGTATATATGGGAGATGAACCCCCGGTATCCGGTCGAAGAGACTCGGAAAGCCCTTGAGGGCTCCGGCATCGGCATTCCCGATTCCGACAAGTTCCTTAGAGCCTGCTTCCGCTACGCCATCACGAGCGACTTCGGCGAGCGACACGTTGAGCAATGACCGACCTCTTGTGATCTCCTTTCTTCATCCAGAATATGTAACCTATCTGTAATCTCCGGTGTGATTTAATGAGGCTTAGCAAAGTGAGTGAGGACAGAGATTGGGTGGAAAGGGGTTCCGACGCCGATGCTGGTTACCGTCCCGAGCGCGAACGATGTACTCATGGAAATGACGCCGGAAATGCGGCGAGCCTACCTGCACATGTTATGTGAACATGCCTCCCGCCTTGAGAGCCTTGGTTCGCTGATACATCACGAAATCAACGTCCCGCTGCGCAAGATCGCTCAACAACTGGAGTTCTCGCTGAACAGTCCAGCCCTTGTCGGCGCTGAGGACATCGAGCGCTGGCGGATGCGCCTGTCGGATATCGCCTCTCTGACCGAATCGTTGGCCGTTCTGTGTAGTTTCGTTCCTTCATCGGAACCCACTCACCCTGCCCTTTCCCCGGGGGATAGGGTTGGAGTGACGGAGAGTCCAGCTTCGCACGCCTGAGCTTTCGGTCAAGCCTTCGGCTTTCCCAGCCGGCGCTTCCTGATTCCCTGCGTAGTGTCGGGGTTGAACACTTTTGAGGAATGTGGTATCATGACCGCAACATGCCACCGAGGAAACCAAACAGCGGCGATATATTTGACATGGATGATTATCGCCGCGAGTTGAACATCAACATATCGTCTTCCAAGATTGTGACTGGCGCGGTCGTGCTCCTGCTGGCCGTCTGGTTCGTGTTCGGCGGACCCGTCTACAAGGTGGACCCGGACGAGGAAGGCATCATCCAGACGTTCGGCAAGTACACATCCTCGACACAGCCGGGGCTTCATTTCAAGCTGCCGTGGCCGATACAAACGGTGCAGCTTCCGAAGGTGACTGAAGTCAAGCGTCTCGAGGTCGGTTTCCGTACGATCACGCAGGGACCGCCTGCCACCTACAGGGACGCCAATAACGACCCCGCCATGCTCAAAGAAGCGCAGATGCTGACCGGCGACGAAAACGTGGTGAATAGCAGCCTGATTGTGCAATACAAGATTGCTGACCCTGTGGCGTATCTGTTCAATGCCCCGAGTCCTGCCGCGGCGCTGCATGACCTGGCGGAAGCCGTTGAGCGTCAGGTGGTTGGCAATCGGCCGATCGACGACACGCTCACGGTGCACAAGACGGAAATCCAGATCGAGATCGCCCAGAAGATTCAGGCGCTGGCAGACCTGTACGGGCTTGGCGTGCAGATAATCGCAGCCCAGTTGCAGGACGTCCAGCCGCCGAGGCAAGTGGCCGACGCCTTCAAGGACGTGGCGACCGCCAAGGAGGATCGCGACCGCATCATCAACACCGCGCGAGGTTACCAGAACGAGAGAATCCCTCAGGCGCGCGGCCAGGCGGCCCAACAAATCAGGGAAGCGGAGGCGTATGAGCGCGAGCGCATTGCGAGGGCCGAGGGCGACGTCGCCCGTTTCCTGGCGCTTGCAGAGGAGCACAAGAAAGCGCCTTCCATAACGAGGGAACGATTGTATCTTGAGACGATGAAGGCAGTGTTGCCGCGTTGTAGGAAAGTGATCGTTGACGAGAACGCCAGCATCGTCAATCTGAACCAACTCACCGGCACGGGCGGAGGAAGCAAATGAACGCCGCAAAGACAGCAATAGCGGGCGTTCTCGGGGTGCTGCTCATCATCTTCTTGTCGAGCGCCTTCTTTATCGTTGACGAAACCAAGCAAGCAGTCGTGACGTTATTTGGCGAGCCGGTGACCGTGATTCTGGGTTCAATCCCGAAAGACCTCAAAGCCACGACACTCGCGGCGATCAACGAATACGAGAAGGAGAGAAACACGAAGATAACCATAAAGGAGGGCGCGGGACTTTACTTGAAACTTCCGATCCTTCACAAAGTCACCCTGATAGAGGATCGGCTGCTCGAGTATGACTCGGAGCCGACCGACATTGTGACCAAGGACAAGAAGCACTTGCTTGTGGACAATTTCGCGCGCTGGAGGATCGTGAACCCTCTGCTGTTCGTTCAAACCGTTGGCACTGAGAGGGGCGCCATCACGCGACTCGACGATATCATCTACTCGGTCCTGCGTGAGGAACTCGCCAAGAGCAACCTCGTCGAGATCGTCCGCACCGAGAACATCCCCTCGCTCAAGGAACACATCGAAACCGGGCGCGAGGCGATAATGCAAGCCGTCACAAGAAAAGCCGACAGGACGGCGCAAGGCTACGGGATTCAACTGGTGGACGTGCGCATCAAGAGGGCCGACCTCCCCCAGGAAAACCTCAACGCCGTGTTTAATCGGATGCGGGCCGAGCGGGAGCGCATTTCGAAGCAATACCGGTCCGAAGGCGAAGAGGAGGCCGCCAAGATACGCGCCGAAACAGACCGTGACGTGAAATTCATTCTGGCTGATGCGTACAAGGAGGCTGAAACAATAAAGGGCAGGGGCGACGGCAGGGCCGCCGCCATTTACGCCAAATCATATTCCGCTCACGAAGAGTTCTACGAATTCCTCCAGTCCCTCGAGACTATCGAGAAGTCCACCACCGACAAAGACCAGCTCATCATGAGCACTTCCGAGGGCGTCTACAGATACCTGAAATAGGCTGTCCGAGACGGTCCCGCATTTCGGCTTTCGATTGTGGGAACAGCATCTGTCCACTGACTTTCTTCTTATCATCCAAAGACAAAAAAAGATGGGCCGGTTTTGGCCAACAACCGGCCCACCTGCGATGGAAGAGCGCTTCAACAGCGCCTTGCGTCCATCCCGCGCGCCACCTCACGCTTTGCGGCAGTCTGAGTTCTCCTCGACCTGTTCTCCGAGATCCAGGAAATCCAGGTTGTCGGAACGGAGAATAGCCAGATTAACCTCCTCCATTCCCTTGCGTTCCAATTCTGTTCGCGCCGCATCAATGGATTCGGAACGGATAATTCCCTCACAGGTCTTGCCATCGCTGAGGGCAATATAATAGAACTTCTTCATGACGCCCCGCACCTCCAAAGCAGGTTGGCAAGCGGATAAGCAAGGGGCATGCCAAAATCTGGCATCTCTGTAACATATTATTTTTGAGATAGTTACACAGGCCCGGGACGCGGGGCCAAGAGATAATGCTTCAGTACGGTGTCTCGTTTTGGGAATGGATGTATCAAGTGTTGGCACGCGCCGCAATCAAGACCCGTTGAGATGCTGGAGGAAGGTCCCGAGGGAGGCGGGGTCGAGCTCGAGCTTGGGCTTCTTGAGGGTACCATAGAGTCTGAGCGGAATTTCGGTTCTTGACGCGGCCAAAGAGTTGGCAAAACCGTCGGCTCCCATGCGCACAAGTCTGTGGTCCGTGATGATGGGCGGTTCCTGGAAAGTGATCCTGAACGTGCCCTTGACGGCGCCGCGTTCGGGCGGATTTGTCAACGCTAAAGTACCCTGTCCGACGAGGTCGTATGCCGACCCTGTAAAGCGGAGACTGCTGATAGTGAGTGTTCCATTGGAGGCCTGAAGTTGAGCGGTCAGTCGGGCATCCCGACAGGCGGGCATGATAAGCGTTTCTGTGGGAAGCGGCGGCAGGGCTATCTGTTCTCCCATTACCAGGGCCTGCGCCTCCAATTTCGTGATGTCACGGGTATTCATTTCGGCCTCAACGTCGGCGTCACCCAGTCCCGAGACAATGTGGGAGGAGTCAAGAAACCTGCATAACTCGGAAATGTCCACTTTCCGCGCCCTTGCCTCAAGCGAGGCGCGGGAATCATTGGAGGCGGCATCGCCGACGGCCGGGTCGGCGAGCACCTTCAACCACAAGTCTCCGCCAAAGAAGTCGGCGTTCACTTCGGCGCGCATTTTCCCCCGCAACAGAGAGAGGATGGAGAAGTCGCCGAAGACCTTTTCGAATAACACTTGGCGTTGTTGGCCGTTCACGTTGACCGGCATGGCAAGGTCCAGAAGAGTAATGGTTGCGGGAAAGCCCAGGTCGATCTCTCCCACCGAGGCGCCTGGCGGCGCATGCTCGGTGAACATCTGGTCGGCCAGGCGTTCAAGACGCGAGTACGGACGGATAACCGCTGCGGCAACGCACGCCAGGATGACGAAGGCCGCGAGCGAGACGACCAGCTTGTTTCTTGCGCCGGAAATCATGTTGATCGGAAGCTCTCAAGCCTGTCTTTCGGCCGGGTTTGGTTCATTGGTTCAGTTTGCGACTGCGTCGAGGGAATCGAGCACGGTCTTGAGCACAAAGATCATGTAGCCCTGATGATGCTCCGCTATGTCGCTCCGCCTGCCTTCCTCCAGGATGACGTTTGCGACGTACTCGAGAATGTGCGGCTGGGAGAGGAAATCGATCTGGTTGAGATAACTGCCGCTCTCGCTGCGGGCCATATGCACAAACCGCTCGATGAACAGCCAGTTCTCGCGGATCTGGTCGAGGATGACGCCCGCCGGTACGCGTTCGATCCGTCTGGCGGACTCCATAATCCGCCACAACAGATACGCCATGTAGAGCGTCAGGTCTTGCGCCTTGATCGGAAGCTCCGAGGCAAAAGCGGAGACGAAGCAGGCAAGCAACGGCTGTTCGCGATTGAACCGGGCCGCTTCGAGAGACATCTGTGTTGCCGGCTGAGTCGCGAGCCTGTGCGTGATCCGTTTGACTGCGGATTTTGATATGAGTTCCACCGCCATCACCCTGCCACTAACCTTCAAGCCGCCCGATTATATATGGCCGGTCGTCTAATTGCAACTTCCTCGCAAGGAACCCCGCAGTCTCTTGCAAATTTGGCCGAATCGTTATATTATTGTCTCGTCAATAGCATCTGCGCAAGCGGATTTTGTGGACATGAGGGAAGTCTTCAGGAGGTAATCAGACATGCCGCTTTATGAATATCGATGCAGCAACTGCAGAAAGAAGTTCTCGCTGAAAATGTCGGTCACCGAACTGGAGAAGGGCTCACCCAAATGCCCGAAGTGCGGGAGCAAAAAGACGGAGAAATTAATCAGCGGCTTCTTCGCGCAGACCTCGAAGAAGAGCTAGCGCCCGGCCACAACCGACGTTTGTCGGTATGGGCGCGTGATTCCGTAGGGGCGCACGCTCGTGCGCCCCTACAAGAGCGTGCATCAAGCGTCGCGCATACGCGCGTGATACTGCGCGGGCGCCGGCCCGGTCGTTCCTGCCCTCCTACTTTCTCGACTCTACGATGACGTCGTCGAGGAATCTGACGTTTTCAACCTTCGGAGGTTTGGGCCGGTTTACCCCGTCAACGCGGGCGAGTTCGGTTCCGAGCACTTCTTCGAGCGGCTTGTCGGGGAGTGGGTCAGCGGACTTTATCTGCATCTTCGGAATAATGACGATGTCGAATTGAATCGCCATGAAGTCAGTGGCGTCTATCACCACCCTGCCGAGGAACTCCAACTCGGATATTCCCTTCTCTCCTATGTCCACAGTTACTCGAACTGAGGTTCCTTTTTCATACATCCCTCAAAACCTCCATTATTTGCTCTATCGCGGAGTACGCAGTTTCATTATATTTGTCGTCGCCGCAGCATGTCAACGATA
>CAZEBC010000190.1:0-6793 GCA_964510165.1 uncultured bacterium
TAGGATTGGTTTCCAAGATTAAATTTGGGCCAGCGGTTCCAGTCGCCGTTCATCTTTCTCGCTTCTTCGCAAGCTCCTGACGAATCCAGTCGAGCCATGTGTCGATTCCTTCGCAGGTGGTACACGAGAGGGGGAAAATCAGGAGTTTCGGATTTATCCTTGAGGCGTTAGCTTTAGCCTCATCCATACTGAAGTTAGTGTAGCGGAGCAGGTCCACCTTATTGATCAGCATTGCCGATGACTCGCGGAACATCAGCGGATACTTCAATGGCTTCTCGTCTCCCTCGGTGACGCTGAGGATCATCACTTTGTGATCCTCTCCGATCTTGAACTCGGCGGGGCATACGAGGTTTCCCACGTTTTCGATGAACAGGACGTCAATGGCGGAGCAATCGAGATTGTCCACGGCTTTCTTGGTCATGTTGGCGTCCAGATGACAGGCGCTTCCGGTGTTAATCTGGATGATCGGGATGTCGAACCGCTGGAGACGGTCGGCGTCGCGAGTGGTCTCGATGTCGCCCTCGATGACGCCCGCCCTGATGCCCGTGGCTTTAAACCGTTCGATGGTACGCTCAAGGAGGGTGGTCTTGCCCGCTCCGGGAGAACTCATGAGATTGATGGCGAGTACCTTGTTGGCGTCGAGTGTGGCTCTAATCTCTTCGGCTATTGCGTCATTTGCCTTCAGGATGTTATCAAGAACGGTAATCTTCATGGAAATCAACTCCTTCCTTATGTGAATGCGCCGATGCCGGTCGCATACCTTCCGATGACAAGTTTGAGTATTTGCGAGGTTCCTTCATAGAGGCTCGCCACGCGGGCGTCGCGCATATATCGCTCGACCGGGTACTCATTGGAGTATCCGTAACCGCCGAACACCTGGATGGCGCGGTTGGAGCACCGGAGCGCTGCCTCGGAGGCATACAGTTTCGCGATAGCGGTCTCCCGCGTGTTTCTGACCCCCTTATTCTTGAGGTGGCCGGCCTGAAACACGAGCAGGCGGGCGGCCTCGGTGTCTACGATCATGTCGGCGATGAGTTCCTGCACAAGCTGGAAGCCCGCGATCGGGCGGCCAAACGCCGTGCGTTCCTGTGAATACTTGACGCTGGCGTCGATACACGCCTGACAGATGCCGACGCAGCCCGCGGCGACGCTGTAGCGGCCGTTGTCGAGGGCGCTCATAGCCACCTTGAATCCGTCGCCTACCTTGCCGAGCAAGGCATCTCCTTTAACCTTGACGTCCTCCAGGGCAAGCGAGGCGGTATCGGATGACTTAAGCCCGAGCTTGCCATGGATGGGCTGCGACGAGAAGCCCGGTAGGTCGGTGTCAACCAGGAAGGCAGCAATGCCCTTATGTGCGAGTTTCTTGTCGGTCTGCGCAAAGATGATCGCGAGCTTGGCGACGGTGCCGTTCGAGATCCACATCTTGCTGCCGTTGAGAATCCAGGCAGAGCCGTCCTTTTTGGCTGAGGTGGAGATGTTGGCGGCGTCGCTGCCGGCGTCGGGTTCCGTAAGCCCAAAGCAACCGATTATTTCGCCCGAGCATAGCTTTGGCAGGTATTTCTTTTTCTGTTCCTCGGTACCCCATTTCAGTATTGTGAGAGCCACAAGCGAGGACGTGACCGAAAGGACCGTTCGTACTGAAGAACAGCCCCGGCCTATTTCCTCAGTAATGAGCGCGTAGGAGATGTAATCCATTCCGGCGCCGCCGTATTCTTCGGGGACAACGGCTCCCAAAAACCCGAGTCGTGCCATCTTCTTGACGATATCGGCGGGAAACTTCATCTGTTCATCGTTTTCGCGGGCAACAGGAATAATCTCTTTCTCCGCGAAATCCCGGGCAGTTTTCTGGACGGCTCTTTGTACGTCTGTCAGTTCAATTTGCATGTGCCCTTCCTTTCACTGGGCGGCCAACGGGACAGACCGCCTGACAAACAAAACAGGTGTAATACATCCCCGTCATGAAATTCTGCCAAAGCTCTCGGACGCCGCGCCCCATGATGAGTCGGGCTTTGGCCGCATCGTCGCTTTGAACCCACTCACGCGCGAAGCGCATCAGGCCGCGCAGGCCGTATTGGAAGACAGTTCTGCCGCATGCGCGCTTGTCGGTAGAGCCAGGCTTTGCCAGGGCATTGGCTGGGCAGGCCTTCGCGCATTCGCCGCAATCGGCGCACAGGTCTTTCTTAAGTGGCCTACCGGGCCTGAGCGATGCCGTTGTCACGACTGAGGCGAGCCGGACGCGCGGTCCGTGCCGTTCTGTGAGCAGAAGATTGTTGCGGCCGTAGACTCCGAGGCCGGCAGCGACGGCGGCGCGGCGGTGGTCAACTTCGCCGCGCATTCCCTTGATTTCATCCGACATATCGATGGGAAGAAAAGCCGGTACAGCGACCGCATGGTGGTCTTCGTCCTCAAGCGCCCGTACCAGCGCATGAGCGACGCCGTCCACCTTTGCATAGGCGTAGGAGGTATCGTGCTGGGCCATCTGAACGACCGGCGAGTTGAGTGCAGCGAAGCTTTGTCGAACGCCCAAGACGACCACACTGCGAGCTCCTTCGAGCGGGTTGTGGAAAATGGCGCCCTCCTCGGTCAATGGCTCGGCGCGCGCGACTCCGGCGATATCCGCGCCCAACTTTCTCGCCTTGCTTAGAATTTTTTCGCGTTCCGCTTTCATATTGGCTACCATTGTTGCATTTTCAAGACAACGATATCATTGTTTTTCGGACCCGTTGGGAATCAGTCCAGTATAAGCTTGTCCACTATTTGCGTCAATTGGAGGGCATTGCGGCATTCGTGCGCTTCGTCGCAGTAGGGAAGATATTCGTGCATGACGCTGTCCCCAAACCGCCAGCCGGGTCGCGATTCCGGATTCAACCAGATTATTCGCCTGGCGCGCTCCGCCATCTTCTTGAAGGCCCATACGCGCGGGTCGTTTCGATTGTTGCGAGCATCCCCCATGACGATGAGCGTGGTTCGCTGGGTGACCGACTCGAGGTATTCGTTGCAGAACTTGTGAAAAGCGTAGCCGAAATTGCTGTGGCCGTTGTAATCAACCTCTCTGGAGTGGAGCGCCAGCTCAATTGCCTCATTTATTTCATGCTCGGAGAATAAGCGGGTTACGTCGGCGATCTCGGTCACGAACACGAACGTACGCACTTTCGAGAAGACTTCCTGCAATGTGTAAAGAAACTGGAGCATAAAGCGAGAGGCGTAGGCCGCGGAATCAGAAATGTCGCATAGGGCGAATATCTCGGGCTTCTCGCGGCGGCGGTTTTTGAAACAGAGTTCCATCGGGATGCCGCCATATTGCATGCTTCGACGGATGACGCTCTTTACGTCAATCCGGCCCCGGCAGTTGCGTTTGCTTCGGAGAATCAGTTTATCCTTGAGTTTTCTGCCCAACCGCGCGACAATCTCGCGCATGGCTTCGATCTCGCGCTGGGAGAGTTGATAGAAACTCTTCTGGAGAAGTTCCTCCTCCCTCAGCTTCTGCGAGGTGTCGAGTGTGTTTAGTTCGAGTTGACGTCGAACAAACTCGCGTGCCGCATCAAAAGCCGCTTTCACGCGCTGGTCAAGGTATTGTTGAAGACGTTCAAGCTCTGCATCGGAATAACCCTGTCCGAGCAGTTCCCCGCGCAGGCGCTGGATTTCATCGGCGAGTTGATTCCATCCCAGGCTGTCCCGAATCTTTTTGGAGTAGAAACCCACCTGCAGCGGGTTGCTGATCTCGCTCAATCCCACATGGGTTCCGGCATGCATCAAGGTGAGCAGGAAGTCGCCGCCGAGTTCCCATGCAAACAAGTTGACGAGATTCTCGAAACGATCGCGGTTCTCCTCGAGGAAGGAAGTTATGAACTCTTGGACCGTCATGGAGTCGAACGGCATGATTCCGAGGCCGGCCTCCACTTCGGAGGAAAGCGGCGCGGAAGGAGAGGAGAAGAACGTCTCAAACAGTCTATCGAAGACCGGAATATCCGAGCTTTTCTTGATCAGGGTTGAGCGCAGGCCAGACCTGAAAGTCTGTTTGTCCTCCAGACCGACTATCTCAAGCGCGCGGAAGCAATCGATGTTTTCTGAAAGCGAAATCCTCACGCCCGCGTCACGAAGAACACCAATAAACCGGGTGATCGTGTGGTGCATGGATGATTCTCAGTTAAGCCTGCTCTCGGTGGAGAGCAGACCGTGCAGGTTGCTCCTCACCTTCTTGATATCTCCCTCGTATTTGAGGAAGAGGTTAAGCGTGGACTTTATGCTTTCTTCGTCGAGAATCTGAATATTGAGGATTGTGAGGGCGCGGGCCCAATCAAGCGTTTCGCTGATGCTCGGGAGTTTCTTGAGGTCCACCTTGCGAACCTTCTGTACGAAGCTGACCACCTGCTGGGCGAGCGTTTCAGAAATGCCGGGAACCTTGAGCCTCACGATCTCGATTTCCTGCTGGGGCTTCGGGAAGTCTATGAACAGATGAAGACACCGGCGCTTAAGCGCGTCCGTCATCTCGCGAGAGTTGTTGCTGGTCAGGATGACGTTGGGTATCTGCGCCGCCCTGAGCGTCCCAAGTTCTGGCACACTGACCTGAAAGTCGCTCAGAACTTCGAGGAGGAACGCCTCAAATTCCGGGTCCGCCTTGTCAACCTCATCTATCAGGAGCACGACCTTTCGTTCGGAGAGGATGGCCCGCAGGAGAGGACGGGGGAGAATGAACTCGCGCGAGAAAAAGACGGCCTCCTGTTTGTCGATCTTTGTGAGTGCTTCCTTGAGGCTCTTGCAGCCGCTCAGGATTTCATTGATTTTCTCTTTCAATATCTGGGTGTAAAGCAGTTGTTTCGCGTATTCCCATTCGTACAGCGCCTTGCTTTCATCGAGACCCTCATAGCATTGAAGGCGGATGAGCTCGATGCCGGCCGTGCTTGCCCACACGTCGCCCAGGCTCGTTTTCCCAACGCCGGCAGGCCCTTCTACAAGAATGGGCTTTTGCATGCGCTCCGAGAGGTATATCACGGTCGCGATGTCGTCGCTGCAGATATAGCTCTTTTTCTTGAACTCCCGCATCACGTCTTCTTTCGAATGAAACATGGGAATCAGCCTTTCTTCTTAGTGGGCTTGGCGCCGGGAGGGGGGAAGGCATGAGTGGGGGACGAGGATGGGTGGGCGGCGCCGAAAACGGCGCCGCGCCGGTTCAAGTCCTTCAGCATTTCCTTGGCCCAGCGAATCTTCAGCTTTTGGGTCTCGATTCCAAAATCCACGATTCTGACCTTATGCATGGCGAGGTTGCGCGCAAGCAGTTCCTTCCGGATATCTTCGTACTCCTTGATTTTCTGGCGGGCAGACTCCATCTGGCATTGTAGCTTTGCCTTTTGCTCGCGCGCGCTGAGATGCTCGAAGAAGCTGTATTTCATGAGGAAGCTGTACTGCATGAAAAAGTCATATTTGACCGGGTTGATCTCGTCCTCGGAGCTGGTGAGCCAGCGAAGGAACTCCTCGCGGCCTTGCTCCGTGATGTGGTAAAGGTTCTTGTTAGGAGATTTTTGCTGACGGACAGTTTTCTTGCGAACGAGGTTCTGCCTTTCGAGTTGCGTGAGGACGGGATAGATTTGGCCGTCGTTCAGGCCGTCTCTGGAGACGAAGGGGGCAAATATCTTCTTTATGCGGTATCCATGCGCAGGCCCTTGCATCAGGACTCCGAGTATGGCGTGTTTTGTACCCATATGGACTCCAGCGCCTCTCGCGAGGAATACCTAGAGATAAGGTATATTAGAGTTAGGTATTACTGTAGCATAAGAGTCACGTGAAGTCAAGCAGGGGCACGAACAAAAAAGAAGCACCCGATTCCCAATCGGGTGCTTCCCAGGGGAAATGCTCTTATTACCGCTTTGAATACTGGAACCTGGCGCGGGCGCCGCGCTGCCCGTACTTCTTGCGCTCCTTCATGCGGGGGTCGCGAGTGAGAAAGCCGCCCTTCCTCAACGCATCCCTCGTGGCTGCGTCGTAAGAAAGGAGTGCCCGGGCGATGCCGTGCCGAAGGGCACCTGCCTGACCGGAGACTCCACCACCGCTGACGTTGGCGGATATGTCGAACTGGCTGACGGTCTGGGTGGCTTCGAGGGGCTGCTTAATGATCATGGTAAGGGTTTCTCTGCCGAAATACTCGTCGGCAGTCTTGCCGTTTACCGTGATCTGGCCGGCGCCTCTCACCATGCGTACTCGGGCCAGCGAATGCTTCCGCCTGCCGGTCCCTAGGAAAACCTGTTGTTGAGCCACTGAATATGCCTCCTGAACACTCAGAACTGTATCTCTTCGGGTTTTTGTGCTGTGTGGGGATGGTGTGGGCCGCTGTACACGCGCAGTTTTCGCGCCATGGCCCTGCCGAGTCGGTTCTTCGGGAGCATTCCCTGAACCGCCTGATGGATAATCCTTTCGGGAAAGCGTTTCTGCAAGTCCTTGTACAGAGTGGTCCTCAAGCCGCCCGGCCATCCGGTATGGTGGCGATATATTTTCTGGGCGGACTTCTTACCTGTTACCTTTACCTTGGCGGCATTGACAATGACTACATGGTCACCCGGGGCGAAGTGAGGCGAATATTGCGGCCTTTGCTTGCCTCTCAATAGCCTGGCAGTTTCACTGGCCAATCTGCCGAGTACCCTTCCGTCGGCGTTGATCAGATACCACTTGCCGTCTATATCACCCGGTTTCGGGGAATAAGTCTCCATCGAAAATAATACCTCCTGACACCTACCACACAAGTGACATGTTCAAATCCAAAATACCTTAGCAGAAATCGGGCAAATTGTCAAGAATCCTT